>JAJQEV010000068.1 GCA_021201475.1 Clostridiales bacterium
GGGCAGCCCCCGCCGGAAGGGTGGGGGTCAGGGTGGCGCGGCGCTCGCAGTCCAGGCTCAGGTCAAAGCCGCAGTCCGGGCAGACCCATGTACCAGGATGGTCGCCGCCGCACACCGGACAAGTCCATTCCATAGCTTCTCCTCCTCTGTCTCAATTTTGGGGGCAACGCGAGCCGCATTGGCAGGCCGCTGCCGTTTACGCCTGCTCCTTTGCTGCGTGGGTCCTCCCGGCGTGACGTCCAACGGCATATACCGCCGCCTCGATCGCCGCCGCCATCAGCGCCACCCCAGAAATAAATCCCAGAAACAGAATCAACACATAGGTAATCACCGCCACCACAACGACCTCCAGCACAGTCCGCAGCGCCGTCAGGATGCGGCTGCCGCGGCCCTCGCTCTGGGGGCGAGCCGCCTGGGCGGCCCCGACGCGGTACCCCAGGCGATAAAGCAGCGCCACCAGCACAGCCGCCACCACCGCCGCCGCAATGCTGAAGCATAGGACGTATACCAGCAGCCCAACCGCCACGGCCGCAATAGGGAGTCCAAACCTCCTTTTGCTGGGCTTGTTCAGCGCTGGGGTGGTATCCGGCGTATACTCCTGTCCGGCGGCCTGCTCCTGCCCCGGCGTTTCCTCTTGGGCGGCCTGCTGGCGTTCCCGCTCTTTTTGCCGGGCCTGAGCCGCCTGTCGCTCCAGCGCCTCCTGTCGGGCGGCCCGCAGCTGCTCCGCTTCCTCATGGGCCCTGGTCTGCCGGTAGTCCTGGAGATGTTGGCTCGACCACTCCTGCTGTGGAACCTGAGCTTCCTGCTTCAGATCCGCCTGGGCCTGTTGGCGCTCCCGTTCCTGCCGGGCGGCCCGCAGCTGCTCCAGCTCCGCCTGGGCCCGGGCCATCTGCCGTTCCAGCTCCGCCTCTCTGCCCTGGGCCTGCCGTGCCTGCCAGTCTGCGGCCAGGGTAGCGGCGGGGACAGCCCCCGCCGGAAGGGTGGGGGTCAGGGTGGCGTAATGTTCGCAGTCCAGGCTCAGGTCAAAGCCGCAGTCCGGGCAGACCCATGTACCGGGATGGTCGCCGCCGCACACCGGACAAGTCCATTTCATAGGGGGTTCCTCCTCTGCTTCCGGGCAGCCGCCCGACGCTTTCCTTCAGTGTAACACAGTTTTTGGGGGAATGCAATTTTTACTGCGATTTTCGTTCATTTTCCATTAAAAAACGCCGTCAGCAGCCTGCCGCAGTCCTCCTCCAGCACGCCGCCGTACACGGCGGGCCGGTGGTTGAACCCCTCCTGGAACAGGCTCAGCACGCTGCCGCAGCATCCCGCCTTGGGGCTGGCCGCGCCGTACACCACGGTGTCGATGCGGGCGTTCAGGATGGCCCCGGCACACATGGGGCATGGCTCCAAGGTGACATACAGAGCGCAGCCGTCCAGGTGCCAGCTGCCCAGGGCGGCGCAGGCGGCCCGGATGGCCTCCACCTCGGCGTGGGCGGTGGCGTCCCCCAGGGCCTCCCGGCGGTTGCAGCCCCGGCCCACCACCGCGCCGCGCCGCACCACCACGCAGCCCACCGGCACGTCGCCTGCCGCGGCGGCCTCCCTGGCCAGGGCCAGGGCCTCCTCCATCCACTTCACTTCCGGTTCCATTTGTTTTGCCTCCTTTTGAGGGATAGTTTCCGTCCTGCCGGGCAGACTAGGCGCGTAACCGCCTCCATCAGCGTATACAGAAAGGAATCATTTTATGGAAAATAACAACGAGTATCCTGTTTTACAGGAGATTTACCAGGGCGCGGCCATGGGCGCCGCCGCCATTGACCAGCTGCTGCCCCTGGTGAAGAACGCCCGCTTCCGTTCCGACCTGCAAACCCAGCGGAAGGAGTACGACGGCGCCCGGCAGCGGGCGGAGGAGCTGATGAAGCCCCTGGCGAAATGCCCCCAGGAGCTGAGCAAGGGTCAGCGGATGATGCTCTGCGCCTGCCTCTGCACGAAAACCCTGTTCAACAAGGAGACCAGCCACCTGGCCCAGCTGATGATTCAGGGCAGCAACATGGGCATTCTGACCCTGACGAAACTGCTGAACTCCTGCGGGGACTATGAGCCGGACCCCGCCGCTGACGGGGAAACACCCGCCCCTCAGGCCCAAACCGACCCTGCGGCAGTTCTGGCCCGCAGCGTCATCCGCATGGAGGAGGACAACATCGACCGGCTGAAGGCGTATCTCTCCTGAGGGCGCTCCCCTGGGGCCTCTGAGCAAACGGACAGGCGCACCTTGCGGCAGGTTTGTTCAGAGGTTCCCTAAAACTTCACTTTATTCAATTATCGAAAAATATCAACGGAACTGCCTGCGATGCTGTTCAAGCAGGAAAAAGTTCCGTTTTTTGCGATGCGACCGCCTGTGTAGGGGCGGCCCTTGGCCGCCCACGGGAAACGACTGCGTAATCCGGGCGGCCGAGGGCCGCCCCTACAGAAAAGGGAAGTTTTAGGCTTCGCGGTCTAATAAGGGCCGACCTCATCTCCCCGTTTTGACCTTTTGTGACATTTGCCATCGAACAGACCGTCCAGTTTGAAAGACACCAGTCCGCCCCAAGGCGATTCTGAAAAAAAGGTTATTCAGCGGTTTCCACATTTTTGCACATTCTCCACAGGCTTTTCCACAAAAAATCGCCTTTGCGCGTCGGAAAAGTCTGTGGGTAACTTTTCTTCGGAACTCGAACTAAAATCGTGTTTTCGGCAAAATGCCGAATCCTGTTCCCTATCTCAGCTCCCTGGGGGAGACGCCGTAGCGCTTCCGGAATGCCCGGAGGAAGGTGGAGTAGTCCTGAAAGCCGCTGCCTGCTGCGGCGTCCCGGACGGAGGCCCCTTCCCGCAGCAGCTCCGCCGCCCGGATGAGCCGCTTCTGCACCACATACTGATGGATGGTGCAGCCGGTGGCCTCCTTGAACCGGCTCATCATCCCGGAGCGGGAGACGTGGAACCGCTCCGCCAGAGCGTCCACGGACAAGTCCTCCATCAGGTGGGCCCGGAGGTAGGCCAGCACCGCGTCCACCTTGGGGTCGTTGCGGCCCTGTGCGGTATCCTGTGCTTTTTGGCCTGTATAGGCCCTGTTCAGGGCGATGAGCAGCTGGAGGCAGTAGGTGCGGGCCAGCAGCGGACTGCCAAAGGCGGCGCTGCCCTCCGCCTCCTCCAGCTCCTCCGCCAGCCGCAGCGCCTCCGCCCGCTCCTCCGGGCCGGAGCGCAGCAGGTGGCTGCCGGTGGCCGCCGCCTCGTCAAAGCAGGGGGAAAGGCCGTACTCCGTCAGCATGGCCGGGGAGAGCCACAGCAGCCGCCGCTCATAGGGCTGCCCGCCGCCGATGATGGGCTGATGAATTTGGTGGTGGGGGATCAGCAGCACGTCCCCGGCCCGGAGGTCGTACACCCGCCCCTCCACCAGGTAGGTCACCTCCCCGGCGCAGAAGAACAGCACCTTGTCAAACTCGTGGTAGTGGTAGCCGATCTCCTCGGCCCGGCTGTCCCGCAGGTGGAACAGGCGATAGTCCTCCCGCAGGTAGCCCCGTACATCTGCCAGCATGGCGGCCTCCTTTCTGTCCGGTGTCGTCAACGCAGCCGAACGCTTTCCGTTTCTGTAGTGGCGGCCCTTGGCCGCCTTTCCATCCATCGCTTTCGGTCACTGCCTTCGTTTCCCTGTTCCAGTAGGGGCGAACAGCGTTCGCCCGACGAACCTTTTGCTTCCCCCGCCTTTGGTTAAGAAGAAATTTTGAAAAGACAAGGCTTGCTATCAAAAAGGTCGGGTAAATTCTCCACCACAGGCCCCATCTAAAGGGGAAAACAGGGTGGGCGCACACTGTGCGCCCCTACTAGAGGATGAAAACTAAATCTTTACTTTTTTGTAGGGGCGGCCCTCGGCCGCCCGCAGAAACCACCTGCTTATCCGAGGCGGCCAAGGGCCGCCCCTACACACGCGATTGCAAAAATCGGAACAATTTACCCATCTGAACAGTATCACAGGCAGTTCCGTTGGTATTTTGTGCCGGTTAAACAAAGTTTTAGCTTTCACGCTCTACTAAGGACAACATTCATCTTCCCCGGAACCGGGCATATACTTCCTCAAAGCAACGGCGCGGAGGTTATGATGTTATGCTGTCGGTCTTTCTCATTGCCCTGTCCCTGGCCCTGGACGCCGGGGCCGCAGCGATCTGCTGCGGCATTGCCACCCCACGTTTCCGGCTCCGGGACGGGGTGCGGGTAGGGGCCTGGTTCGGCCTGTTCCAGGCGGGCATGACCCTGCTGGGGGGCCTGGCCGGGGCCGAACTGAACCAGCACTTCGCCCGCATCAGCGACCTGGCCGCCTTCGGCCTGCTGGTCTGGCTGGGCGTCCGGATGATACTGGACGCGGCGGAAGGGGAGGGGGACGCCTGCGCCGT
Source organism: Clostridiales bacterium (assembly GCA_021201475.1). Classification (GTDB taxonomy): domain Bacteria; phylum Bacillota; class Clostridia; order Oscillospirales; family Oscillospiraceae; genus Onthomonas. Next base: position 4,407 of record JAJQEV010000068.1, read on the forward strand.
CTCCGACCTGTCCCCCCGGACGCTGGCGGCCCTGGCCGTAGCCACCAGCCTGGACGCCCTGGCGGTGGGGGTCAGCGTGACCCACCTGGGGGTGGGGCTGCTGTCA
>JAJQEV010000070.1 GCA_021201475.1 Clostridiales bacterium
AGGTGGTCTATCCCGTTAGAGACGATGTGACTTCTCACTGGTGAGACTGCCGCCTATGGCGGCTGGCGGGGATTGCCGTTCCGCCCTGCCAGAAGCGGGCGAAACGTGCAATTATATTATCCAACGGTGGATAACATCTGACTGTACGGTTACGTTTGTACTCCTCACTCCAGGACAGATTGTATCTCTAAGTTGATAAATTACCATGAAAGGGTGGAACACCGAAAAAATTCAAAAAATTTTCCACAAACCTATTGACATCTGTGGAGAAGCATGGTACACTATCCCTATGAGTTAGATATGCCTAACCTGCGAGGACACAGGAAAGGCAATTCTTTCACCGGCTAAGTTAGCCTATTCTAACCGCAAAGGAGGCAGACGAGATGTGTTTGGAACAATCGCTGGTGAATCACTGCTCCCCCACGCTGGCGGGCATCAAGGTGGCCAGCCTGTACCGCTTCCAGATGGAGGATCGGCAGGAATTTGCCAGCGACTATAAGCGCCTGCGGCAGAAGCTCCGCCGCCAGGGGCTGGAGCTGGTGATTTTAAAGGGGTTTCGGGACAGCCGCTATTTCCTGCTGTACGTCTACCGCCCGGCGGAGCTGGAAAGGCTGCTGGCGGAGCCAGAGACGGCGGCCTACCTGGTCCGCCAGGGCTACGACCTGACCGGTGGCCTGCGGGGCACGCTCTGTCAGCTGGTGGGGCGGGTGTGCTTCCAGGAGACGTTCCCCCACGAAATCGGCCTGTTCCTGGGCTATCCCCTGGAGGATGTGGAGGGCTTCGTGGCCCATCAGGGCCGGGACTACACCTGCCGGGGACTGTGGAAGGTCTACGGCGACCCGGCTGCCGCCCAGCGGCGTTTTTCCAGCTATCGCAGCTGCACGGAGGACTATCAGCGGCGCTATGCGGCGGGTACCCCCATCACAAAGCTGATCGTAGCATAAATCAAATGACGGAAAGGAAGTCTTATCATGCATAAAATCGCAATCGTCTATTGGAGCGGCACCGGCAACACGGAACTCATGGCAAACTGCATCGCCGCAGGAGCCAGGGACGCCGGAGCGGAGGTGGAGCTGCTGTCCCCCGGCCAGTTCTCCGCCGCCGATGTGGACAAGTATCAGGCCATCGCCTTCGGCTGCCCCGCCATGGGGGCCGAGCAGTTGGACGAGGACGAGTTTGAACCCATGTTCTCCAGCGTGGAGGGCGCCCTCTCCGGCAAAAAGGTGGCCCTGTTCGGCTCCTACGGCTGGGGCGACGGCCAGTGGATGCGGGACTGGTGCGAGCGCACCAGCGGCGACGGCGCCGACCTCTATGACGAGGAGGGGTTGATGGTGAACGGCACCCCGGATGACGAGGGGGAGGCCGCCTGTCAGGCCCTGGGTCAGGCTCTGGCGGCGTGGTAAAGCCCCCACCGCAGCAGTTCTTTTGGTAGGAAAGGCGCGGGAACCTTTTTGCATCACAGCCTCCATCCGCAGCGCCTTTTTTACATAAATCGGGGGAGATTTCCCCAACAGAATCCTTCTTTTTCTCCTTTTCACGCGCCCCTGTGCGGATTGCCTGCCGCACAGGGGCAAACCCTTTACAGGGGACGTTGGCTCAGAGCCGCTTTGCCTTCCCGGCGGGCTGACTACCGCCTGCTGACCCTTTACGGTATCCTCGTCGGACAGTGACCCTCGCCAGCATAGCTGGCATCGGTTTCCGGCTCAAAATGTGCCGCTGGCACATTTTTGGACGCCGTAAATTGCTCTGCCAAGAAATAGGGGAAAGAAGGCGGCTCAAGAGGGGGGACCTGTGGCCACCCTCTTGAGAATCACCCCGTATCCCGCTGGCGGCTTCGCCTTATCCCTCAATATCGTGGTCTGTCAGGCAACAGACGATGTGGCTTGACACGCACCAAAGCTGCCGCCAATGGCGGCTGGGGACGATTGCCGCCCGTTCCGCTGAGGCGGAACGCGGCGGCAATTTTGTTGCCCTTTGGTCGTGGAAATCTGAATTTCTGTTGAGGACAGGCTGCTGTTTCTTGCAAATCAGTAGGGGCGCACAGTGTGCGCCCGCCCGTTTTCTCCTTAGATGAGGTTCTTGGGAGGAACTACGGCTTTGCCCTCCCGGCGGGCAAACGTGTTTTCTTCCAGGCCCATATCTAAGGAACGGAGGGCAAACAAGGCCGCCGACGGTTCAACCCATCGACGGCCTTCGTTACGCTTGATTATTTTTTATCAGTAGCACACGCCCTGAGCCAGCATAGCGTCGGCGACCTTCAGGAAGCCGGCGATGTTAGCGCCCGCCTGGATGTCGCCGGGCATACCGTACTTCTCGGCGGCGTCGGCGCAGGCGGCGTAGATGGACTCCATGATGCCCTGGAGCTTGGAATCGACCTCCTCGAAGGTCCAGCTCAGGCGCTCGGAGTTCTGGCTCATCTCCAGGCCGGAGGTGGCCACGCCGCCGGCGTTGGAAGCCTTGCCGGGGCTGTACAGCAGGCCGTTGCCCTTGATGACGGCGATGGCTTCGGGGGTGCAGGGCATATTGGAACCCTCGAACACGCCGATGACACCGTTGGCCACCAGCGCCTTGGCGGAGTCCTCGTCGATTTCGTTCTGGGTGGCGCAGGGCAGGGCGATGTCAGCCTTGACGGTCCAGATGCCGGAGCAGCCGGGAACGTACTTGGCGGTGGGGACATAGTCCAGATAGGTGCTGATGCGGGCCCGCTTCTGCTCCTTGATGACCTGAATGACCTTGTAGTCAATGCCGTTCTCGTCCACGATATAGCCGTTGGAGTCGGACATGGCGATGACCTTGCCGCCCAGCTGGGTGGTCTTCTGGTTGGCGTAGATGGCCACGTTGCCGGAGCCGGAGATGATAACGTCCTTGCCCTCGAAGCTCTGGCCGTTGGCCTTCAGCTGGGCGTTGGCGAAGTAGCACAGGCCGAAGCCGGTGGCCTCGGTACGGGCCAGGGAGCCGCCGTAGGTCAGGCCCTTGCCGGTGAGGACGCCGGTCCAGGAGTTGGTCAGCCGCTTGTACTGGCCGAACATATAGCCGATTTCACGGCCGCCCACGCCGATGTCGCCGGCGGGTACGTCGGTGTCAGGGCCGATGTGCTTGCACAGCTCGGTCATAAAGCTCTGGCAGAAGCGCATGACCTCGCCGTCGCTCTTGCCCTTGGGGTCGAAGTCGGAGCCGCCCTTGCCGCCGCCCATGGGCAGGGTGGTCAGGGCGTTCTTGAAGATCTGCTCAAAGCCCAGGAACTTGATGATGGACAGGTTCACATTGTCGCGGAACCGCAGGCCGCCCTTGTAGGGGCCGATGGCGGAGTTGAACTGGACGCGGTAGCCCCGGTTCACCTGCACCTTGCCGTTATCGTCCACCCAGGGCACCCGGAAGATGACGATGCGCTCCGGCTCCACCATGCGGCCCACGATGTTCTGCTGCTCATAACGGGAGTCGGCCTCCACCACGGGCACCAGGGTCTCCAGCACCTCATGGACGGCCTCCAGGAACTCGGACTGCTCCGCATAGCGGCCGGCCAGATCCTCATACACGCTGTTCAGATAGTCATTCTTGATTGCCATAATAAAAATCCTTTCCCGGCGAAGGAAACCAGCCCCCGCACGATTGAATCGCGCCGGCGGAACCGGCGCAGGACAGGGTTACCCTCATCTCTTGCGTATCCAGTCCGTCAGGCAGAGCAGTGCCTTCCCAAAAAAGGATGCGGCTATGCGGGTGTGCGGCGCGCTCCCTTCTCCCAGAGAACGCCGCACAAGGGCACAGCACAAAATGGTATTTTGGTGACCCCATTGTCGTCCTGTCCCACTATACACTACTTTCCAGGATTTTGCAAGTAAAAAATGGAAAAAATCATATTGCCCTCGAAAAAGGGGGCCGGGCGGCGGGCTTTCCGCCGCTTTCGCAAACCTTCCTATGCCTGATATGCAGGATTACAAGTCAATTCTGCGAAGAAAGACGGAAAACTTGCAAGACGCCGGGGAGACGGTCTCCAGCGTTGCCCCTGCAGAAAAGTAAAGATTTAGGCTTCATGCTCTAGTAGGGGCGCACAGTGTGCGCCCGCCCGTTTTCGCCTAAAAAAAGTGTTCACGGGAGAAGCCGATTGCTCCTGACGGTGTTATTTGTACAGATAGAAGGGATGTTTTCATAAATCAACCGCAGGAATAGACCCAACCATAGCCGGGCGCACAGTGTGCGCCCCTACTATGATGTGAAAACTAAAACTTTGTTTTGTTTGACCGTCACAAAACTCCAACGGAACAGACTGCGGCATCACCCCTCAGTCAGCTGCGCTGACAGCTCCCCTTTCAGGGCAATGTCATCAACTTAAAAGATGCAATCCATCCTGAGTTGAGCGGAATAACGTAGCCGTACAGTCAGATTTCCACGACCAAAGGGTAACAAAATTGCACGTTCCGCCCGCCAACGGCGAGGGCGGAACGGCAATCGTCCCC
>JAJQEV010000073.1 GCA_021201475.1 Clostridiales bacterium
AGCGATACGGAGCTAACGCCGACGAGGTGAGACTGCCGCCCATGGCGGCTGGCGGGGATTGCCGCCTCGTCCCTCCGCCGTCAAGCGGCATTTCCGCTGCGCTCCCTAGCCTTACGGCGGGACGGGCGGCAATTTTGTTGCCCTTTGGTCGTGGAAATCTGACTGTACGGCTTCGTTACACCCCTCAACCCAGGACGGATTGCATCTTTAAGTTGATGACATTGCCTGAAAGGGGAGGGGGACCGGCGGTAGCCGGTGGAGGGGTTCCTATAGGAAACGAATTTCAAAATTGATTTCCGTGGCGCCGCCTCAGCAGGTCAGCACCACCCAGGCGTCCGCCAGGGCCGGGTCATTGAACAGCGTCCCCCTGGGCGGGCACAGCGTGAAGGCCAGCAGCAGCGCCACAAACAGGAGCGTCAGCCCCACGGCGATGGGGGCCAGCTCCCGGCGGTCCGGCAGCCACTCCGCCAGCAGGAAGGCCGTCACAATGCCCGCCGCGTAAATCAGCGCATCCATCACCGGCAGGCTGCCTCCCAGGGCGACGTGCCAGACCCAACCCAGGACCACCACCAGCGCTGTGGCGCACAGGGCGGCCAGCAGCCAGCGGCTGCAGCGCCGCCGCCCATCCCGCAGCCCCAGCACCAGCAGCAGCGGCCAGAAGACGATTTTGCCATGCTCCCAGATGCTCTCGTTCACCGGCGCGAAAAACTCCGTCACAATGCTGGGCCAGAGCTGAAAGGCAAAGTGCAGCCCGATGCCCAAGAGCGCGGTCAGCGCCATCAGCCTCCAGTCCCGCGCCAGCAGGTCATACCAATCCAACCTTTCATGTTCTTCCACCATACGCCCCACCTTTTCTCAGATGCTAAAGCCTATGCGTGGGCGGCGGAGATATGACGGCAGGCTGCCGCTGGGAATTTTCGCCGCGCCTGGCGATAAAATAGTTGACAATTTCAGCTAACGGGTATATAATTCCAACTGTAGTTTTAAGGTATGCGGGTGTGCTGGAATTGGTAGACTGGCAAGCTTGAGGTGCTTGTGCGTGAATGCGCGTGTGGGTTCGAGTCCCATCGCCCGCACCAAACCCATCGGAGCAAGTGAAGGAACACTTGCTCCGTTTTTTCATAGGAAATCCGCTGTCGGGGAGGAGGCTACTATGGCGAACATCATAATGCTCACCGACCTCTCCGCCCCGGAGCTGGAGGTTTACGCCGGGTTGACGGAGGCGCAGCTCCGCAGCCGCCGGGCGCCGGAGAAGGGTATCTTCATTGCGGAAAGCCCCAAGGTCATCGGCTATGCTCTGGACGCCGGATGCGTGCCCCTCTCGCTGCTCATGGAGGAGCGGCAAATCGAGAGGGCGGCCCGGGGCATTCTCGCCCGGTGCGGAGATGTGCCCGTCTACACCGCCAGCCGTGACCTGTTGGCCCGGCTCACCGGCTTTGCCCTGACCAGGGGCGTTCTGTGCGCCATGCGCCGCCCCCCGCTGTCCTCTCCGGAGGACGTGTGCCGCACCGCCCGCCGAGTCGCCGTGCTGGACGGCATTGGGAACCCCACCAACATTGGCGCGATTTTCCGCTCCGCCGCCGCGCTGAGCATGGACGCCGTGCTGGTGACGGCCTCCTGCTGCGACCCGCTGTATCGGCGGGCGGTGCGGGTCAGCATGGGCGGAGTTTTTCAAATCCCATGGGCGCGGCTGGCTGGGGACGCCCCGCAGTGGCTCCCCCAGCTTCGGGCGCTGGGCTTCAAGACTGCGGCAATGGCGCTGACGGAGCGCGCTGTCTCCATTGAGGACCCCCGGCTGATGACAGAGGACAGGCTGGCTATTGTGCTGGGAACGGAGGGCGACGGCCTGCCCCAGCCCACTATCGACGGCTGCGATTACACCGTCCGCATCCCCATGGGGCATGGCGCGGATTCTCTGAATGTGGCGGCGGCCAGCGCCGTGGCCTTCTGGCAGCTGCGGGCGCGGTGAGGGCACGTGAATCATTGCAAAAGGCTTCCCCTTTTCGGGAAGCTGTGGTATACTAAACCGGCGGAGCGAAAACGTTCCACAGTTCCTATTGAAAGGTGAGAACCCCCATGCACGATAAACTGACCCGTCAGGATGTCCAGAAAATGCAGGAAGAGCTGGATTACCGCCGCATCACCAAGCGTCCGGAGCTACTGGAGGCGGTGAAGGTGGCCCGCGGCTTTGGCGACCTGAGCGAAAATTTCGAGTATTCCGCCGCGAAGAAGGAGAAAAACGCCAACGAGAGCCGCATCCGCTACCTGGAGCGGATGATCGAGACCGCCGTCATCATCGAGGACCACTCCGGAGAGGACGAAATCGGCCTGTACGATAAGGTGGTGGTGTACTGCGAGGACATTGACGAGGAGGAGACCTACCAAATCGTCACCACCATGCGGGAGGACGCCCTCCGGGGGCTCATCAGCCGGGAATCGCCGGTGGGGAAGGCACTGCTGGGCCACAGGGCCGGGGACACCGTGAAGGTCACGGCGGACAACGGCTACTCCTATGAAATGCAGATTCGCAGCGTGGAAAAGGGGCAGGACGACGGCTCTATTCCCATCGCCGGCTTCTGAGGGCAGGGGTACGGTTTTTTCCGATTTTTTTGCGTTCCGGCCCTTTACAAATTTTGAAAACGTGCTATAATAATATTGTTGTGGATTTGTAAGGGCCATTAGCTCAGCTGGGAGAGCGCCAGGTTCGCAATCTGGAGGTCAGGGGTTCGATCCCCCTATGGTCCACCATATTCCGAGGAATTGCCAAAGCGGCGGTTCCTCGGATTTTTTATTCCAATTCCATCGTGGGGCCCCGGCGGGAACGCCATCCACGTTCCCGCCTCGCAGGAAGAAACAACCGGATTGGAAACAAATCCGCGGTTGATAAACACGCAATCTTGTGGCATAATAGAGCATAACGAATGATGAACTTGACCTCCAGGAGCGTTCTGCATGAAAAAAGTTTGGCAGGCTGCTGCGGCGTTGGCTCTGGCTGCACTTTGCGGCAGCATTCTGGCGCCGTCTGCTGTTGCAGTAGAGCTTGATTTGAATGGTATATATGAGCATCCGGTGCGTGTGGCGGTGGGGGTACTCTGCCTTGTGGCGGCTGTCGCGCTGCTGCTCTATCGTGCGCTGCGGCACCCGATGGACAACGCGAGGCGCTCCCGCAGCTACGGCGAGGACAAGGCCGCGCCGGGCGCGCCGATGGAATCCTATCGCCGGTCCCGCCGGAGAAGGAAAACCCGCGGCGGCGTGTTCGGGCTGTTGCTGCCCAGATATACGGGCAGGAAGCAGGAGCGGTCCGGGCCGCAGGTGTCCGTGGCGATGCCGGAGCGGTGGCGCTCCGGCAGGCGGCGCAACACAGCCTCGCCCATTCGGGGGTTCTCTAACCGGTCCTACAAGGGCGGCGGCAGTGCGGCGGGCAGCGCCAACCTCCGCTCCGCCCAGCCGGACAGCTACAAGGCCCCCTGGGGCAGCAAGTCCCGCTATGGCCGCCTTCGCCTGCAGGCGGGCGGTAAGCGGTATCAGGGCGGCGGCAGCGCGACAGGCAGCGCCAACCTCCGCTCCGCCCAGCCGGACAGCTACAAGGCCCCCTGGGGCAGCAAGTCCCGCTATGGCCGCCTTCGCCTGCAGGCGGGCGGTAAGCGGTATCAGGGCGGCGGCAGCGCGGCAGGCAGCGCCGACCTCCGCTCCGCCCAGCCGGACAGCTATAAGGAGCCGTGGGGTGGGCGGAAGCGCTACGGCGGATTTGCCCTGCCCGCCATTCCGATTCCCTACCTCGGCCGGAAAAAGGGGCCGGAGACCAATGTGCCGGGCCCCCACACGCCGTCCAGACACACCGGGAAGGGAATCCTTCGCCCCGCTCCGGCGAAGGTCACCTATGCGGAGCCGGAGCGCTACCGGGAACGACTTGGCCTGCGGCGGCGCTACGGGATAAAAAATCCCCACGATGAGATTCCGATTTACCGCGGCGGCAACCATGTGCTTCGGTCGGCCAGGGTCGCCCTGGCCACGCCGCCCAGCTACCGGGAACCCTGGGGCAGCAAGCGGCGGTACGGAACGCAGACCGTCATGGACTGGCTGCCCGTTTACCGGGGCAGCGTCTCCGTTACCAGGAGCAGGCACAGCGCCCCCGCTCTGCCCCTGAGTTATCGGGAACCCTGGGGCAGCAAAGCCCGGTATGGGACGCAGCCCGTCATGGCCCTGCCGCCCGCTTACCGAGGCAGCGTCTTTGTCACCAGGAGCAGGCGCATCGCCCCCGCCCTGCCCCTGAGCTATCGGGAGCCGTGGGGGTGGAAGGGCCGCTACGGTCGGGAGCCGGTGGGCTATGAGCCGCCGCTGAGCTATCGGGAGCCCTGGGGCGCCCTGCGCCGCTATGGGGCGGGGGACCCGCTGGAGCGGACGGCCCTGCCGCAGCCGACACCCTACCTGGGGGGCAGCACCACCACCGCCAAGGAGCCTTGGATCGACCCGGATACGGGGCGTCTGGCCGAGCCGGTGCAACGCAGCGCGAAGCAGTACGGCAACCGGCGCTATGGCGGGAAGCTCTACGGCGGGCGCATCGTCCGCTACCGCGAGGAGGAGCCGCCAGGCAGCAGCACCGTGGTACACGAGGCGGACGGTCTCCAGGCCGCAGTCCAGACGGGCGCGGCAGAGGATACATAAAAAAGCGGCAGGAAAGCTGTTTCCTGTCGCTTTTTTCGAGTCAATAGCCCAAATCTTCCCCCACCAGGATAACGTGTATCCGGCCCTCCGGCTTGCAGTGGCGGGTGACAACGGTTTGGGCGCAGATGCAGTCTGGGCTGTGGCAGTCTCCACACACCCCGGTGTGGGCGCAGGGGGTATCCCGGCCCAGACGGATGGCGTTCATTGGGGCGGCGATACGGTGGATGCGCTCGATAGCGGCGGCCTCGTCCCTGCACACCTTGTTCATCCCGGCCACCACCACGACCTTCCTGGGGCCGAACAGGAGCATGGCCAGGCGGTTGCCGTTGCCGTCCACGTTGACCAGCTTCCCGTCCAGGGTGATGGCGTTGGTGCTCATAAAAAAGACGTCCGCACCGAAGGCCTGCTGATAAATCTGCTGCCGCTCCTCCTCCGTCTGGGCGGTGCGGCGGTCAATGAGGGTGCAGCCGGAGGCCTCCGCGGCGGGGAAGAAGCCAATCTCCTCCAGCGTCATGCTGCCGCCGAAGGAGACAGCCTTCCCAGGCTGCAAAAAGGCCCGCATCTGCGCCAGAGCTTCTGCGGCGTCGGTGGCATAGGCGCCGGTCATACCGTGCCGCTCCAGCTGAGACAGGACGGCAGCGGCAGTAAGTACGTTGTGCTGTTCACGAGTGGTCATAGGGGGTACTCCTTTCTGCGTATCATGGTGGTTTTCGTCCTTTTGTATCATTTTAGCACAGATGGGAGGGGAATGCCAGCGGCAATTTCACCGCTGGCATGGTTGCGGGTCGAAGGGCTATCACGGCATGGTCCGCTTACAGCCCCATGGCGTCCGTCAGGTTGTCCATCACATCGGCCACCGCGCGGATGGTCTTTCCGGTGTGGGTGTGCTTCAGCAGCCGCTGCCGCTTCGGGGTCATGGCGATGCCGATGGCTGCGCCTACGGCCACGCCCAGGCCCATACCCCGCAGAAAGTTCGCCTTTGTCACGCTTGCTCACCTCGCTTCCTGCCCTTAGTATGGCCCGCAAAAGGCGGAACGGCTGTGGAAAATTTATGGAGCCGCCGATCGGCAAAAGCTCTAGGGAACCTCTGAATAAATGGACGAGAGCGGATTGCGAGGAAATTTGCGTCAGAAAAAGGCACAAAAACGCAGGAATTCTGACGGATTTCAAGTTTTTGCAACGCAGTTATGGCACAAATTTACCGCAAGGCGCCGAAGTGCATTTGTTCAGAAGTTCCCTAGCACTATCCGAATTTTAAAATTTTTCGTAAATCTCAGCCGGCCGCTGGTGCATTGGCTCGGCTTTGTGTTATAATAAAGCCAGCGATCGCCAAGCCCACAGACAGGGGAGGCGAGCATTCTGTGGCGACAGGCCGGAGAACGGCTGCGCAGCCTGGAAGGAATTGATACCTATGAAGCAAAAAACGAAATGGACGATTTATGCCTGCCTCGCCGGGGCGGCGGTGGCGGTGGCAGCCCTTCTGGTGGCCGTGTTTGTCAGCCGACTGGCCGGGGGTATCCTGCTGGCATTGCTCATCGTTGGAATCATCGCCGTGCTCTACGGCAGGAGGTTCCTCTCAGGCGAGACGGCCGTGCGGGACTCCTGGAAGGTGAAAACGGGCAGATACCTGTCCGGTGACCAGGAGCTGCACGTCTCCTCCTTTGCCGCCTCCTGCAAGTCCGATCTGGACATCCTGCAAATCCTCCCGGACGAATCCAAGGAGAAGGGCTTTACCTACTATGACCGGCAGGTGCAGGAACGCCTGGCGGCGGCCATCGTCAAGCTGTCCTCCAAAGGGCGCTATACGCTGGAGAAGCCCCTGGCCATCCTGAACCCCTTCGGTACGGCGGGCAACAGCCTGTATCTGTGCTTCACCACCACCTTCCCGGGGCAGATGCAGTACACCATCCATGTGGACGAGGAGGACATCCCGGACTTCTCCGCCAGGGCCAACGATGGGGACGGCTCCACCACCCGTCATGAGTTCCAAATTATCGGCCTGGTGCCGGGGATGAAGAACCATGTGACCCTGGAGCTGATTGGCCCCAAGGGGCGGCTGGTGAACGCCGTGGCGTTCACGGTGGAGATGCCCAAGCCGGTATCTGACTATCCGGTGCTGCTGGAGCACACGGAAGGGGAAAGCACCGCGCCCCTCTCCTCCGGCCTGTACACCCTGGTTCGGGTGGGCGGCAAAAATGGCTACGCCTTCTTCTATGACAACGATGGCGTCATGCGCTATGAGATGGTGCTGGAGGGGTACAGCCTTGACCGTATCCTCTGGTACAAGGGGCAGATGCTGACCTGCGTTTCCGCTTTCAAGATGGCCCAGTTCAATGCATTGGGCCAGGCGGTGGCGATTTACCCCCTGGAGGGCTACGAGATGCACCACGATATGGCGCTGACGGGCGACGAACCCAAGGTGCTGGTTCTGACCAGCGACGTGGGCGAGGTGGACAACGTAGAGGATTTGCTGGTAGAACTGAACCTGGAGACCGGCGAAGTGCAGCAACTGCTGGACTTCAAGGATCTGTTCCGCTCCTATTATGAGCAGGATACCTCCCCCATCACGCCCCAGGATCCCTTCGTCTGGATGGTGGGGAAGAACGACTGGCTCCATCTGAACGCGATTCAGTACATCCCGGAGGGCGACAGCATCATCGTCAGCTCCCGTGAGACCTCCACCATCATCAAGGTGGTCAACATCCACACCGCGCCGGAAATCGACTACCTGATTGGCAACGAGGCGTTCTGGAAGGACACTGACTTTGCCCGATACTCCCTGAAGCAGGTGGGCGACTTCGTCCCCCAATACGGCCAGCACACCGTGGAATATCAGCCGGACAGTTCCCTGCCCAAGGGGCAGTACTATCTGCGGCTGTACAACAACAACTATTGGGCCAACAGCACCCGTCACGGCTGGAAGCCGCCTGCCTTGCCGGACAGCGTAGGGACAGTGCTGGCCAGCAGCACCCTGACCTCCCAGATGTACCGCTACCTGGTGGACGAGAACGCCAGAACCTTCTCCCTGGACTTCTCCTTCGATGTGCCCTATTCCAGCATCGTCTCCAACGTCACCCCGCTGCAGGGCAACTACATCTGCAACAGCGGCACCGCCAAGGTGTTTGGCGAGTACGACGGAGAGGGCAAGCTGATTCGCCAATTTGCCTATGAATGTGGTCTGCAAACCTACCGGACGCCGAAGGACACCTTCACCGGGTTCTGGTTCCGGTAAACGGGCAATTCAAATCAAACAAAAAAGAACAGAAAAGGCCCCTGGCAGCAGTCGCGCTGCCAGGGGCCTCCTGTATGTGTTCGGAACGCTACGCCGCCGTGTCCGAAGGGGCGGCGATGGTGACGAATATCTCCTCGCTGTCGCTATAGGTGACACGCTGCACGCTGTCTGTCACCACGGATCTGGCGCCGGAGTTCAGGTCATTGTCCTCATAGCCCTTGTAAACCACCACCATCTGCGTTTCGGAGCCGTCCTCCTTCACCCCGTCCACCGTCCGGTAGCGGGTGTAGACCACCTTGCAGTTATAGACGGAGATCCAGGAGGCGCGGGACAGGGGGACGCCTGCGCTGTCCTCTGCGGGCATGGACCTGTTCCAGGGGCGATAGGCCTTCTGGCTGATTTGGAACTCCATATCCTCCAGCACGGCGACCTCCGTCCCGTCCACTGTCTCACAGAGCAGCACTTCGCCCTCATAGGGCTCCCCTACCAGGGCGGTCAGCTCCTCCGTCAACCAGTATCCGGTGCCTCCGCCGCCGTTGACCTGGGCGTGGCGGAACACGCCGTAAACATCGTAAACGGCGACCAGCAGCAGAAGGGCAATCAGGACCCGACTAAACCAATACCAAAACGAATGCTTCCTTTGAACGATTATCTCCGACATCTCCATCCCTCCTGTCTCTGACTTAGATGCGTTAGTTCATTTGGGCAAAACATTTTATAATCTTCTTTCTTATTTACATCATAGCATCCTTTCCGCCGCTTGTCAAGGGTATTCGCCGGATTCTTTGCGTTTCCCTGCAAATAATGACAAAAAAGACATTGACAAGGCCGCTCATACGCGATAAAATGTAAAAACGCCGAGTGAGGAGGGAGTTCCATGCCGGAGAAGAAGGGCATCAAAATCGTGGCGACCAACCGCAAGGCCCGCCATGACTACTTCATTCTGGAGACCTATGAAGCCGGCATTGAGCTGGTCGGCACAGAGGTGAAGAGCATCCGGGCCGGACACGTCAATCTGAAGGACTCCTTCTGCCAGGTGAAGGATGGCGAGATGTACGTCTATCAGATGCACGTCTCCCCCTACGAGCAGGGCAATATTTTCAACAAAGACCCCATGCGCCCCCGGAAGTTGCTGTTGCACCGGCGGGAGATTATGAAGCTCTACGCCCAGGTGAAGCAGGACGGTTACGCCCTGATTCCGCTGAGCATCTACTTCAAAAACTCCAGATTGAAGCTGGAAATCGGGGTGGCCAAGGGCAAAAAAATGTATGACAAGCGCGCCGCCATGGCAGAGCGGGATACGAAGCGGGAGATGGATCGGGCCATCAAGGCCCACAACTTCCGCTGAGGGCAACACTGAGGAGGTTATTACGATGAATCAGAATCCAATCGTCACCATCAAGATGGAGAACGGCGGCGTCATCAAGGCGGAGCTGTACCCTGAGGTGGCGCCCAATACGGTGAACAACTTCATCTCCCTGGTGAAGCAGGGCTTCTACAACGGCATCATCTTCCACCGGGTCATTGCGGGCTTCATGCTCCAAGGCGGCGACCCCAAGGGCACCGGCGTAGGCGGCCCCGGCTACTGCATCAAGGGCGAGTTCACCAGCAACGGCTTCCGGAACGATTTGAAGCACAGCCGCGGCGTGCTGTCCATGGCCCGTACCGCCGTGCCGGACAGCGCAGGCAGCCAGTTCTTCATCATGCACGCCGATGCGCCCCACCTGGACGGCGAATACGCCGCCTTCGGCAAGGTCATCGAGGGCATGGACGTAGTGGATCAAATCGCCTCCGTCCGCACGGACTGGAGCGACCGCCCCCGCCAGGTGCAGAAGATGGCGGAGGTCACGGTGGACACCTTCGGCGTGGACTATCCCGAGCCGGAGAAGTGCTGAGGAATTGATTTGTTTTCTTTCCGCAGGCCCTGTGCCTGCGGACGATATGGGGATGCACCGGTTTCGACGGGGATGTTGAGGCTGGATAAGCGGGCAGCGGCGCCCAGCCGCTTACCAATGGGCACCTATAAATTAAAGAACAACGATAATCAGAATTACGTTGCTGTCGCGGCCTAACTAGGCTCTGCGACCTCCGCCCACTGTGCGCGGACGCCGATCCCGGGAGGGCCACGAACCGGGCTGGGTGATGCCTTTTAGCGGCGAACGTGAGGGGCCTAAGCTTTGCGGCCTCCATGCATTGATGAAGCTACCAAGCCGTCTAGTGTGTCGGTTCACGATTCGGTGAGGGAATGTAAAGAAGCGACTGCGCCCGGAGAAAGTCCAGAGGAGGCATTTTCGGACAGGGGTTCGACTCCCCTCATCTCCACCATTCAGTGATTCAGTGACGCTCCCTTGCGGGGGCGTCGCTGTTCTGTTATAATGTAATGGGCAGATGTGTATGGCGCAGAATGCCCTGCGCACGGAGGTAGCTATGGCCGAACGATCTGTTCTGCGCCGTTTTGCGCCGCCAGGACAACCGGAAATAGTTGGTATCCTGGCTGGGTACAAGCGTCCAGGCAACCGCACATTAACGTAGAAAGGTGCATGATTTACATGGATACGATCAAAAAGGAACATTTTGTGTGTATGCGGGATGGCATGACCATTCGCGGCCTTTATTTTCATCCGCAGGGGGAGAACCTCCCCATCGTCATCGTCAGCCACGGCTTTATGGCCAACTACCAGACGACAAAGGAATACGCAAGGTGGTTTGCACAGCGCGGCTATGCGGCGTTCTGTTTCGACTTCAATGGCGGCGGTCTGATGTGCAAAAGCGACAGGGACACTACAAAGATGACCATCTTTACAGAGGAAAAAGATCTGAAAGCGGTTGTCACATACGCGAAAGCCCTGCCGGAGACGAATGCAGCCTCCGTCACGCTGATGGGATGCAGCCAGGGCGGAGTGGTGTCTGGCCTGGTGGCGGCTGATTTGCAGGAGCGAGTCAAGCGCCTGATTCTGTTTTATCCCGCGCTCTGCATTCCGGACGACGCCAGGGCCGGGAAAATGATGTTCGCCAAATTCGACCCGGCCAGCATCCCGGAGACCTTCCGCTGCGGCCCAATGAAGCTGGGGCGTGACTATGCCGCTTCCGTCCTGAAGGTCGACCTGATTGCGGAGCTCAGCGGGTACACGGGGGCCGTCCTAATCGTCCACGGCACCGCCGATAAAATCGTCGATTACCACTACGCCGAGCGGGCCCAGGAGGCATACCAAAATGCCACGCTACATCTGATTCCCCAGGGGCAGCACGGCTTCTCCAAAAAGGACGATCGACGCGCACTGGAATATGTGGAGCAGTTTATCAGATGACAGAGCGGGTGGCGGCGCAAATCGGGGGAATCGAAAGCGTATCGACTACACGGCCAGCTCCGTCAGAATCGGCATCAGCGTGCGAACCGTGTCTGTGATTTTGTACTCCATCCGGATGAGAACCTCCGTTTTCGCCTGTACCTGCTGATACAGTTCAGGCCCCAACAGCCCTTTCAGTTTCATGTGGCTTCCTTTCCCTGTCCGCCGCGTGCGGACAGCCGGTTTCTGCCATACCGGGGGCAATGTGGGCCGCAGTTTAACCGTCATGGGCCTTATGGACGAAAAAAAGCAGCTGTCAGGCGGAGCCTGACCTCTGCTTTTGTTGATATACGGATTATCAGTCTTTCCAGAAAAGCCACGCCGGCCCTCCGGTTGCCAGAACAAGCCAGACAAGGAGGGCGGCGATTTTCAGCTTGCAGTACAGGTCAAGCATGGCTGTGGCTCCTGAAAATGGACATAAGAAAAGCCGCTCGAATGTCAAAAAGTACATTCGAGCGGCTATTTATTGGCAGCGGGAGAAGGATTCGAACCCTCACATACAGAGTCAGAGTCTGCTGTGCTACCCTTACACAATCCCGCTATCAGTATGGGGCGCGCCCCACAAACTACGCCTATTATACACACCCCACGGCGCGTTGTCAAGCACTTTTTTGCTTTTTTCACAGAAATTGGAAGCCTGCCCTCAGACGCACAGGAGGCGCACCGCCGGCGGGAAAAAGAAACTATTCACACCAAATCCGGTGTGAATAGTTCTTTGTTGGAGGCACCACCCAGAATCGAACTGGGGATAAAGGTTTTGCAGACCTCTGCCTTACCTCTTGGCTATGGTGCCACAGGACAGGGACGAACCCTGGATATAAAAACAGCTGACGCTGTAATTTTTGGAGTGGAAGACCTGCTTTTCCAAAAACCGCAAACTCAGCGACCACTCGATACTCAACCGAAGCAAAGCCTCCCTGCTGGGGACTTCCGTTGGTCGCAGTGAAGCGGGGTTGCTTCGGAGAGGAGGAGTGATGGAATGAGTGAGCTTTCGGCCTTGGCCGGAAGCAAGGGATATGGAGTCCACTCCGACGATGGAGCGGAAGACGAGGCTCGAACTCGCTTCCCTGCCCCGGAAAAGCGGGCTTTTCCGGGTACCGGGTACCTCTGATTGCAAAAATCTGCGCGACTCGCGGATTTTGGTGGAGGTAGCGACTGCTACTTCACTGCCGCGCTGTTTGCAACAGGGTATAACTCCTTTTGGAGCGGAAGACGAGGCTCGAACTCGCTTCCCTGCCCCGGAAAAGCGGGCTTTTCCGGGTACCGGGCACCTCTGATTGGAAAAATCCGCGCTACACGCGGATTTTGGTGGAGGTAGCGATTGCTACTTCACCGCCATCACGGTTATCCCAGGTTACTGCTCTTTTGGAGCGGAAGACGAGGCTCGAACTCGCTACCTCCACCTTGGCAAGGTGGCGCTCTACCAGATGAGCTACTCCCGCAAATGGTGCCTCCGATCGGAATCGAACCAATGACACGGGGATTTTCAGTCCCCTGCTCTACCAACTGAGCTACAGAGGCATATCCATGCCAGCGGCATGGAAAAATGGCGACCCGGAACAGGCTCGAACTGTCGACCTCCAGCGTGACAGGCTGGCGTTCTAACCAACTGAACTACCGGGCCATTCAAAAAAGCTGAGACAAATGGTGGGAACAATAGGACTCGAACCTATGACCCCCTGCTTGTAAGGCAGGTGCTCTAACCAGCTGAGCTATGCTCCCTCGCCAGTTGTTGTCAGGTTCGCATTTGCGCCCTGCACTCAGCATGAATTATTATACCCATTCTGCCACCGTTTGTCAACTGCTTTTTTTGAAACTTTCCCTGCGGCAAGTTAAAGCTGACTGGCCAGCTGCCGCAGTTCCTCCCCGGAAAAGGCGTACTCCTTCCCGCAGAACTGGCAACTCAGGGTGCAGCCGTCCTGCTCCCGGACGATGTCCTCCAGTTCCTGCTTCCCCAGGCTGATGAGGGCGCGGGACACCCGCTCCCGGCTGCAATCGCAGCGGTAGGCCACCGGTACCGTCTCCAGCACCTCCACCTCAAATTCGGACAGAACTTCCTGCACCAGTTCCAGCGGGGTGACGCCATTTGCAAAATGCTCCGTCACATAGCCGCTTTTGCGGACGCCCCGCTCCACCTTGTCGATGACGGCGTCGTCCGCACCGGGGAGGAGTTGAATCAGGTAGCCCCCTGCCGCCTTCACAGACAGGTCGGTGTCCACCAGCACCCCCAGGGCGCAGGCCGTGGGAAACTGTTCACTGGTGGCGAAGTAGGCCGTCAAATCCTCGGCGATCTCCCCGCTGACCAGGGGCACCTGGCCCACATAGGGCTCCCGCATCCCCAGGTCCTTGATAACGGTCAGGGTGCCGTCCCGGCCCACTGCGCTGCCCACGTCCAGCTTTTGCAGGTCGTTCAGGGGCAGCATTACGTTGGGGTTCTGGACATAGCCCCGCACATCGCCGCTGGCCTCCGCCACGCAGGTGATGTTCCCCAGGGGACCGTCCCCCTTGAACTGGACGGTGACGGAGTTGTCTGCCCCCTTGAGCTGGTTGCCCATCATGGATGCTCCCATCAGCGCCCGGCCCAGGGCCGCCGTGGCCACCGGTGTGGTGCTATGAATTTGCCGCGCCTGTTCCACCATCTCCCGCGCTGTGATGGCGGAGGCCATCACAGCGCCGTCAGAGGTGATGGCTCTCACGATTTCATCTGCCATACGTCTGTCTCCTTATCCGCAGCGTTCCGTTTGAAAATAATGTCGGGTCTGCTCTGCATTGCGCAGCACCTCGGCGGTCAGTGCCTCCACGCTGTCAAAGCGCCGCTCCCCTCTCAGGTGGCTGTAAAACTCCATCCGCACCCGCTTCCCGTACAGATTGCCGTGGAAGTCCAGGATATAGCCCTCCACCGTGACGGTGCCGGAGCTGTCCACCGTGGGGCGGACGCCCACATTGGTCACGGCGATTTGGGCGGAGGTGTCGTCGTCCGCGTCCAGATAGACCTTTGTGGTGTACACCCCATGGGCAGGCACCGCCACCTCCGGCGGGATGGTCAGGTTCACCGTGGGGAAGCCCAGCCGGGAGCCCAGGTGCTTGCCGGGGTTCACCGTCTGAATCAGGGTGTGAGGGTGGCCCAGGCAGCGGTTGGCCTCCTCCATGCGGCCCTCCGCCAGCAGCTGGCGAATCACCGTGGAGTGTACCTGCACCCCGTCCACCGAAACCATGTCCACGATTTCGCAGCCCACGCCCAATTCCGCGCAGGCGTCCCGGAGCCGCTGTGCGTCCCCGGCCCCCCGGTCGCCAAAGCGGAAGTCTTTGCCGCAGACCACATAGGCCGCCCCCAGGGTGCCGATCAGGTAGTCCGTCACAAAGCTGCGCCAGGGCATACGCATCATGGCCTCGTCAAAGTGGGCCAGAATCACCTCGTCGATTTGGTAGTAGTGCCGCATCAGCCACACCCGGTCCTCCGTGGTGTTGATCATGGGCACCGCTTTCCCGCTGACCAGGGTGCCAGGGTGGGCGTCGAAGCTCATCACGGCGGCGGGCAACCCCAGTTCCTCCGCCTTCCGCTTCACCGCCCGCAGCAGCGCCCCGTGGCCCAGGTGTACGCCGTCAAAAAAACCCAGGGCAATCACCCGTTGTCTCTTACTCAAATGGTTCACCTCATCTAATTTGCACCGGTTTCCACCGGGAAGAAGCTCTTGACGGTGCGCATCTCCCCGTTTTGGCACTGGCCCAGCATCAGGAACGTGCCGTCCGAGCCATAGACCCGGCAGCGCCCCTCCGCCCCGTCAAAAGGGAAGGGGTTCCCATTGCGGCAGAGAGCCTCCCGCCGCCCATCCACCTGAACGGAGGGGTACATTTGAAACAGGCTGTCCACCGGGCGAAGCAGCGCCTCGGCCCGGCCTTCCTCCGCTGCCTGGGCTACCTCCTCCAGCGTCACCGCCTGAGCCAAGGTGAAGCCCGCCGCCTCGGTGCGCCGGAGGGAGGCCATCACCCCGCCGCAGCCCAGGGCCTGGCCGATGTCGTGGCACAGTGTCCGGATGTAGGTGCCCTTGGAGCAGCGGACGCGGAGGGCATACTCCGCACCGCCGACCTGCTCCACCACCTCCAGGGCGAAAATGGTGATGGTTCTGGGCTGGCGCTCCACCGTCCGCCCCTTCCGGGCCAGGGTGCAGAGCTTCTGGCCGTTCACCTTCAGGGCGGAGTACATGGGGGGTATCTGCTGAATCTCCCCCCGGAATTGGGGCAGCACAGCCTCTAAATCCGCCCCGGTGCAGACTACGGGGGCGGTGGACAGCACCGCCCCCGTGGTGTCCTGGGTGTCGGTGGTCACCCCCAGCCGCAGGGTGGCCAGGTACTCCTTCTCGCCGGACTCGGCAAACTCCACCGCCCGGGTGGCCCGCCCCACAAAGACGGGCAGTACCCCGGTGGCCATGGGGTCCAGCGTTCCGGCGTGACCGATGCGCCGCTCCCCCAGCAGCCGCCGAAGCTTGGCGCACACGTCCATGCTGGTCCAGTCCGCCGGTTTGTCTATGACGATAATTCCGCTTGGCATAACGGAGTTCCTCACTTCTTCTTTCAAATCGGGGCTACACCTGGAACCGCACCAGAACGCCCATCAGAATCACCACCGCCCCGGCCAGCCGGACAAGCCACAGCCGCCCGGGCGTTTTCTCCCGGTTTTGGGGCAAAACAGGGTGCAGGAGGAACAAAAGCCCCGCAAGCACCCATCCGACGTTGGACGCAGTGCCGTTTTGCAGCAGGACGGACAGCAGAAAGCCTGCCACGACCAGCCCCACCGCGATCCACAGCTGGGTCAGAAAGAAACTGCTTTTCATCTCGGTTGCCCTCCTGTGTTCTGATTGAGCGGCTTATTCTGCGTTCAGCGTCCGCTCCACGGCGGCATAAGCCGCGTCCATGGCCTCCCCCAGCGTTTCGGCCAGGATGGAAGCCCCCGCTGCCGCCGCGTGTCCGCCGCCGCCAAAATGGGCGCAGACGCTGCTGGCGTTGATCCATGTGTCGTCGGCGCGGACGCTGAGCTTGAAGTCCCCCGGCGTCAGTTCCCGGACAAAGACGGCGCACCGCACCCCTTCGATGGTGGCGCAGAAGGAGGCCAGCTCCGAGCAGTCCGCGTCCGTAGCCCCCACGCTGGCTTTGTCCGCCAAGGTCAGGCCACAGACGGCCACCTGTCCCTCCCGGTGGAAGGCCATGGAGGCTATCAGCATACTCTGGAGCTTCAGCTCCTTCCTGCCTCTGGTCTGGAAGAAGTGCTTGTTCACCCGGCGGGCGAAGTCCCCCTGCTCCATCAGCTCCGCTGCGATGCGGTGGCTCTCCGGGGTGGTGCTGGAGTAGACGAAGCAGCCGTTGTCCGTGGTGATGGCCACATACAGCGCCCGGGCGATGGGTTCGCTCATCACCCCCAGCAGCCTGCAAATGCGGTAGATGATTTCCCCGCAGGCGGAGGCGGAGGCGTCCAGGCACAGGTTGGGGGCATAGCGGCGGTTGGAGCCGTGATGGTCGATGCAAAGCTCGCTTTTGCCCACAAAGGCCTCATAGCCTTCCGGGAAGAGCGCCTCGTCCGCAATGTCCACGCTGACGATATGCTCCGGTGTGTACCCCTCCGGCGCCCACTGGAAGTCCAGATAGTCCGGATAGTCCGGCGTGACCCCGGGGTTGGGCATCATCCACGCCGTCTTGCCCAGCGCCTGCAAGGCCAGGCACAGGGCGGCGGCGCTGCCCAGGGTGTCCCCGTCAGGGCGAACGTGGGTCAGCACCAGAAAGTTGTCCCGCTCCAGCAGCCAGCGGGCGGCCTCCTGCTCAGTCATGGTCAGGGGTTCCCTCCTCCGGCGCTGATGCGGCGGCCTTTTCCGCGTCCTGGGCGGAGATGTCGTTGATCATCTGAATGATGCGGCTGCCCCGCTCAATGGAGTCGTCCGCCACGAAGGTCAGTTCCGGCGTGTACCGCAGGCTCATGTTGCGGCCCAGTTCCCGGCGCAGGAAGCCGGAGGCGGATTTCAGCCCCTTGATGACCTCCTTCACGTCCCGCTTGTCCAGGGGAGAGACATAGACGGTACAGTAGCGCAGGTCATTGCTGGTCTCTGTCCGGGTGATGGAAATCATCCCCTGCACCCGTGGGTCCTTTAAATTGCGGATCAGCTGGGAAAGCTCCTTGCGGATGTCCTCATTGATCCGGTCAATGCGATAGCTTGGCATAGTATGATTCTCCTATTGTTAAAGTGATATTTATGATGCTTGCCCGTCGCCGTTGGTGCAGACGAAGAAGAGCCGCCCGTCCGACGCCTCCGGCGGCCGTTCCTCCATGCCGCCGAACACCTGCACCCGGGCGAAGCCCGCCTCCCGCAGCATGGCCTCCAGAGCGGCGGGCTGCCAGGCCCGCTCCCGGTGCTCCTCCTGCTCTCTGCGCCAGACGTTCCCATCCCGCTCAAACAGGTCCATGCCGTAGGTCAGCGTTTCCTCCTCAAAGGATGCCCGCCACAGGCAGAGGACATCCTCCGTTTCGTCCACAAAAATCTGGCCGTCCAGCCCCTGCATCCATTGAGGGGCCAGCACGTCGAACAGGAAATAGCCTCCCGGCGCCAGGAAGGTGTGGACCCGCCGGAGGGCCTCCTGCAGTTCCCCCTCGTCAGTGACGTAGTTCAGACTGTCCAGGCTGCACACGCAGGCGTCCACGGTGCCGTATAAATCCAGATGGCTGGCGGACTGGTTCAGCAGCAGGGGAGGCTCCTCCAAGTCCAACTCGGAGGACTTCTCCATGGCCATGGACAGCATCTCGGCGGACAGATCCGTTCCAATGGTGGAGAAGCCCTTCTGAGCCAGCAGGCAGGTCAGCGTCCCGGTGCCGCAGCAGAGATCCAGCACCAGTTCCACCGGCACCTGGCTTCTCCCAAACCAGCGGAGGTACCAGTCCAGCCAGGCCCCATAGTCCACATCGCCGGTCAGGGCGTCATAGTACCGGGCAAGCCCTTCGTAGGCGCTCATGACTCCTCCTGATCTTCCTGCTCCAGGATGCGGGAAAGGACATCCTGATAGCCTCCGGCCCCATAGTTCAGCGCCCGGTTCACCCGGCTGATGGTGGCGCTGCTGGCTCCGGTTTTCTCCAGAATGTGAGTGTAAATCATGCCCTGCTGCAATAGCACGGCCACGTCATACCGCTGCTCCATGGCCCGCAGCTCCGACACGGTACATAGATCCTGAAAGAAACGATGACATTCATCCAAATCCTTCAGCTCCAGAATGGCCTTGTACAGGCCCAGGCTCTCCTGCTTTCCGCTTACCTTGGACATGGGGCATCCTCCTTTTCCCGATGACTGCGGCGCAAACCGCCACTCTACAGCTTCACATTTTACCATCTTAAAGCGTGAAAGTAAAGCCTTCCCACAATTTTTCCCTCCGACACAGCCTGCCGGACAGTCCGAAAAAGGTGGCCTGGGGAAATAGGCTGAAAAACCCGAAAAAAACGCTTGCATTTTCCGGAAGAACGTGGTAATATAATTAGCGGTCACAAGAGTGGCCGGAATGTGCGGGCGTAGCTCAGTTGGATAGAGTGTTTGGCTACGAACCAAAAGGTCGGGGGTTCGAATCCCTTCGCCCGTACCAGGAACGGACACCTGCTTCGATACGGTTCTGTATCAGGGCAGGTGTTCTTTTTTACACCATTTCCGTCCATAAAATTCCAGCGAAAAGAGGCGTGTCGGTTGAAAACTGTTTATTTGATAGGTGGAACGATGGGCGTAGGAAAGTCAACGGTATGTCAGCGGCTAAAGCAGGAATTGACCGACTGCGTTTTCCTGGACGGGGACTGGTGTTGGGATGCGGATCCGTTTCAGGTCAACAAAGAGACTAAGGCGATGGTGTTGGAGAACATCTGCTTTCTGCTCAACCAGTTTCTCCATTGCTCCGCCTATCAGAATATTGTTTTCTGCTGGGTCATGCACAAGCAGGAAATCATCGGCTCCATTCTGAGCCGTCTTGATGTGGCCGATTGTACGGTTAAGACCATATCGCTCCTGTGCAGTGAGCAGGCGCTTCGGGAGAGACTGCTTGGCGATGTGCGGAAAGGAATCCGCCAGGCAGATGTGATAGAGCGAAGCGTTCGGCGGCTGCCCTGCTATCAAACGCTGAACACAAAGAAAATCGACACATCAGGGAAAACCGTGGAGCAAATCGTCAGGGAGATTCTGCTGGCGTAGCGGTTCGTATGCCCAAATCGAACGAAGAGCGGCTGTTGCAGCCGCTCTTTTTTGCGTCCGGGAGGAAAAGACTGACGTGCGCGCGGCAGTCCTCAATGCAGATACGCTTCTGCGTCGGGGGGCCGCTTTTCCTGCCGGAAAAGGTTATCAATCTTAGAGTGTCCACCCTGGGAAACGTTCGCCATCAGAACTTTGTCAGACCCGCCGGAGGGCAAAAAACGGCTTCCCTTCAAACCGCCTCGCCCAAAGAGAGCCCCTTAAGCCGATGCCACTGCAGGAAGCGCAGGATAAAACAGTTGGAATTTGTTGACGTAACCCGCCTTTTGTAGTACAATAACGCTGTGCAAAGACGAAACCTCACCTGGGAGGCTGGTAAGTTATTATGATTATCTTCGGTAAGCTGGCGCAGAACATCGCGGATTATTTGAACCTGGACGGCAAGCTGGACAGGCAGAAGACGCTCTTCTGTCTGCTGAACGTCACCTCCTCCGGGGGGCTGGTGGGGCTGTTCTTCCTGGTGGTTCTGGCTGTCTACAATAATGTCAATTATGGCACGGTGATAGCGGTGCTGGTGGCCGTGGCAGTGATCGGCTGGTTCGATGCTCTACGGGCCTTCCGGAACGTGGAGCGGCGGCGGGTCCCTGTGAAGCACGCCAACTACTTCCTGGCGCTGTACATTGCGCCGATCGTTCTCTACCTCTTTGCGGCGGAGATTTTGATGATTGCGGGCCTCTGAGCCTGGCAGGAGCCTCTGCGGAGAGGAACGCTCCGCAGAGGCTGCATTTGTTTTGCGCGTTCCAGACAGGCGGAGTACCGCAAAGGGGCTACAACATGAAACGAAACGATAATAAACGAAATGACACTGCGTTTGACCCCGCCAGGGGTGTCTCCCCCGGCGAGCGGGCAGGCCGGGCAGTCCGCAGGCACGTGCTGATGTTCCGTGGGGCGATACTGCTCCTGCTGGCGGCCTATCTGGGGGGCGTGGGCTGCGTCCTGTATGCCGACACACAGGTCTCGTCCCGCCTCCGGGGCGTTTTTCTGCTGGCGGTGGGGACGGCGCTTGCCCTGCGGTTGCTGTTGGCGGTTTGGGATGAACTGACCCGGCGGCGGGTGAGCCGGAAGGATCTCCAGACCCGCCGGGATTACAACGCCTACCTTGCCCACTGGCGGAAGGACGCGGCCAGCCGCAACGCCGCCCTGCTGGCCATGGCAAAGCAGGATTTGTGCCTGGGGCAGCCGGAGCAGACGCTGCGGGATTTGGACGGAGTGACAGGAGGGAGGCTGACCAAAGCGCAACTGAAAACCTTTTACTTCTATCAGGCGGCCGCTGCCCGGCTCACCGGGGACGAGGGGCTGTGCGCCGACGCGCTGCTCCGCTGCAAGGGCATCCCCCTGGAGCAGCCGGAGTATCTGACGGATACGGAGCTGGACACGCTGTTTCGGGCGGACACGCCGGAAGCGGCGCAGCAGGTGGAGTTGGCGGACGCGGTATCCGTCTGGGGCGGCGCAAAACCCAGACAGCGGCCTGTGCTGCTGCCCCTGTGGAGTGGCTTCCAAGTCGGTTACACCGCCTGGTATTACGGCGTGGCCGCGCTGCTGCCCTACCGCTACGAGTATCGGACGGGCTTTGCCATGCTCTCCCTGGTGCTGATTTTCTGGGGCTGGGCGGCGCTGGCGCTGGCGCTGCTTTACAGGGCGGACGCATGGCTGTGGCCGAGGCTCCAGCGCACTTCCCAGCGGATTCTCGTGGGGCTGACGACGGCGCTGGCGGTGCTGCTGGTGCTGGTGTGGCTGGTGGGCTACGGCCTGCTGCTGGCGGCTGTGCAGGAACCGGAGGAGGACCTGGGGGACGGTTTGCTCCTCGTCACCGACCAGCACTTTCTTGACCCGGACACCTATACTTACTATCAGGCCCACGGCCCCTTCCTGCGGAGCTACTACGGCTCTGTGGACAGCGAGGAGGACGAGGAAGCCCCATCGGAAGCCACAGAGAGCGAACCGCAACCAGAGGCATCGGACAGCGCGGCCCAGCCGGAGGCGGCGTCCGACGCCGGGGACGGGGAGACGGCGGAAGCCGCCGCCCAGACCCCGGAGGGAGAGGCCCTGCTGCTGATTGCCCAATATCTGGCGGACAGCGGCGAGCTGGACGGCACAGATTTGGACGCCCTGGAGTTGCGCTACTCCGCCAAGGGCAGCCTGTACGCCGTCCTGTGGTCGGAGCCCTGGGAGGAGGACGAAACGGTGACGGCCCGGGGCAGGCTGGTCTATGACCGGGAGTCGGCCAACGCGAAGTGCTACCTCTTCGTCTGCTATCAGGATTACCTGGCCGCAGACGGCAGCGAGGCCAAAAGCACCTCAATTTTGGAGTTCTACGCGGTAAACAAGGTGTCGGGGGAGGTCATCCCCGGCGACAAACACAGTTGGAGCGACACCGGCTCGGCGGAATACCGGGAGGCCACCGGCGAATAGTGCGGGAACCGCAGTTTTCATCTCCCATTCTTTTGAAAAAAGTCCATTATTTTAGATGGAATTTACCTTTACAAACTGGAAAAAAGATGGTAAACTGAAGCCATTAGATTATAGTGCGCGCCTGACAAAGCGGGTGTCGGCATTTTTATGGAGATGGGAGGGAGCGGCTCAATGGGCAGCCTGATTATCGGCATTGCAGGCGGCAGCGGCAGCGGGAAAACTACGCTGACCCGACGTTTGCAGCAGCAGTTTAAAAACCATATCAGCGTGCTGTATCACGACAGCTATTATTATCGCCACGATGAGTTGACGCTGGATGAACGGCACACCCTGAATTATGACCACCCCAAAGCCTTCGACACACCGCTTTTGATCCGCCATCTGAAAGAGTTGAAAAAAGGCAACAGCATTGAATGCCCGGTGTACGACTATATGCAGTATAACCGCACGGATGAGGTGATGGTCGTCCACCCCACCGATGTCATTGTGGTGGAGGGTATCCTCATCTTCGCAGAGCGGAAGCTGCGGGAGCAGCTGGACATCAAAATCTTCGTGGACACAGATGCCGATGTGCGGGTACTCCGCCGCATCAAGCGGGATGTAGAGGAGCGTGGGCGGGAACTGGACACCGTCATCAATCAGTACCTCACCACCGTGAAGCCCATGCACGAGCAATTTATGGAGCCGTCCCGGCACTTTGCGGATCTGGTCATCCTGGAGGGCGGAGAGAACCAGGTGGCCACGGATATGCTGATTGGCCGCATCCGCAACCATATTATCAAGAATCAGGATGGATAGGGAGCGCGGCCCGTTCCGTTTATTCAGTCAATGAGCGAGGGAATCAGTTTATGGGATTACATGAGGAATGCGGCGTTTTTGGGGTATATGATGCGAAGGGCGGCTGCGCGGAATGTACCTATTACGGTCTGTATGCCTTACAGCACCGGGGCCAGGAGGCCTGCGGCATTGCAGCCAACAACAACCGGGAAATCATCTACCATAAGGACGTGGGCCTGGTGGGCGACGTGTTCGATGTGCAGCGCCTGCGGGAGATGAACGGCACCATGGCCATCGGCCATGTCCGCTATGCCACCACCGGCGCAGGCCGACGGATGAACGCTCAGCCCTTTGTGGTAAATTACGTCAAGCAGCAGCTGGCCGTGGTCCACAACGGCAACCTGGTGAACACCGAGGAGCTGCGGGACTATTTTGAGCATCGCGGGGCCATCTTCCAAACCGCCAGCGATACCGAAATCATCGCCTATTCCATCGCCGCCTCCCGCCTGAAATACGGCAGCGTGGAGGAGGCTGTGAACCACTCTGTCAAGCATCTGAAGGGCGCCTTCTCCATCATTGTCATGTCACCCCGGAAGCTGATTGCCGCCCGGGACCCCTGGGGCTTCCGCCCCCTGTGCATCGGCAAAAAGGGGGACGCCTGGTACTTTGCCTCCGAATCCTGCGCCCTGGATGGGGTGGAGGCGGAGTATGTCCGGGAGGTGGAGCCGGGCGAAATCGTGGTGGTGGAGGACGGCCACCTCCGCTCCATCCGGGACAACTGCCAGGGCATGAGCTATATGTGCATCTTCGAGTATATCTACTTCGCCCGGCCGGACAGCGTGATCAACGGGCAGAGCGTCCATATAGCCCGGCGGAACGCGGGGCGGTTGCTGGCCCAGGAGCATCCCGTGGAGGCCGACCTGGTCATTGGCGTACCCGACTCCGGGCTGGACGCGGCCCTGGGCTATGCGGAGGAGTCCGGCATCCCCTACGGGGAGGGCTTTGTGAAGAACCGCTATGTGGGCCGCACCTTCATCACCCCCAACCAGCAGAGCCGGGAGGCGGCGGTGCGCATCAAGCTGGGGGCGCTACGGTGCCAGGTGGCTGGGAAGCGGGTGGTGATGATTGACGACTCCATCGTCCGCGGCACCACCAGCAAGGCCATCGTCAACCTGCTCCGGCAGGCCGGGGCCACGGAGGTACACGTCCGCATCTCCGCGCCGGAGTTCATCTCCCCCTGCTATTTCGGTACGGACATTCCGGACAAGTCCCTGCTCATCTCCTGCAAGTACAGCTGCGACGAGGTGTGCCGGAAAATCGGCGCGGACTCCCTGGGCTTCCTGAGCCTGGAGCGGCTCCATGAAATCGCGCCGGACGCCGCCTGCGGCTTCTGCGAGGGCTGCTTCTCCGAGCGGTACCCGGTGGACCCGCCTGCCGACTATGCGTTGAAGCACGCCGGCTGCGGCTGATAAAGGACAGCATAAAAGCGCATCCCGGGACGCGGGATGCGCTTTTTGACGGTTCTGCTGTTTTTGAGGGATTCTTGCTGCCTGTTTAGGGGGATGACACTGCCTGAGGTGCAGACTCCCGGGAATCCGCCTCCGGCATCGGCGGCCCCTCCGGGTGGTTTAGAAAGTCCGCCAGGGTGTATTGGTCCACAAAGGCGTTGATGGAGTTATCCATCCTCTCCCAAAACCAGAGGGTGTCGCAGCTACGGCAGCGGTTGCAATGGTTGCTCTCCTCCGTCAGACAGGAGATGGGGGCCAGGTTGCCCTCGATGGCCCGGAGAATATCCCCCACGCTGTACTCCTCCGGTTTGCGCAGCAGCATATAGCCGCCCTGCACCCCCCGGGTACTTTTCAGAAAGCCTGCCCGGTTCAGCTTCATCACGATTTGCTCCAGATACTTCACGGAGATGTCCTGCCGTCTGGCGATGTCGGTGAGGGAGACGACGGCCCCCTCCCCCTGTTGGGCGATGTCCAGCATCAAACGCAGCGCATAGCGCCCTCTGGTGGAAATTTTCATAACGAGCCTCCTGATGCCGACCGAACTTCCGGGACTTGGCGGGGCGGCGCGGGCCGCCTGCCTGCTGGTACTATTATATCAGCAGAATTTTTATCTTGCAAGCCCCCTGACGGGGCGACGGCGTCAACTAAGGAGGATTACTTTTCTTAGATAAGGATACTGAAATGAAATAGGCGTTTGCCCTTGCCAGGGCATGGCTTACTTTTCTCGCTCCGCCGAGAAAAGTAACAAAAGAGGGCGGCTTAGGGAGGCGCTTCGGGGCCTCGCTCCTCCCTAAGAACCCTCCTCCTATCCCACTGTGGGCTTCGCCTTGTCCCTCAATCAGGTGGTCTATCAGGCAACAGACGATGTGACTTGATACCTGCTGAGACTGCCGCCCATGGCGGCTGGGGACGATTGCCGTTCCGCCCTCGCCGTCAAGCGGCATTTCCGCTTCGCTCCCTAGCCGAGGCGGGCGAAACGTGCAATTTTATAGTCCAACGGTAGATAACATCTGCCGGTACGACAAGGTCATACCTTCTAATCAAACGGCATTATTCCTTATATTTTTTACATAAGGAATAACAACGCCCCTTATCCCCAGGTTTCAGCGACCAAAGGGCAACAAAATTGCCACCCGTTTTGACGAAGGCGCAAAGCGTGCAGCAGATTGACAAAGCCGGGCGGGAATGGTATCCTAAATAAGAACGCGGGCGGGCTGATTTGCCCGTCTTGATGAAATTTAACCTGAATATGGATAAAGAAACAGAGAAAGGAAGGTTCCTTCCCATGAAGCTGCTGACCTATTATGTGGACGGGGTGGAAACCGTGGGCTTCGCCTCGCCGGACGGCGCTGCCGTCTGGCCCCTGTCTGCGGCGGACATCTCCTGCCCCGATATGCAGAGCGTGGTGGAGCGCTGCACCCCGGCGGAGCTGGCCCAGGCTGTGGCCGCCGCCGACCTGCCGGAGGGCATCCCCTATGACCGGCTGGCCCACGCCGCGCCCATTCCCCACCCCCGGCAGGATGTGATTTGCCTGGGCATCAACTATATGGCCCATGCGGAGGAGTCCGCCCGGTACAAAAACGAAGCCTTCGGCGGAGAGCGGCCCTATCCGGTGTACTTCTCCAAGCGGGTGGACGAGGCGGTGCCTGACGGCGGGTTCATCCACGCCCACCGGGACATGGTGGACAGCCTGGACTATGAGTGCGAGTTGGCGGTAATCATCGGCAAGGAGGCCGACCACGTCTCCCCGGAAAATGCCTATGACCATGTGTTCGGCTATACCATTTTAAACGATGTCAGCGCCCGCACCGTCCAGACCCGGCACAAGCAGTGGTACTTCGGCAAGGGGCTGGACGGCTTCACCCCCATGGGGCCGTGGATCGTCACGGCGGAGGAGTTGCCCGGCCGTCCGGTGCTGGGCATCCGCTCCAGGGTCAACGGTGAGCTGCGGCAAAACTCCAACACCGACCTGCTGATTTTCGACGTGGCTTATGTTATCAGCGACCTGAGCCGGGGCATCCGCCTGAAGCCGGGGACGGTAATTGCCATGGGCACCCCCGCCGGGGTGGGCATGGGCTTCCAGCCCCCCAAGTGGCTCCAGCCGGGGGACGTGGTGGCGTGTGAAATCGACGGCATCGGCACGC
The DNA here is from genome assembly GCA_021201475.1 of Clostridiales bacterium. Taxonomy (GTDB): domain Bacteria; phylum Bacillota; class Clostridia; order Oscillospirales; family Oscillospiraceae; genus Onthomonas. The sequence continues at coordinate 26,347 of JAJQEV010000073.1, forward strand.
TGACCAACGTGGTCTCCCAGTGAGGCGAGGGCTGAGCACACGCCAGCTTGAACCATCATCGCACCGCCGCAGAAGGATTCTGCGGCGGTGCTTTGCGCTATCTGTCAGCCGTTACCTGCCGAACAGCCCTCGCAGCCCCTTCTTCTTCTCATACGGCTCCGTTTTCACCGAGGTGACGGTGTAGCCGGTGGGGTCGATGGCCTGATGGAGGGCGGCTTCGGAGATGTCCCTCTCCGTCAAAATGACTGCCTCATTGTTTTTGTGGGAGGCGGTGACCTTCTGGGGGTCAAACTGCTTCCGAATCACGTCCTTGATGTGGGCCTCGCACATTTCGCAGGCCATGCCCTCAATACCAACTGTAATTTTTTGCATAATGATTCCTCCTTATAGCTGCTCCCCGCAGCTGTACGGCGCGGTTAGCTATGACTACCTATAAGGATAGAACAGTTTTGCCCGTCTGTCAAGAGGAACCGTTCTGTTTCTGTGGAAATCAATTTTGAAATCCGATTTGTACGGAAACCCCTCCACCGGCTGCCGCCGGTTCCCCTCCCCTTTCAGGACAATGTCATCAATTTAAAAGGATTACACTCCTTGGGCAAGGATACTATAAGGAAATAAAGCGTTTGCCCTCCCGGCGGGCCTGAGTACCGC
>JAJQEV010000081.1 GCA_021201475.1 Clostridiales bacterium
CGGCAGGGCGGAACGGCAATCGTCCCCAGCCGCCATGGGCGGCAGTCTCACCAGTTATCAAGTTACATCGTCTCTAACGGGATAGACCACCTGATTGAGGGACAAGGCGAAGCCGCCAGTGGGATAGGGGGAGGGTTCTTAGGGAGGGGCGAGGCCCCGAAGCCCCTCCCTGAGCCGCCCTCTTTTGTTACTTTTCTCGGCGGAGCGAGAAAAGTAAGCCATGCCCTGGCAAGGGCAAACGCTCTATTTCCTCCTTCCATCCGTGTCTAAGGAACGCAGCCTCGCTAAACTGATGACATCTCCCTCTGCCTGGATGGACTTTTTGTGGAGATACCATACAATTTTTACAATGATTTTTCATAATATGCTAGACAAATCACCCTCCTATCGTTTATAATAGAGGGGTAAAGTCAGGAAGGTCGATTCTTGGCGCAATTTTTGTGGAGGTGTTCCCTATGTCTTTTATGGAGACTTATGAAAAATGGCTGAACAGCCCCGCCCTGTCCGATGAGGAACGGGCCGAGCTGGAGGCAATCAAGGATGACCCGAAGGAAATCGAGTCCCGCTTCTTCGGCCCGCTGGAGTTCGGCACCGCCGGTCTGCGGGGGACCATGTGCGTCGGCCTGCATCAGATGAACCGCCATGTGGTGGGTCACGCCACCCAGGCCTTTGCCGAGGTGGTGAAGGCGGAGGGCCCCGAAGCCTGCGAGAAGGGCGTTGCCATCTCCTGCGACAGCCGGAACCACTCTCAGGAGTTCGCGGAGGAGGCTGCCGCCGTGCTGGCCGCCAACGGCATCAAGGTCAAGCTGTATGACGAGCTGCGTCCCACCCCGGAGCTGTCCTTCGCCGTGCGGGAGTACGGCTGCCAGGCGGGCATCAATATCACCGCCTCCCACAATCCCAAGGAGTACAACGGCTATAAGGTCTACTGGAGCGACGGCGCCCAGCTGCCTCCCGGCCCCGCCGATGTGGTAGCCGCCAAGATGAAGGAGCTGGATGTCTTTGACGATGTGAAAATCATGGATCTGGACGAGGCCAAGGCCCAGGGCCTGGTCACCATCATCGGCCCGGAGACCGATGAGAAGTTCCTGGCCAACGTCATGGAGCAGGTCATTGATCGGGAGTCCGTGGCCAAGGTGGCCGACGACTTCGGCATTGTCTACACCCCCTTCCACGGCACCGGCCACAAGCTGATCCCCGAGGCGCTGAAGCGGCTGGGCATGAAGAAGGTCTACTGCGTGCCGGAGCAGATGGTCATTGACGGCAACTTCCCCACCGTGGTCTCCCCCAACCCGGAGAACCCGGAGGGCTTCTACCTGGCCGTTGACCTGGCCAAGGAGCATGGCTGCGACCTGATCGTCGGCTCCGACCCGGACGCTGACCGTGTGGGCGTCATGGTAAAGACCTCCTCCGGCGACTACACCGTCCTCACCGGCAACCAGACCGGCATCCTGCTGGAGGACTACGCCATTCAGGCCCGGAAGCGCGCCGGTACCCTGCCTGCCAACGCCTACGCCAATACCACCATCGTCTCCTCCGCCATGGCTACCAAGGTGGCCGAGGCCAACGGCGTGAAGTGCGCCCGCACCTTCACTGGCTTCAAGTTCCTGGGCGAGAAGAAGGATCAGCTGGAGCAGTCCGGCGAAGGCCAGGTCATCTTCTCCTTTGAGGAGTCCTGCGGCTATATGTTTGGCGACTACGTCCGGGATAAGGATGCCGTCACCGCCATCGTCATCGTGGTGGAGATGGCCGCCTACTACGCCACCCAGGGCAAGACCCTGTATGATGCCCTGATGGACTGCTACGCCAAGTACGGCTTCTACAGTGAAAAGACCATGAACCTGGTCATGCCCGGCCTGGACGGCATGGCGAAGATGGCCGAAATCATGGCCAAGCTCCACGCCCAGCCTCTGGCCGAGGTGGCCGGCACCAAGGTGCTGGTGGCGAAGGACTATCAGTCCGGCACCTCCACCTGCCTGGCCTGCGGCAAGGTGGAGCAGATGGAGCTGTCCGGCGCCAACGTGGTAGCCTATGACCTGGAGGATGGCACCACCTTCATCATCCGTCCTTCCGGCACCGAGCCGAAAATCAAGGTGTACATCCTGGCCAACGCTCCCACCAAGGAGGAGTGCGACGCCAAGGTTGCCAAGTACGCGGCATACGCCCCCGCCATTCAGGAGCTGTAAGCTCGCCTTGCAAAGCCGCGTCCCGGCTCCCGCTTCGGGGGTCGGGACGCTTTTCACCAGGGCGTTAACGGATAGAACAGGAGGTTTCATGAACAAGAAAGCGATTCCTGCGCTGCTCCTTTGCGGCCTGCTGCCCCTGACCTCCTGCGGCTATGTGGCCTCCCGGAGTTACTCCTCCGTGGTGCCCTATGTGGAGCAGACGGCGGACACGGAGGATGTCTCCGTTCTCCGGGCCACCACCTACGCCGAGCTGCTGAACTGCATCCAGTACTTCGTCACCATGGGGGAGACGGAGGGGACGGTGCGGCTGTACCAGTACACCGGCGACGTGGGGGAGGATTTGGAGAAGGCCTGCCAGGAGGTGGTGCAGGACGACCCCCTGGGCACCTACGCCCTGTCCGGTATCACCTATACCTATCAGCACATCGTCACCTACTATGAGTGTACCGTGACCTACAGCTACCGCCGCACCTTTGACCAAATCGCCTCCATCCGCACCGTCAACGGCACCACGGAGATCCGCGCCGCCATCGCCAGCGCCCTGCAAAGCTGGTCGGAGGAGCTGGTGCTGGAGATGAGCAGCTACTATGCCGACCAGGATGAAATCCTCTCCCTGGTGCAGGAGGCCTACTACCAGAACCCCTCCTATGCGGTGGAGTACCCCGGCGTGCTGGTGACGGTGTACCACTCCACCGGCACGAAGCGCATTGTGGAAATCACCTTCCAGTGGGCCAACAGCCAGGAGGACTTGCAGCGCATGGCGGAGGAGGTGCGCTCCACCGCCGCCGCCATGACCAGCGGCTCCATCAGTCAGGACGAGACCGGCGTGTGGCTGCTGTACTCCCGGCTGACGGCCATCGCCCAGTTTGACGAGACGGGCAGCGACAGCGTGTATGACGCGCTGAACGGAAACCCGGTTTCCAGCCACGCCCTGGCCATGGCCTTTGAGGTGCTGTGCGACCTGGCGGGGGTCTCCTGCGAGACGGTGTACGGCACCAAGGACAACACGCCCCACTGGTGGAATATCGTGACCACAGACAGCGGCAGCTGCTATGTGGATGTCACCGAAGGGGCGGATGAGGAGAGCTTCCGCCACTACGATGAGGATTTGTCCCAGCGCTACAGCTGGGATGCCCAGTCCTACCCTGCCTGCGTGGCCCCGGAGGAGGAGACGGAGACGGACGCGGAGGCGGAGCAGGAGAGCGAGACCTCCGGCGGGGTGTCCGGCGTGCTGCCGGAGGAGGCCGTCTCCGACCCCTTCTCCTTCCTCTCCTGAGCCGAGGGGCGATAAGCCGAATTTACAACCGGAAACGAAAGAAGAGGCTGACCGTGACGGTCAGCCTCTTCTTTGTTGAGTTCAGGGATGCTGCGGTCAGGCCGGTCAGCTGACGAACAGCTTTTGCAGGCAGTTGTACAGCGCCAGGTGCCACGAGCCAATGGAGTGGTACCGCATGGGGAGGATGTCAAAGCTGGTGTTTTCCCCCTCTGTCAGCCGCGGCTCCACCGCCAGCAGGTCGGCATAGTCGCTGATTTGCCCAGGCAGGGCGAAGTCAAAGTTGCCGCTGGTGACGTAGAGGTAGTGGATGGAGTAGTCGGCGAACTCCTCCGATTGCAGCGTCTCCTGGAAGTACTCCGCTGTGGTGCGGCTGCCGCTGAAGGTGCCGAACCAGGAGAAGTAGTCCAGGCTGCCGCAGAAGGCGGCGTGATAGGTGGTCACAGCCCCCCGGGACAGCCCGGCGAAGGCCCGATGGTCCCGGCTGGCGGTGAAGCCCTCCTCGTCGCAGCTTTCCGCGTAGGTGGAATAGGTGGATTCAATGGCGGGCATCAGGTCATTGCGCAGTTCCTCCCGGAAGGAGTAGGTCAGGGCGTCCAGACCGTCGGCGCAGTCGTCCTCCACATAGAAGGTGGGGGTGACGATGATGAGGGGCTCGATGTCGCCATTGGCAATCATGTTGTCGATCATGGTCTTGTTGTAGGCGTGAGTCACCAGCCAGTAGGCCTCATCGTCTCCGGTGCCGTGCATCAGATAGAGGATGTTGTACTGCTGGCTCTCGTCATAGCCGTAGGGCAGATAGACGTAGGCGCTTTTCTCCACGTCCCGCTCATCGGTGGCGTAGGCTTTCGTCTGATAGGTGAACAGCTCCACGGTGCCGGGCTGGGCGCAGTCCACGCTGTCATAGGCGGAGGGCACCGTCCACAGTTCGTTTTCCGCAGGCCCCTGGGCGCTCTTTGCAATGGCTACGTTCACCAGCCAATAGGCCAGCACCGCGACGACGATGGCAGCGAAGGCCACAGCGGGGACAAGCACTCCCTTCCGCAGCCCCAGATGCTGCCGGACGGCGAATATCGTCCCCAGAATGGCCCCCAACAGAGCGGCGGCGGCCTGGATGGCGAAGCCGAAGTTGAACAGGGTGGTCTCCAGATAGTTGGTCAGGGAAAAGAGCACGATGCAGCCTACCCCCGCCCCCAGCAGCAGCCAGGGGGCGCGGCCTTTCCAGGCGATGTAGGCCAGCAGAACCAGCAGCACCTCTACAATGCACATGGTGATCAAGGGCTGCGCCTTCCCCAGCAGGGCGTGGCGCACCACGGTGACGCACCCCGTCAACGTGATGACGGCCAGCGCCAGGGCTGTGACGCGGTCACAGAGCGGCGCACTGCGCCATTTTGACAGTTGATTCACAAGCGACACCTCTTATTCTGCGTTTTTTCGTGGAAGGAATCAAGCACAAGTTCCCCCGGCGCGGAGGAAACCGACGCCGGGGGAGTGCGCACGAGCGCATAGGAAGCAAATCTGTGTTCTCAGGTAAAGGGGGCGCTTACTCCTGCTTCTTCCGCTCCGCGATGGCGGCCTGCTCGGCGGGCAGGTTCTTCTCCACGGTGAAGAAGAGCACCAGGAGGGCGTCTACGGCGAAGGCGATGGTCTCCACCCAGATGTAGCTGATGCCAATGGTGACCTGGACGGCGGTGCTCTGTGCCGTGGCGGCGGCGTCATAGCCGGAGCCAAGCATGGCCATGAATACGGCGTTCATAATGGGGGTGGACGCTACCATCAGGGAGCTGTAAATACTCATGGTCAGGCCGTCGGTACGGATGCCGTTCTTGAACTCGATATGGTCGATGACGTCGGCCAGCATGGCCAGAATCAGATAGCAGGCCGGGGAGGAGCCCAAGCACTTCAGCGCCACGCCGATGGCCACCGGCACGATGTTGCTGCCGCCCATCCCGGCGATAACGCCGCCGACAACGCCCAGCACCATACCGGCGAAGCAGAGGTTCCGCTTGCCGAACTTGTTGGCCAGCGGCACCACGAACAGGGCCGCCACCGCCATGGGGATAGCGCCCATGACGCTGAGCAGGGTTTGGGCAACGCCCCAGTCGCCGCCCAGGGGGGTGGCGTCGATGACCCACTGGCAGAAATAGCTCATGGAGCCGTTCTTCATGGCTCCGGCCCACTGGAAGTCCATATAGAACAGGATGGTGATCCACCACCACTTCTCGCTGGCGACGGCCTTCAGCTGCTGGCCCAGAGGGGGCGCGGCGTTCTCCTGCGCGTTGCCGGAGGTCATGCTCTCCTCGGTGACGCGCTCACGGGTGAACTTGTACTGGAGGAAGATGGTCAGGGCAGAGAAGATGGCGATGGCCAGCATCACCAGGAACCACATCGGCTGGCTGTTGCCCATGACGTTGGACACCAGGATGGGGAAGATCATGGAGCCTACGCCCATGACCCCCAGGCCGGCAATGTTGGTGAAGGAGGCCAGGGAGCCGCGCTGCTGGCTGTTCCGGGTGGAAACAGGCACCAGGGTGGAGTTGGCGGTGTTGTAGATGGGATACGCAACGGCGTAGTACAGGTTATAGGCAATGGCGATCCACACCATCTTCGCCATCTCGTTCTGGAAGGGGACGACGAACATCAGAAGGCTGGCCACTGACAGCGTCAGGGCGGACAGCAGCACCCAGGGGCGGGCCTTGCCGGCGAGACATTTTGTGCGCTCGATGAGCTGGCCCACAATCAGGTTGGCCGCCACGATGAGGAGGGTGGATACCAGCTGCAAGGCGGACAGGAAGCCAGTGTCCAGCAGCAGTACGTCGGTGAAGTATTTGTTTAGGAAGCTGGTGAAGATGCCGGAGGACAGCAGCGCGCCGAAGGGGCCAATCAGGTAGCCCATTAGCATTTCCGGCAGTTTTACTTCGTCGGTCTTAATGGCGGAGCTGGCCAGGGGTGTGCTCCAGAAGCCGCCTTTTTCCGTTTGTTTGCTCATGTTACATTTTCCTTTCCATTTCCGTTTGGGGAAGATACGGGTGAGGGGCTTCGCTGTCCGCCCCGCGTTGCTGCGCCGCGCTTACCCGGCATTCAGAGGCAGCTCTGCCGCCGCCTGCCGCACGCCGTCGGACGCCGTTACCGTCACCGGGCCGGTGCCGTCCGCCTGAACTACGGCCAGAGCCCGGCCATAGTAGGTGTCGGTGTCCTCCTTCAGGAAGCCGTCCGGGTTGTAGGGGCACGCATGGCCCAGGCCCAGCAGTTTGCCGCCGGTGACCTGCACCTGGATGCGGTGGCGCTCCAAGGGCTTCACGTTGCCCTCTGTGTCGGTATAGCACAGGTTCAGGAAGGCCAGCCCCTCAGGCCGCACAGTCTCCTGCTCCGGGGTCAGACGAAGCTGCGTTTCCGCCGAGCCGGTGGTCAGGCTGCTGCGGCCGGTCTCCTGTCCGGCCTCATCGTAGGCCACGGCGGTCAGCTCGCCGGGCTGATAGGTGATGTTGAACACCAGGCGGCAGTCCTTCTTCCGTTCCTTCTTCACCACGCTGATGCCGTTCAGCAGCAGTTCCACCGCGGTGGCCCGGGTGTAAACCTCCACCACGGCGCTCTTGCCCTCGCAGCCCTGCCAGTTCCAGGAGGACAGGGTGTCGGTCATCTTCCAGGAGGAGGGGGAGTGCTTCTCTCCGGTGTGGTTCACCGGGCGGACGGCAATCACCGGTCCATCCTCCAGGCCGAAGGCCACCTTGGTATAGCTGGCCTCCCCCAGGGGGGTGCCGATCAGGTCGATGCGGCCAGCGCCTGCGGCCAGCCACTCCACGCCGTGGTCAAAGCTGGGGGCATAGTCCTGGTATTCCCAGGCGCCGATGCCCACCTCGCCCAGATAGTCCATACCGGCCCAGACAAAGTCGCCGATAAGCCGTGGCTCCGTTTTCGCCAGCTCCCAGAACTGATAGGCGTCGGAGCAGAAGGTCTCGCTGCCCAGAATCAGCCGGTCGGGGTACTTTTTCAGGTCGTGCTTGTAGCGCTTGATGCCGTAGTTGTAGCCCGCCATATCCATGGCGGCGAAGGCGTCTCTGGTCTTGAGGTCGCAGCCGTGGAGGGTGGCGCCGGTTTTCATGGTGCCGCTGCCCAGGAGGCCCGCCAGGTCGTTGAAGAACTGGCTGCCTACCGCTTTGGGCTTCTCCACGTCGGCCTGCTTCTGGGCCTTGTCGTCGCTGTACACGCCGAAGCCCATAGAGCTGAGCAGGTTGAAGAAGATGTTGATACCGCAGGTCACCGGGCGGGTGCCGTCCAGCGTGTGGAGGAAGTCAGTCATCTGCCGGGTCAGGGCGATGCCCTTCTTCTGGGCGGTCTCGGAGACCTCGTTGCCGGTGGAGTAGAGGATGACGGAGGGGTGGTTATAGTCCTTCTCCACCAGGTCGGTCAAATCCTGCTGCCACCAGTCCTCAAAGTAGGTCACATAGTCATGCTGCGTCTTGTGGATGTACCAGCAGTCCACGAACTCGTCCATCACCAGCATACCCAGCCTGTCGCAGGCGTCCAGCAGCGCCTTGGAGCAGGGGTTGTGGGCGGAGCGGATGGCGTTATAGCCGTTTTCCTGGAGCAGGCGAATCTTCCGCTCCTCCGCCTCCGGATAGGCGCAGGCACCCAGGACGCCGTTGTCGTGGTGGATGCAGGCCCCCCGCAGGATGACCCGCTTCCCGTTCAGGGTCAGGCCCTCCTTCGGCCCCCAGGTCAGGGTGCGGATGCCGAAGCTGGTTTCCGCTGTGTCCCCGGCGAAGGAGGCCCGGCAGGTGTAGAGGCTGGGGTTTTCCGGACTCCACAGCTTGGCCCCCCGCAACGTGGCGCGGAAGACCACCTTGCCGTTCGACGCCCCCTCAAAGGCGGCCACCTGCCGCCCGCCGTCCAGAATCTGAACCGAGACGGTTCCGGCGCCCTGGGTGGTCACAGTGATTTCCACCTGGGCGGGGTCGATGCCGAGGGTCTTTACCCGGATGGCGTTGGGGGGGAGGTAGTCCGCCCCCTGGGACAGGTACAGCCACACGGGCCGGTATAGCCCTGAGCCGGAGTACCACCGGCTGTTGGGCTGGTCCGCGTTCCGGGCTACCACCTCCAGGGTGTTGGCCTGGCCGTAGCGGAGCAGCTCCGTCAAATCCACATAGAAGTTGGTGTAGCCGTAGGGGCGGAAGCCAACCTCCTCCCCGTTCAGGAGGACGGTGGCGTTGTGGTAGACCCCTTCGCACTCCAGCACGGCGGCCTTCCCCCGCCAGTCCTCCGGCACGTCCAGCGTGCGGGTGTAGCGGTAGTCACGGCCCTCGAACCAGCCGGTGTTGGTGCCGCCGGGGCTTTGGGCGGTGCGGGGCTCTCCCAGCATGGCGTCATGGGGAAGGTTTACCGGTTTGCCCGGCTCCTCCGTGCCCTCGTGCTTTACCAGCCAGCCCCGGTTCAAATCAAGTTTTTTCATAGCGTTCCTCCCTGGCAGAAGGTGTTTGGCGCTGCGCAGGCAGCATATACGCAAGCCCCCAGAAACAGAACGTTTGGGGGCTGTACAGGCGTGGAAGGGACGGTTTTGCAATCCCCGGGCCGACAGGCGGCCCGGGGATGCCGGGTTAGACTAAGGAATTACTTCTCCCACTTCAGGAAGGCTGCAACGATGTTGACCAGCATGGCGACGATAGCCACGGAGGCGAACACGATGTAGGAGACGATGGTGCTCATCTGGTCCAGGCCGGTGACCACATAGGCGATCTGGTTGACCATGACGACGGCGCTGCCCATGCCAGCGGCACCCGTCAGGACGGCATTGACCACAGGGACGACCCCGGTCAAAATGGCGTTGTTCCAAACCAGAGGCAGAACCTCCAGCACCAGCGCCGCCACCAGCAGCACATAGATAAGAGTGTAGGTGTACATGACGCTGTTGTAAACAATCAGCGCCACCAGGGTCAGGATGGCGGCCAGCCCAGTCGTGTAGAAGCTGCCCGACTTATTTGCAAAGATAGCCATAGTTTCATCCTCCTTTTCTTCAGGAATCCTGCTGGCTCTTGGACTTGCGCAGACTCAGCACCCACAGCGCCGCGAAGGCGACCGTCAGCACGGCGGCAACGGCGATAGCGGCATAGCACAGAATCTGGAACCAGGTCAGGTTGGTGACGATCTCGGTATCGGCGGTCAGACCGTTCATGGCGCTGCTCTCCACGATATTGTAGAGATAGTACTTGATGATGAGCTTCATCTGCTCCTGGAACTCCGTATCCTTGGAGATGGCGGTCTTGGAGGCGGCCATGGTGCCGATGGTAGAGCCAGCGTAGCCAGAGGAGGTCAGGCAGGCACCGCCGCCGGCAGCCACGATGTCTCTCCAGTTCATGTAGTCCGCGCCGTTGATCATGTCAGTGATCAGCCAGCCGGTGTAGCCCCACTCGTTGCGGACGATTTGGGTCATCAGGCCGGAGTGCGCGCTGGAGTAAACGGTGCCAACACGGTTGAAGGAGGTCATGATGCCGTCAGCCACGTTGGTGGACATGGCGCCCTGGAAGGCACGGAGGTTGTTCTCACGGGCGGCCTGCTCGGTCATGAAGGTGGAGACGCCGGAGCGGTTGGTCTCCTGCTCGTTAAAGGCCAGGTGCTTGGGCTCCATCATCATGCCCTTGGACTGACCGCCGGTGCAGACGGCCACGCCCATGATGTTGGTCAGCATGGAGTCCTCAGAATAGTACTCATGGTTCCGGGCATTGTAGGGGGTGCGGTGCAGGTTCAGGCCGGGTGCGAAGAGGCTGACCTCGTTGGACCACAGGCCGTCCTCACCGAACAGCTCGCCTTCCCGCTCCACCAGCTCGGTGTTGAAGGTGGCGGCCACCACAGGCTCGGTGGGCATGGTGTTCATGGATTCGGCGGCGTACTCATCGCTGGAGGAGACGTAGGTGGGTTCGCTGGAGTCGTTCTCGGTCCAACGGGTGGCGTAGCCGGCCACCTGGTCATAGGTGAAGCCCAGCGGGCCATCGTTCTGATAGAGGCGGGGGAGGACGATGGAGTCAATGTTCTCCAGGTCGTCGCCGGCCTTCTCGATGAACTGAATGGCCTCGTCCAGGGTGATCTGATCCAGCAGGAGATCCCACTGCTCGTCGTCAAAGTCCAGGGCGGAGGTGGTGCCGTCGTCATTGATGACCACCATGTCGAACAGGGTCAGGCCGTTGTCCGCGCCCCAGGTGACGCCGTCGCCGTTCTCGGTCAGCTCATAGTTGCTGTTGGTCAGGCCAACCAGCATCTCGTCGGTAGCGGTCAGGTCGGTGACGGTACCCCAGCCTGCGCTCCAGTCGGAGCGGGTGAAGTACTCCACCACGTCCTCGTCATAGTAGCTGTTGATGTCCATATCCTGGAGAGCGTTCTCCACGTTCTCAGAATAGGTCTCGATGTCCTGAGTGTCCAAGGTCCAGACGATGGCGTTGTCAGCGTTGATGACTTCCTCGTCGGTGATAGTGGTCAGGCCGTCGGTGGTGCCCAGCTTGTTGGCCAGGACGTTGTTCAGGGCCTCATGTGCGCCGTTGCCGATGGCGAAGTAGTAGTCGCCAGCATCCAGCACCCACGCGCCGGTGGTGCCGTCGGCCTTGACCATATCCTCGTCATAGCTGCTCATATACTCGGGGTCGAACTCCACCGTTACGGTGACGGAGTCGCCCGGCTCCAGGGTGTCGGTCTTGGTGAAACCCAGCAGTTGGATGGCGGATTTCTCCACGCCGCCGTCGGTGTAGGGGGTCTGGACGTACAGCTGAACCACGCTCTTGCCGGCCACGTCGCCCGTGTTGGTCACGGTCACGGTGGCGGTGCCGGTGCCGCCGATTTCCAGCGTCACATCGTCTAGGGTCTGCTCAAAGGTGGTGTAGGAGAGGCCATAGCCGAAGGGATAGGTCATTTTGTCTTCGTAGCTCCAGGCGTCTCCGGTGCTGGAACCTTCGGTAGAGTCTGCATTGCCTTGGCCAAGCACGCTGTCCTCATACCGGGTCTCATAATACTTGTAGCCGACGTAGATGCCTTCGGTCTCCACGATGTACCAGTCGCCCTTGTCGTCGCTGGTCAGGTCGCCTGCGCTGGACTGGGAGCTGTTGGTGTAGGTGTACACGCCGAAGTTCTGCATGGCGGGGGAGGAGGCGCTGTTGGTGGCGTAGGTGTCGGAGAGGTGACCGGAGGGGTTCTCGTCACCGCTGAGGACATCAGCCACGCCCAGGAAGCCGTTGACGCCGGGCAGGCCCACCCAGAGGATGGAGTCAATTTCGTCGTCCTGCTTCAGCTCGTCGATTTCCATGGCGCAGTCAGAGTTGATGAGGACGATGACCTTGGTGCTGTGCTCCTTGGCCAGCTCGATCATATCCTTCTCATAGTCGGACAGGGCCAGGGGACGCTCAAAGCTGTCGCCCTCGGTGCCGTTGACCATATCCACCTCGTAGTCGGCAGCCTCGGAGCTGTCGCGGGAGATGACCACCACGGCGACGGTGTCGTCGGCAGAGGCCAGCACATCGTCAGTGTACAGGGAGGCGGGGATTTCGCCTACCTGATAGCTGGAGGGGCTCTCATAGGTGGCAGTGAAGGAGGGGGTCAGGCCGTGGCCGGTGGCGCCGAAGCCTGTGCGGGCGTAAGCCATGGCGGCGTCGCTGGAATACAGGTCGATCATGTCCTGATTCACGGTGAAGCCCTTGGCGGCCAGCGCTTCCTCGATGCCATAAGCGGTCTGGCTGTCAGCTACGCTGGTGGAGGAGCCGATCATGCCGCCCAGGGTGGGGGTATGGGAGTTCATGCCCCACAGGGTAACGGTCTCGGTGTCCTTGTCGATGGGCAGAGCGCTGTTCTCGTTCTTCAGAAGGACGCTGCCCTCCTCGGAGATCTGCTCCGCCAGTTCATTCTTGGCGGCCACCAGGTCAGCCACAGAGGTGAACTCGGATTCATAGTAAACAGAGTCGGCGGTACCGTCGCCGGTATCCACCATAGAGGTGGAAGAAGTTCCCAACTGACTGTTCAGAACCGATAGGTTGTCGTTGACGGTGTAGGTCGCCGGAATCAGCAACGCCAGCAGCGCGGCGGTGATGGCGGTCAGGCCGCGCCACAATCTTGCTTTTTTGTTCTTCATTAAGTTTCCTCCTTAATACGTTTTGGGGAACCTCTGAATAAATGGACGAGAGCGGATTGCGAGGAAATTTGCGCCAGAAAAAGGCGCAAAAGCGCAGGAATCCTGACGGATTTCAAGATTTTGCAACGCATTTATGGCGTAAATTTACCGTAAGACGCCGAAGTGCATTTGTTCAGAGGTTCCCTAGATTTCCGCCCGGCGCTGTGGGCGCCAACTCCGCAGCGTGGGCCTGTATTACGACCGCCGGCGCAGCTGACCAGGCTGCCCGCCGTTTGTCGCCATGTGGATGCGCTTAATCGAAAAGCGCGTTCAGGTATTGGACGATATTCGCCAGCGATTCATCGCTGTAATACCGGTCGTCCGCGTGCTTGTATCCTGCAAAGGACTGGTAGGTGACGTTATCCCGTGCCTCCCCTTCGCTCCAGTTGCCGTCGGCCTGGTAGGTGCCGGAGAGGAACGCCTGATAGAGCCGTATGGACTGGGTCTCCGCCACGGTGATGTCCGCCGGGCTGTGCCAAATCAGCACGTTCAGGTTCTGCACCGTCTCCCAGTTCTCCTCGATGTAGTACCGGGCGGAGTACTGAGTCAGCTCCTCCTCCGTGCAGTCGGCAAGGGCGGTATTCAGCCAGTACTCCTCCACGCTGTCAAATCCGGTGCCCTTCAGGGTCGAGTTTGCCCAGCTGTTGGCGAGACTGACGATGGCTGTGGGGATGCCCTGGCTCTCGAAGTCGCCGCTTGCAAAGGGGAAGTCAATGATGCCGTAGAAGTCCATCAGGCAGGACACCTGGGCGGACACCGGCTCGTCCAGCGCGTCCTCCCCAAGGAAGCTGACACCGGAGAACTCCTCGTCATTCGTCACCGCCGCCATGGTGGCGAGATACCCTCCGGCGGATTCGCCCCAAATCACTAAGCAGTCCGGGTCATAGCCATAGATCTCAGCGTTGGCCCGAAGGTAGCGGATGGCCGCTTTCACGTCCTCCAGCGCCGCCGGGTAGCTGGCCTCCTGGGCCAGGCGATAATTCACCGTGGCGCAGGCGTAGCCCTGCTGGCGGAAGTAACGGTACATGAACTGGGCCTGGCGGGATTCCAGGTCGTTGGCCACAAAGCCGCCGCCGTGCACCAGAATCAGCAGGGGCATCGGCTCCTCAGAATCGGGGACGTAGAGGTGGAGATAGTCGCTGTCCGACACGTCGGAGTACTGCACATTCTCATAGGAGGTTCCCCCCGTCCAGTCGGATGTGTCCATCTCCAGCGTGGGGGAGGTCAGGTTCTGCCAGAGGATTTTCGTTGTGCTGAGATGGGTCAGACAGAGCAGCGCCACCACCACGACCAGAACCAGGAGGATAATCAAAATGATTTTTCCGACTTTCCCAAGCGTCATAGGATAACATCGCCCTTTCGCTCTTCTGAAATCACTTCCATCAATCATACCGCTACATTATAACAAACGAAAAAATATTTTTCAATCCTTTTTGCACAAACTGTCGGTTTCTCTGCACAATCCGTTTCAGGCGGAGCCTCCCTTATTTGGAATGGTTGTTCATGGTTCCGAAGGGGTGTCCAGCCTTTGGGGCATCCAACCATGCTTCCAGCACCGGGCCAGATCCCAGCTCTCTTTCCAGCCCTCGTCCATCGCGCTATCCCGGTTGCGCCAGAGTTGGTAATTCCAATAAATGTATCCCGCGCTGACCGACCAGGCGTCCAGCTCCAGTGCGGCCACCTCCCGGAAGCGCCGCCGGTTCTCCTCCGCCGAGCCTCCCCGCTGGGCGTACTGGTTGCAGATGCACCACTCGCCCACGATGACGGGGACGTGCTTTGCCACGTTGGACACCTTCCACTTGTTGAAGCCCACATAAATGCGGTACCACCACAGCTGATGCAGCGGCACGAAGGATTCCATGGCGAAGATGTAGATGTGGGTGTCCAGATACACGTTCTTCATTCCGCTCTCGTCAAAGAACCGGTTCCAGCCGGTGAGGCGGAAGCCGTCATGGAATACGATAGCCTTCTCCTCCGGCAGGATGGCCCGCAGGCGGCGGTACGCCTCCCGGTAGAAGGGCTTCAGGAACTTCATGGGAACGTAGGAGGAACCCCTGGCCTCCTCCTTATCCACCGGCTTGCCCCGGATGGGGCCGGAGCCGGAGGACAGCCACACCGTCAGGCTGATGGGCTCGTTGACGATTTCAATCCCAAACAGGGCGGGGTGATCCTTGTACCGCCGGGCCAGCCGCTCCAGCACCGTCAGGGCGAACTCCACCTCCTCCGGCTCCTGGCACCACTTGCAGACCCCGGTGATGCCGCCGTTGTCATAGCCGTTCTGGCTGTCCGGCACGGTGTGCAGGTCGATGAGTACCTTTATATCGTACTGCTCCGCCCATTGGAAGGCCAGGTCCAGGTACTCGACGCACCCCAGGAAGGGGGGCCTGTCCCCGAAGATGAAGTAGGGCACCGGGATGCGCACCAGGTTGACGCCGTGGGCGCTCAGGTCTTTGAAGTCCTGCTCCATCACATAGGTGTCCCGGTGGGCCTGCATCCGCCGGGCCAGGGCATCCCTGTCCATCAGGCGGTTCAGCCACACCTCGTCCTCCGCGTCTGTCCCCTCGAACATCTCCACTTGCATCCACTTTTCCAGGACAAGCCAGTTGCCCAGGTTTGCGCCTCTGATTTTTTCCATGGTGGTTTCTCCTTTTTGCTGTTATTCAGCTCTGACAGGGAATCGTCAATTGCCAGCTGGTTTCCTCATCGGTGACGGTCAGCGTCAGCGGCCCGCTCCCGTCGGCCCGGAGGACGGCCAGAGCCTCCCCCCAATAGGTGCGGATGGTGTTCCCCCAATAGCCCTCCGGGTTATAGCTGGAGGCGCTGCCGAAGCCCTCCAGTACGCCGCCGGTGACGGCGGCTTTCAGGGTGCGCCGCTCCATGGGCTTCCAGATGCCCCGGCCGTCGGTGTAGCGGAGGTGGATATAGCTGAGCCTGCCTGGCTGCACGGTGGGCTCCTCCGGCGTCAACTGCAAGACGGTGTTCGCTCCCGCCGTCTCCAGGGTTTGGGAAGCAATCAGCCGACCCGCCTCGTCATAGCTGCGGGCGGCGAGGGTCCCGTCCTGATAGGTGGTGCGGAACACGGCCCGGCAGTCGCCCCGCAGCTTCTTCTGGCCCAGGCTTTCGCCATTCAGCAGCAGTTCCACCGAATCTCCCCGGGCGTAGACCTCCACCTCCGCCGGGCTGCCTGCGCAGCCGTGCCAGGACCAGCTCATCAGTGCGTCCGTCAGGCTCCAGGCCCCCACAGGGGGCTTCTTCACCGGGGCCACGGGCCGCACCGCCAGGATGGGGCCGGTTTCCAATTCAAAGGCCACACGGGTGTAGGCAGCTTCCGCTGTGGCGTTCCCCAGAAGGTCGATGCGTCCGGCTCCAGCATTTAGCCAGCCGGGGTCGTCCGACGGGGGCTGGCTGGGGAAATCCAGGTAGCCCCAGCGGCCCAGGCCGGTCTCCCCGATGTAATCCATCCCCGCCCAGACGAAGTCGCCGATAAGCCGGGGTTCCGTTTTCGCCAGCTCCCAGAAGGAATAGGCGTCGGCGCAGAAGGTCTCGCTGCCCAGAATCAGGCGGTTCGGGTATTTTTTCAGGTCGTGGCGGTAGCGGTAAATGCCGTAGTTGTAGCCCGCGATGTCCATGTTGGCAAAAGAATCCCTGGTTTTCCGGTCGCAGGGGGGCAGGGTGGCCCCCAGTTTCATGGTCTTGTCCCCCAGCACGGTGGCCAGGGTGTTGTAAAACTCGCTGCCCACCGGCTTTTTCTTCTTCTGTTCCGGCTGCTTTTTCTGCTCGGAGGCCGCCTTTTCCGCCTTATCGTCGCTGTACACGCCGAAGCCGATGGAGCTGAGGAAGTTGAAGAAGATGTTCACCCCGCAGGTCACCGGACGGGTGCCGTCCAGGGTGTGCAAATAGTCCGTCATCTCCCCAGTCAGGGCGATGCCCTTGGGCTGAGCGGTCTCGGACACCTCGTTCCCCGTGGAGTAGAGAATGACGGAGGGGTGGTTATAGTCCTTCTCCACCATGGCCTGTAAATCCCGCCGCCACCAGCCGGGGAAGTCGTTCACATAGTCATACTTGGTCTTGTGGATGTACCAGCAGTCCACAAACTCATCCATCACCAGCATCCCCAGCCGGTCGCAGGCGGCCAGCAGCGCCTTGGAGCAGGGGTTGTGGGCGGAGCGGATGGCGTTGTAGCCGTTCTCCTTTAAAAGACGCACCTTCCGCGCCTCCGCCTGGGGGTCGCAGACCGCCCCCAGAGGGCCGTTGTCGTGATGGATGCAGGCCCCTCGCAGAATTACCCGCTGGCCGTTGATGGTCAGGCCGGTTTTGGTGTTCCAGGCCAGTAGGCGGAAGCCGAACCGCGCCTCCGCCCGGTCGCCGCAGAAGGAGGCCCGGCAGGTGTAGCACCTGGGATGCTCGCAGCTCCAGGGCTCCGCCTCAGGCGCGGACAGCGTGAACACCGCCCGTCCGTCGCTTTCCGCGGCGGCGGAAGCCAGCACTTTCTCCCCGTCCAGCAGTTCCACCGTCACCGGGCCGGAGCAGGAGGTGGCCACCGTTACCTCCGCCGTGGCCGGAGCCAGGGAGGTGGTACGGATTTTGACGCCGTTCACCGGGATATGGGCCTCGTCCCCCACCCAGACGGACACGGGGCGGTAAATGCCCGCCCCGGAGTACCAGCGGCTGTTGGGCTGCTGGGCGTTCCGGGCCAGGACGGTCAACTCGTTCTCCCCCTCCCAGCGCAGGGCGTCGGTGGCGTCGGCGTAGAAATTCGTGTAGCCGTAGGGCCAGGCGGCGATTCTCGCCCCGTTCAGAAAGACCTCCGCGTTGCGATAGACCCCTTCAAACTCAAACAGCACCCGCTTGCCCTTCCAGCCCTCCGGCGTGGGGAAGCGCTTACGGTATTCGTAATCGTAGCACCAGAACCAGCCGATGTTGTGCTGCCCGGGGCTGTCCGCCTCCCGGGGCTCCCGGCACTGGGCGTCATGGGGCAGTGTGACCGGATGGGGGATGTCTGCCCCGTCCATCCGGCGGCACATCCAGCCGGTGTTGAATGTGCAGCGTTGCATAGCGGTTCCTCCTGCTGTTTTGCCAAGCCTTATTCAAAAGCTGTTTTTGCTTCAACGCCTATTATAGCGAAAGACAGGCACCGGAATATATCACAAATTCCGGTGCCATATCACGTTTAGAACATCATGACTGAAAAAAGTTACAGTTTTTGCGCAAGAAACGTTTTGCACTTGTGCAATTTGCCCGCTGCAACAGCGGTCAGGGCTCATTCTGCCCGTACTGCTTCCGGTACTGCCCCGGCGTCATGCCCTCCCACTTTTTAAACTCCCGTCCAAAGTGGCTCTGGGAGGAAAAGCCGTAGGCATAGGCGATGTCGTCATAGGAGTCGTCGGAGTAAATCAGCCGGAACTTGGCGGCCCGCAGTTTCTCCTGAATGATATAGTCCTTCAGCTTCGCCCCCGTCTTTCGGGAAAAGGTGCTGGACAGGTGCTTGGGCGTGACCCCAAGCTCCCGGGCCAGCGTCTGCACCTCAAGCTTGGAGTGGAGCCGCTGCATGACCAGGGACTTGCAGGCAGCTACCAGGGGATGCTCCGCCGCCACGGCAGAAAGGGTGCGCACCGTTTTGCAGTACTCCGTCTCCGCCTGACGCATATAGGCGATTGCCATGGCTTCGTTCCGTGCCTCGTCCACCTGGCGGATGAAGGTGTCCGCCACGGAGAAGGCCAGTTCCGGCTGAACTCCGCCCGCGATAGCGGAGCGGCTGGCCAGCACGATGACGGCCACGGCGTTATACTTGGCCTGCCGGAGGGGATCAGCAGACATCCGGCCCACCCGACCCACATAGACCTCCTGGAGGCTGGCGGTCAGCAGTGCCAGGTCGCCGGTTCGGATGCTGTCCTGCTCCCGCAACTCCTGCTGATAGGGATTGTGGAGGGTGACCTGCTCCTGGTTGTCGTACATCGCCTGCTGGATGCGCATTTGCATGTCCTCCAGCATCTGACCGTCGCAGAAGCTCACGCGCAGGAGTTGATTCACATCCACGCTGACGCCGCTGACCGTCTCCGCCAGCATCAGCACCGCGTGGGCCAGCAGCTCCAACGGCACCGTGCTGACGGAGTAGGGCTGCGACCGATCCAGTCTGTGGTTTTGCTGCAAATAGCGGGCAGCCTGGGCCGTGTCCTGGGACAGGCAGCATGGTCCCACCAGGTAGACATCCTCCCCGCCCCATACAATGCCGTACAAAATGGCGTCCCCCTCTGCGTAAAGTAAGGGGGTGTCTGCCCTGGCCCGGTCCAGCAGCCGACGGCAGAATACGTCGTCGGAGAGCAGTAAATCCTGCTGCTCTTCATAATCCTCATAGACGGTCAGAAAGGTACCGTCCCTGCCGTAGACATGGACAGGGGCGTGAATCAGACAGATGATGTGGCGGCAAAGCTGCTGTGTTGTCATAAAAGCACCTCCAGAGGGGAAACGTCGGTATTATTATCCCACAGTCCGGCAAATTCCGCAACCTTTTTCCCTGCACGGGGAAGTTTCGTATTGCTTTCTCCCGTCAATTCCCGTATAATGGCAGAAACCACCGGTTTATAATGTGGATTCCTCCGCTGTCAGGCGGGCGTTTTGGGGAGGACTGAACCTATGAGAAAAGAGCAAACCTATCAATGGCGGTCACTGACAGTGGGCACCTGTTACTATCCGGAGCAGTGGGACGAGGCCCTGTGGCGGTCAGACCTCTGCCGGATGCGGGAGGCGGGTATCCGCTGCATCCGTATCGGGGAGTTTGCCTGGAGCAAGGTGGAGCCGGAGGAGGGGAAGTTCACCTACGACTTCTTTTCCCGCTTTCTCGACCTGGCGGAGGAGCTGGGCATGAAGGTCATCTTCGGCACCCCCACCGCCACGCCCCCCGCCTGGCTGACGGAGCAGTACCCGGAGGTGCTGAACTGCAGGCAGGACGGCGTCCCCTATCGCCATGGGATGCGGCGGCACTATAACTACAATTCGCCGGTGTACCGGCTCCTCTCTGCCCGCATCGTGGAGGCCTTCGCCTCCCACTACGCCCCCCATCCCGCCGTGGTGGGGTGGCAAATCGACAACGAACTCAACTGCGAAACCGGCGACTTCTACTCCGAAAGCGACACCGACGCCTTCCGGCTGTTCCTCCAGGAGAAGTACGGCACCCTGGACGCCCTGAACCGGGCTTGGGGGACGGTGTTCTGGAACCAGACCTACACCGCCTGGGAGGAGATTTACGTCCCCCGCACCACCATTCACGACTCCACCAACCCCCATCAGGTGCTGGACTATATCCGCTTCATCTCAGACAGCGCCGTCCGCTTCTGCAAAATGCAGAGCGATATTGTGCGCAAGCACTGCAAGCCGGGGGACTTCATCACCACCAACGGCCTGTTCGGCCACCTGGACAACCACCGGATGATGGACGAGGCCCTAGACGTGTATACCTACGACTCCTACCCCAACTTCGCCTTCTGCATGACGGAGGACCCCCTCCATGCCGCAAACCTGAACGATCGGCGGTGGAGCCGGCACCTCACCGAGGTGCGCTCCGTCTGCCCCCACTTTGGCATTATGGAGCAGCAGTCCGGGGCCATGGGTTGGAACACCCGGATGGAGTCCCCCGCCCCCAAGCCGGGGCAGCTGACCCTCTGGGCCATGCAGAGCGTGGCCCACGGGGCGGACTACATCAGCTTCTTCCGCTGGCGCACCTCCGTCATGGGCACCGAGATGTACTGGCACGGCATCCTGGACTACGACAACCGGGACAACCGGAAGCTCCGGGAGGTGAAGGCATTTGCCCGGCGGCTGGAGGCCATCCGGGAGATGGCCGGGGCGGAGTATGAGGCCCCCTTCGCCCTGGTGAAGGACTATGACAACGACTGGGACGCGGAGCTGGACGCCTGGCACCGCCGCCTGACCTGGCAGAGTGAGGAGGAACTCTTCATCGCCGCCCAGCTGGCCCACACCCCCATGGACATTCTTTATCTGCTACGCAGCACCGAGGCGGCGGAGCTGCTGCGCTACCCCGTCCTGTTCTACCCCCACGGCCTGATTCTGACGGAGGAACACGCGGCGCTGCTGCGGGACTATGTAGAGCAGGGGGGCACCCTAGTCGTCGCCGCCCGCACCGGCCAGAAGGACGCCGCCGGCCAGTGTGTTATGGCCCCCATGCCCGGCCTGTTGGCGGAGGCCACCCAGACCGACGTGACGGAGGGCACCTTCGTCGGCCCGGCGGACGGTACCGTTACCATGGACTGGGCGGGCCGGGAGCTGGACACCGGGGTTTACAATGAAGTTCTGGCCCTCACCGGGCCGGAGGCCAGAGTGCTGGCCCGGTACACCGGCAGCTACTACGCTGGGGAGCCCGCCCTGGCGGAGCGGGCGCTGGGGAAGGGCCGCATCCTCCACTTCGGCGGCACCTTCACCCGGGACACCGTCCGTGCCTTCCTGGACTACCTGCACCTGTCCGAGCCCTGGGGCGATGTGCTGACCCTCCCCGCGGACTGCGAGCTGTGCGTCCGCAGGAAGGGGGAGAACCGGCTGTTCTTCGTCCTCAACTATGCCGCTACGTCCCAGACCGTCACCCTCCGCGCTCCTCTGACGGACGCGGAGACCGGCGAGGGGGCGGAGGGAACCATCGCCCTCAGGCCCTATGAAGTGAAGATTTTCCGGAGCTGAAACAGCTCTCAGCCGACGGCTGACGTTCCTCAGACGCCTTACCGGGAAAGCAGGAAGCCCGGGCGCTCGTTGCTGTGCGCCTGGGCTTCCTTGCGGTTAGAACCCCCTGAATAAACGGCGTTTTCCAGCCTGAACTGCAAAATCTCCCGCTCCGCCATGGTTACTCCCCCTCCGGCACCCCCTCGATGGGAATCAGCTCCACGACGTGACTGATGTAGTCATCGTCCCAGTCCGAGCCGCCGTCCGTGGTGCTGGTGTACCATGATGTATTTTATGAAGGGTACTTTTCAACAGTCCCGAGAATACATCATGACTGAGGCTCGTTTGTGACGGAATGGACAGCAGTTATGAAGATTGGGGGTGATAATCCCGGAATTATTGTAGCTGCAAACAAATTCGACACGAAGGGAGCGTCAAATGGACATCACTTACACAAAATGCGGGGACTATTATATCCCCAACATCGCGCTTTCTTACACCACGCACTACCACATCGGCAAATACGGCAGGATGCGCCGGACATTTCTCCAGGAACATCGGCCTATTCAGTACAGCGACTTGGTGCTGATGTAGGAACTGTTCCCCCATCTGGCAGAGATCAACAAAGCCTGCCACCAGCGGCTGGAGACCATGATCCCAGCTATGGCTGAGCAGGAGGGCGTGACCGCTGCCCTGAAAAGAACCGATCAAATGGAATGAGTTCGCCGCATGAATAGTGTCAAAGCCAGGGCTGAGGAAGTCATTCTGGCTGAGATGGTCTATGCTGAAAAATGTAAGGGGTATCCCGTACCCCTCACAGGTTTTGGCCGAACAGCCGGACACCATCAACAAGTCGGACATTATCCGCTATATGGCACACCTGTCGGACAAGCACATGGCGGAAATCAGCCGGTGTATTCAGGTGGAAATGGCGCTGGGCGGTGACAGGCCGAACAAAAGAGCTGTCTCTCTTGGACATGATGCAAGCCTGATCTTCCCACAGCCGAGTTATGACGAGCGGAAACCTGTATCCAGGAAAATTCAGAAAGGGTTTTATTCGATTCAGCGTCGGGCTTGAAGCACCGGAGGACATCATTCAGGATTTGGATCAGGCATTTAGGGCTGTTGGGTTGTAAGCCTTGATGCAGAATGACCTGTACGACAGTGTAGCTGTCAAATCTACAGGCATAAAAAACTACCGGCTCAGACGGGCCGGCAGTTCGAATTCAAATTGTTCTGCACCAGTCAGTACGGGTCAGTCCCAAATGCTGTGTAAACCTCCATCAAGGTGTAAAACGGAAGCGACAGGTGGAGGGAATGAAAGGCGGCAAAGAAAAGACGCAGCCCGGAAGGAGAGAAGCGGAGAGCAAAGCTCCGCGCCATACCGGGAAGGGAAGCCCGCCGCAGTTGCATTGTTCACAGAACCTTCAGACCTGTTTCAGCAGGGCACCCAGCTTGCAGAGCCGGCGTGTGGCTTCCTCCAGAGTGGATTGCTCCCGGGCGAAGTGGAAGCGGATATAGTGGTTGACGGACTCCCGGAAAAAGCTGGAGCCCGGCACCGCTGCCACGCCGATATGCTGAATGACCCACTCACAGAACTGCAAATCGGTGAACCCGGCAAACATGGGCAAGTCCAGGAAGTCCTGAATGTCCACCATGACAAAGTAGGTCCCCTGGGGCACGTTGTGTTTCAGCCCTGCCCGGTCGAGCCCCGCCAGGAAGTAGTCCCGCTTTTGGGTGTAGACCTCCTGCAGGGTGTCGTAATAGCTTTCGTCAAACCGCAAGCCCACGGTGGCCGCCTCCTGCAGCGGTGCAGCTGCCCCTACGGTCAGAAAGTCGTGGACCTTTTTGGCGCTTTCCACCACATCCGCCGGCCCGATCAGATAGCCCAGCCGCCAGCCGGTGATGGAATAGGTCTTAGAGAGGGAATTGCAGGTAATGGTATTGTCATACATCCCCGGCAGGGAGGCCATGCAGGTGTGACGGTACGGAGCGTAGACGATGTGCTCATAGACCTCGTCAGTGATGACATAGGCGTCGTACTGCACTGCCAGCGTTCCGATGGACAGCAGTTCCTCCCGGGTGAACACCTTGCCGCAGGGGTTGGAGGGGTTGCAGACCACGATGGCTTTCGCCCCCTGTCGGAAGCCGTCCTCCACCAGGGCGAGGTCAAAATTGTACTCCGGCGGTACCAGGGGAATATAGATGGGTTCCGCTCCGGACAGAATGGCGTCCGCCCCATAGTTTTCATAGAAGGGGGAGAACACCATCACCTTGTCGCCGGGGTTGCATACCGTCATCATGGCGCACATCATGGCCTCAGTGCTGCCGCAGGTGACGACGATTTCCGTTTCCGGGTCAATGGCCCTACCGATGGCCTTGCTCTGCTTTGCAGCCAGGGCCCGGCGGAAGTCCTGCGCGCCGAAGGTGATGGAATACTGGTGGGGCCCCTTATATGCGGCCTGGGCCAGGGCGTCCATGATGGGCCTGGGCGGGTCGAAGTCCGGAAATCCCTGAGACAGGTTGATGGCCCCGTATTGGTTGCTGATTCTCGTCATCCGGCGAATGACAGAGTCCGTAAAGGTCCCTACCCGTTTGCTTAATTGTGGCATGACGTTTTGGCCTCACTTTATTTCGTATTGGTTGGATATATCGCCTCTGCAAGTATAATAGTGTAACGGAACGTTATAGTCAAGAGGGAGAGAAAAATATTTTCTGGTTATCCCTTTGCATCAGCCTCGGTTTTCAGTAGCTGGCGATCAGCGGCTGGAAAGAGAACGTTGTCCATCTTTCCCTTGACAACAGACGGAAGCAGCCCTATAATTCCTATAGAGAAACTGGGGATATTCCAATACGGTAAATCCACCGGAGAGATACCCTGGCAAAAGGAGGCTCACGCCATGAAAAGCACACTGATTCGAGACACCACCGAAGAGGAGCGCAGGGAAATCATCCGGCGGTCGCTGGACTGTGGTAGCGGCGGCTGTGAAAACTGCTCCTCCTGCTGTCTGGGCGGCGGTGACCCTTGGGCAATGTACCAGCCCTACATCGAGGGAAAAAAGGAGATCGCGGAGATTAACGCCGAATACGTCGCCAACTTTCTGCACGGACGATAAGGAGCATCCAATCCCACCAAATTCAGTTATCTGGCTATCCCTTTTACTCAGCCATGTGCCGGAAAACCCTCTGCCACTGCCTAAAGGCGGTATATGCGAAGCATGGTGAAGGGGTTTCACGTCGGAATTACTGACAAGGCTGATGCAAAGGGATAGCCAGGAAATATTTATTCAGAAGTCCAGGCTGTCCGTGTTCTTCCTGGAATGATGGACTGCGAAAACGTCCCCTGCGTGCAAGTGCCCTCCGTAAAGGGGAGAATCGAACGGATTCATGCGACAAAATTGGAAAAATGTTGCTTGTCAGTCCCTTTTTCGAGACTATAATAATATATAGCAACAGCTGTAGCGCAGTTCAATGGGGCTTTTATGCGCAGCAGGAGGAGTGTGTCAAAATGAAAAAAGGATTCAGCAGATGGTGTGACCAGATGTGGCTGTATGCAGTCTACTTTTTAGGCGTTGTGATGGCCTGTACGCTGGTTTGGAATTGGGATACCTGGGAGATGAGCCGTAAGCTGGCCTGTATGCTGGCGATTGCCGTTCCCATGCACATCTTCGAAGAAAATTCCTTCCCGGCCGGTTTCTACTATATGAATAACCTGGGCTTCGGCTCAGAGGAGCCAATGGTTTACCCGCAGAACCGTTGCACCAATATGGTGACAAATCTGGGGGCTGAACTCGTCCTGATTCTTGTGACCATCAATGTGCAGCGGGTCGAACCGAGTGCGGTCACGCTTGTGCTGTTCTTTGGGTTGGGCGAAACCCTAAACCATACCAGAAGCGGCATTCTGATGTATCATCGCTATCATGAGAAGGGCAAAAAGACTGTTTACGGGCCGGGGCTTGTTACTTCATGGTGTGTGATGATCCCCCTTAGCACGGCGGCGCTCAAATGGCTGACGGGCCACTCCGTAACAGCGATGCAGGTCATTGGCGGAATTGGCATCTTCATGGGCATTGCAGTCTGCCTGATTCTCCTTCCCTTTGCGATTTCCCTGCGGGTGAAAAGCAAGGAATTCGCATTCCACGATAAGGGTTATTTTGAAAAATTTGAACAGTAAAGGAGATGCTTGACAATGAGCAGGTTGGATTGGAAAAGCTCTGCCGCACTGATTGCGGAGGATGCGCTGGCGCTTCGGGCAGGCGAAAAGGTTGTTCTTGTGGTCGGCGAGGGCATAGAAAAGGTTGATGGGCTGAACGACTTATATCTCGCCGTGAAGGATGACCTGCATCAGAGAGGGATTGCCCCTGTTTGCATCAGTTACTAGGCAGAGCCGGGCAAAAAGGTTCCCGAGCTTGTGGAGACCGTTTGCTGCGATGCGGATGTCATCCTGACAATTTATACCCGCGGACTGCTGCACTCCGACGCCTGGCCCAGGATACGGGAAGGGCGCAAGCCCTCCAGCCGCCTTTTGCTTCTGCCAAACGGCAACAGCTGCGATTTTCTGAACCGCATGATGCCAAAGACGAAGGAACGGTTTTATGAGATTGCTGAGGTAACGGACAGAATCGGCAGCCAATTCCTTGGCAGGCACACCGTGCGCCTTACGGCGCAAAACGGCACCGACCTGACCTTTAAAGTTGGACAGCTTGCAGGCTGGTCCCACAGCGGCGTCGGTACCGCGCCCGGTTCCTTCATCCTGTTGCCCGCCGGAACGCTGAATCTGGGCGTGGACGAGGGTTCTGCCGAGGGAACGCTGGTGATCGACTGCCATACCGCCCTCAAGCGGGAACTGATGACGGAGAAGGTCATTTTTGAGGTCAGGAACGGCTATGCCGTATCCATCCAGGGCGGCAGCTATGCGGACGAGTTTGCTGCCGCCGCAGCAAAATACCCCAACGGCCCGGAGGAGACGCTCTGCATCGCAGAATTTGGCCTTGGCTTTGACAGGACAGCGGATGTCCGTGTCAGTCCCAGCGAGGGGGAGCACATGTATGGCGCTGCCCACATCGGAATCGGCTCCAACGGCTCCTTTGGAGGCAGCGTGATGATCGACGCCTGGCATATCGACTGCATCCTGGAGGGCGCCTCTGTGGAGTTGGATGGGAAGCTGATTGAAAAGGATGGGCAATACCTCGAATGATTACAGAGCCATCCGGGAGAGAGACTGACAAAACTTCCCAGAGAAGGTCAGAGTATGGGCAGGATTCGGCAGCAATCCGGTTATATCGACCGTAGTCACGTTATGGCGGCCATCATAGGCGTGGAATCGCTCTTTTCCCTCAGGAATGCAGGAGGCGTTGTGTGGATTTTGTCCTTCTAAGCGGGATTTTCCCGGATTGTGCGCTGCTCCTCATTTGCACTTGCGTCAGTTGAGTATCACTAACATCGTAGCAGAACTAGGGAACCTCTGAACAAATGTACTTCGGCGCCTTGCGGTGAATTTCCGCCATTGGATAAGCAGAGCGAAAGATGCACAAATCACTTCGGTTCAAA
>JAJQEV010000129.1 GCA_021201475.1 Clostridiales bacterium
CTTTCCCCCATTTCTTGGCGGAGCAAGAAATGGGGCCCGCCGGGAGGGCAAGAACCTATTTCCTTCATCCATCCTTGCCTAAAAAGGCAACCGTCGCCGGGCGAACGCTGTTCGCCCCTACTAGAGTGTGAAAACTAAATCTTTACTTTGTTCAACTATCGCAAAATGCCAACGGAATTGCCATGTGATGCCGCTCAGACGGACAAATTGTTCCGATTTTTGCAATCGTCTGTGTAGGGGCGGCCCTTGGCCGCCTCGGATAAGCAAGTGGTTTCCGTGGGCGGCCAAGGGCCGCCCCTACAGAAAAGTGAAAATTTAGGCTTCACACTCTACTACAAGGTGGCCGGAAGGTGACAGCCGGTGGAGGGGTTCCTGCGTAAAACGAAGTTCAAACTTGCTTTCCGTGTCGCCGCAGGACCGCCGCCGGGGCTGCAACGTTACTTTGCCCGGCTGCGGCCTGTTCCTCCGCTCCAGTTTTTGCAAAAACCGCGTGCAGCGGGAACCTCCTGCCACACGCGGTTTTTTCATCTTCTTATGAAATTCCTGTCCGGAACGGGCGGTTACACCAGCTCCAGATAAGCGATTTCAGCAGCGTCGCCGCGGCGGAAGCCAATGCGGACAATGCGAGTATAGCCGCCGTTGCGGTCGGCATACTTGGCGCCGACCTCATCGAACAGTTTCTTCGCCACAGATTCCTTGGTCACATAGGAGAGGGTCTGGCGATAGGCAGCCAGATCGTTCTTCTTTGCCAGGGTAATCATCTTTTCAGCGATGGGCTGAACCTCCTTGGCGCGGGTGACGGTGGTCTTGATGCGGCCGTGCTCCAGCAGGTCAGTGGTCAGCTGACGGAGCATGGCCTTGCGCTGGTCGGACGTCTTGCCCAGTTTACGATAACCCATTTGATTCACTCCTTCGGAACGTTTGCCTCACGCAAACAGTTTTGAAATTCGGTCGTACAGAACTCAGTTGCTTTCTTCCTTGGCCAGGGAGAGGCCCATGGCGGCCAGCTTGTTCATAACCTCCTCCAGGCTCTTGCGGCCCAGATTCCGAACCTTCATCATCTCGTCCTCTGTCTTGGAAATCAGGTCCTCCACCGTATTGATGTTGGCCCGCTTCAGGCAGTTAAAGGAACGCACAGACAAATCCAGTTCTTCAATGGTCATTTCCAGCACCTTGTCATGGGCGGCCTCCGGCTTCTCCACCACCGTGGAACGGCTGCCCACCGTGTCGGACAGGTCGGTGAAGAGGGCGAAGTGATCGCACAGGATCTTCGCGCCCAGGGAGACGGCGTCTCTGGCGGAGATGGTGCCGTCCGTCCAAACGTCCAGCGTCAGCTTGTCATAGTCCGTCATGTTGCCCACACGGGTGTTCTCCACCGTGTAGTTCACCTTCAGCACCGGCGAATACAGCGAATCCACCGGAATCACGCCGATGATGGTCTGGGCCGGCTTGTTGCGCTCGGCGGGGACGTAGCCCCGGCCGTGGCTCAGCGTCAGCTCCATGTTCAGGGTGGCGTCCGCCCCCAACGTTGCGATGTGCAGCTCCGGGTTCAGAATCTCCACCTCGCCATCGGACTTGATGTCCCCGGCAGTGACCTCGCCCTCACCGGACGCCTGGATATACACCCGCTTGGTGCCGGTGCAGTGCAGCTTGGCGATGATCTGTTTGACGTTCAGGACGATTTGCGTCACATCCTCCTTGACGCCCGGAATGGTGCTGAACTCGTGCTGTACGCCGGCAATCTTGATGGAAGTGGCTGCCGTGCCGGGCAGGGAGCTGAGCAGGATACGCCGCAGGGCGTTGCCCAGAGTCGTACCATAACCGCGCTCCAGCGGCTCAACAACATACTTGCCATAGGAAGCGTCACCGGGATTTTCAATACATTCGATGCTTGGCTTTTCGATTTCTACCATTTCAGTTTTACCCTCCTCGTCAGCGGTACCAAAGTACCCTGGTTTGACAGCTCACCAATATGCGAGGGCCACGGATTACTTGGAATACAACTCGACGATGAGGTGTTCCTCCACAGGGAAGTCGATGTCAGCACGTTCAGGCAGCCGGTTGATGACGACCTTCAGCTCGTCCTTGTTGGGACGCTCCATCCAGGCGGGCAGGGTGACGGCGATGGCGTCCTCGCCCAGGAATCTCTTGAACTTCACGGAAGAGCGGCTCTTGTCCTTTACCTCAACGGTGTCGCCCGCCTTAATCAAATAAGAGGGGATGTTGACGCTCTTGCCGTTGACCAGCAGGTGGCCGTGGGAGACGACCTGACGGGCCTCGCGGCGGGTCATTGCAAAGCCGGCGCGGAAACAGACGTTGTCCAGACGGCGCTCCAGGGTGGTCAGCAGAATCTCGCCGGTGATGCCGCTCTGGCGCTCGGCCTTCTCATAGTAGGCGTGGAACTGCTTCTCCTGCACACCGTAGACGAACTTGACCTTCTGCTTCTCGTTCAGCTGAGTGGCATACTCAGACTGCTTGCGGCGCATCTGGCCCTTGGGGTTGCGGTTTGTCACTTTCTTGGAATAACCCATCACAGCGGGGGACAGGCCCAGCGCTTTGCAGCGCTTCGCGATGGGCTGCATATTTCTTGCCATAACGATAACTCCTCCTTCTTTGAATCAGACACGTCTTCTCTTGGGAGGACGGCAACCATTGTGGGGGACGGGGGTGACGTCCTTAATCAGCGTGACCTCCAGACCGGCGGCCTGGAGCGCACGGATGGCAGCTTCACGTCCCTGACCGGGACCCTTGACATACACTTCCACGCTCTTCAGGCCATACTCCTGAGCGGCCTTGGCGGCAGTCTCAGCGGCGGTCTGAGCGGCAAAGGGAGTGGATTTCCGGGAGCCACGGAAGCCCATTTCACCGGCAGAGGCCCAGCTCAGCGCGTTGCCCTGCATATCGGTGATGGTCACCATTGTGTTGTTGAAGGAGGAACGAATATGCACGGCGCCCTTCTCAACATTTTTACGGTCTTTGCGCTTGCGCACAACCTTCTTCTTATTGTTAGCCATGTTTCAAGTTCCCTCCTTTACTTCTTCTTGTTCGCCATGGTCTTGCGGGGGCCCTTACGGGTCCGGGCGTTGTTCTTGGAGCTCTGGCCCCGGACAGGCAGCTTCTTACGATGGCGGCTGCCCCGATAGGAACCGATCTCAATGAGGCGCTTGATGTCCATAGCGACGTTACGACGCAGGTCACCTTCCACCGTGTAGTTCTTTCCGATTTCATCACGCAGTGCGCTCTCCTGCTCTTCCGTCAGGTCCCGCACGCGGATATCGGGGTTGATCCCCGTCGCCGCCAAAATCTTTTTGGAGCTGGTCAGGCCAATGCCATAGATATAGGTCAGGCCGACCTCAATACGCTTGTCTCTCGGCAAGTCAACACCAGAAATACGTGCCATATAATCAATACACCTCCTTTAACCCTGTCTCTGCTTATGCTTGGGATTCTCACAAATCACCATTACTCTGCCCTTGCGCTTAATGACCTTGCATTTTTCGCACATGGGCTTTACGGACGGTCTCACTTTCATCGTTTTTACCTCCTGTTTTGCTGGTCACGGAGGGTTCCCTTGTCCAGAGGGCGTGCTCCGTGGTACCCGGATGATGAATGTTCCGGGCTTATTTGCTTCTCCAGGTAATCCGGCCGCGGGTCAGGTCATAAGGGGACATCTGGACTGTCACCTTATCTCCCGGGAGGATCCTGATATAGTTCATTCTGAGCTTGCCAGAAATGTTCGCCAGAATGGTGTGGCCTTTGCCAATGTCTACCTTGAATACAGCGTTCGGCAGAGCCTCGACGACCACGCCTTCCAGCTCGATCATATCTTCTTTGGACAAGAGAGCGGCCTCCTTATATGGGACTTGATTCGCGGAAGGCTGCAAGGGCTGCGCGCAGGGCGCGGTCAGAAATCTTGCCGCCTCTCTGCAATCTTACGATTGCCGGATGTGCGCTGGTTCCTACGCCTCGAAGATGCTTTACGCTCTTCTTTTTCGGCGCGTCCAGCTTTCTCTCCTTTCCGTCCGCCAGCATACAGTAGCCGTCCTCCACGCTTAACACGCAGAAGAGTCGGCCTTTGTCATGTCCGGCCAGGGAGAGAACGATTTCGTAAGGGTGGATAGCTTCCATATCAATCTCCGCACCGGGTGAGTATTTCAGGCTCGCCCTCGGTGATGAGAATGGTATTTTCATAATGGGCGGCGTACTTGCCGTCGGCCGTTTTTACCGTCCAGCCGTCGGGCATCTGCTTGATGTGGCGGGTACCGGCGTTAATCATCGGCTCCACGGCGATGGTCATGTTCTTCACCAGCCGGGGGTTGCCGCCAATCCGGTGCGCCTCGACGAAGTTGGGCACCTCCGGCGCCTCGTGCATTTTGCTGCCTACGCCGTGGCCCACATACTCCCGAACCACGCCGAATCCGGCGGCCTCTGCACAGGTCTGCACCCCTCTTGAGATGTCGCTGACCCGATTCCCGGCTACGGCGTTTTTGATGCCGGCCCAGAAGGACTGCTCCGTCACCGCAATGAGCCGCTTCGCCTCGTCGCTGATTTGCCCCACGGGGTAGGTACCGGCGCAGTCGCCGTGGTACCCCCCGACGGGCAGGCCCGTCTTTTTGTCGATACCCTCATAGCCGATGCAGGCTCCGATGTCGATGGAGACGATGTCCCCCTCCTCCAGCCGACGCTTGCCCGGGATGCCGTGGATGATCTCGTCATTCACCGAGATACAGGCGGTGCCAGGGAAGCCGTACAGGTGCAGGAAGGAGGGATAACCCCCGTTGGCGAGGATGAACTTGTACATGGCCTTGTCAAGTTCCTTCGTCGTAATGCCGGGGCGCACCAGGGATGCGCCGTAGGCCCTTGCCTGGGCGGTGAGCCTTCCGGCCCTCCGCATCAGCTCAATTTGCCGTTCCGACTTGATGACGATGCGCTCAGCCATGCTTATTCACCCAGGACTTTCATAATGGCAGCATTGACTTCCTCAACGCTGCCCCGGACGTCCACCACCTTCAGCAGGCCCCGCTGGGCATAGAAATCCTTCAGCGGCTCGGTCTGTTCATGGTAGGTGGCCAGGCGGTTCTTCACCGTCTCCGGCCGGTCGTCCCTGCGCTGGCCCAGGGTCTCGCCGCACAGGTCGCAGATACCCTCCTGCTTGGGGGGATTGGCAACGATGTGGTAGGTGGCCCCGCAGGCCGGGCAGGAACGGCGGCCCGTCATACGCTGCTCGATTTCTGCGTCGGGTACCTCGATGGATACCACTGCGTCGAACTGGATGCCCGCATTCTCCAGGGCCTCGGCCTGGGCGATGGTGCGGGGGACGCCGTCCAGAATATAGCCGTTCTGGGCGTCCGCCTCCTGGAGCCGCTCCCCGATGACCCCGATGATGACCTCATCGGGCACCAGGGCCCCGGCGTCCATATACGCCTTGGCCTTCAGCCCCACCGGGGTACCGTTCCGCACAGCGGAACGGAGAATGTTGCCGGTGGAGATGGTGGGGATATTCCGCTTTTTGCTGATGATCTCAGCCTGGGTGCCTTTCCCTGCACCGGGCGCGCCCAACAGGATCAATTTCATGCCAGATAGCCTCCCATCAGCTGTTCAGGAAGCCCTTGTAGTGGCGCATCATCATCTGCGCCTCCAGCGCTTTCTGGGTGTCCAGCGCCACAGAGACCACGATCAGCACAGAGGTGCCGCCGATGGACAGGGCGCTGATTTTGAAGATATTGCCGGTGATGATGGGCAGGATGGCGATGACCATCAGGTACAGGGCGCCGAACATGGTGATGCGGTTCAGCACCTTGTGCAGGAAGTCCGCCGTGGGGCGGCCGGCCCGGTAGCCGGGGATGAAGCCGCCCTGCTTCTTCAGGTTATTGGCCACCTCAACGGGATTAAACTGAATCATGGCGTAGAAGTAGGAGAAGCCTACAATCAGCAACGCATAGATGATGCAGTACAGCACGCCGTCGGTGTCGAACACCGTCATAAAGGCGGAGTTTGCAAAACTGGGCACGAAGGCCGCGATGGTGGCGGGGATGGAGGCAATCGTCTGGGCGAAGATGATGGGCATCACGCCGGACATATTGACCTTCATGGGGATGTTGGTGGACTGGCCGCCGTACATCTTCCGGCCCACCACGCGCTTGGCGTACTGGACAGGGATGCGGCGCTCCGCCAGGGAGACAAAGACCACAGCCACCAGAATCAGCACGATACCGATGATAATCACCGGCACAAAGGCGGGATGGAGCATCACCGCGTCCTCGTCCGTAGAACCGGCCACCCAGTTGCTCACGCCGGTGTACATATAGTACACTGCGCTGGGCAGCCGGGAGAGGATACCGCCGAACAGGATGATGGAGATGCCGTTGCCCACGCCGTACTCGGTGATCTGCTCACCCAGCCACATGACGAACACGGAGCCTGCCGCAAAGGTCAGGACGATGACGATACCGGCCCAGACGTCCTCGTTGGACAGGAAGCCATAGTACCGAATCATCATATAGTAGCCGAAGGCCTGCAGCAGGCCCAGGCCCAGGGTGGTGTAACGGGTGATTTGCTCCAGCCGTTTCCGGCCCCGCTCACCGCCGTCCCGCTGCATCCGCTCCAGGGCGGGGATGGCAACGGTCAGCAGCTGCATAATGATGGATGCGTTGATATAGGGCTGGATGCTGAGGGCCAGCATGGTGGCGCTGCCGTAGCCGCCGCCGCTCATCACGTTCAACAGGCCGAGGATGTTGCTCCCCTGGGCGTTGAAATAGCTTTGCAGGCTGGCCGTGTCGATAAACGGGACGGGAATGTTATTGCCCAGGCGGAAGATCAGCAGGATGAGAGCGACAAAGAGCAACTTTTTACGCAGCTCTGGAATTTTCCAAGCGGTGCGAATCGTCTCAATCACTTAGATCACCTCGGCCTTTCCTCCAGCAGCTTCGATTTTCTCCTTTGCGGATGCAGAGAAGGCGGTGGCCTGGACGGTCAGCTTCCTGGTCAGCTCGCCGTTGCCCAGGATCTTCACCCCGTACTTGCACTGAGTCACCACACCGGCGTCCAGCAGGGACTGGAGGTTGATGGTGGCCCCGTCCTCAAACCTGTTCAGGGCGGAGACGTTGATGGCGGTCAGGGGCTTTGCGAAGATGTTGTTGAAGCCGCGCTTGGGCAGCCGACGGGCCAGAGGCATCTGGCCGCCCTCGAAGCCGATGCGGACATGGCCGCCGCTGCGGGCCTTCTGGCCCTTATGGCCGCGGCCTGCGGTCTTGCCGTTGCCGGTACCGGCTCCGCGGCCCTTCCGCTTGCCGACCTTGGTGGAACCGGCGGCAGGAGACAGGTTGTAGAGTTCCATGGTTCTGTCCTCCTTACTGCTCCTCGGTCACCTGGAGCAGGTAACCGATCTGAGCGATCTTGCCGCGGGTGGCGGCGTTGTCGGGCTGCACAGTGGTGTCGCCAATCTTGCGCAGGCCCAGAGCAGCGGCGGTCGCCTTATGGGCGGCGATTCTGCCGTTCAGGCTCTTGACGAGCTTAATATTGATGTTTGCCATTGTCGTCAGCCTCCTTACAGAATCTCTTCCACGCGCTTGCCGCGGGTAGCGGCGACCTGCTCAGGGGTGCGCAGATCCTTCAGCGCGGCGAAGGTGGCCGCCACCACGTTCTCAGCGGTGTGAGAGCGCAAGCACTTGGTACGGATGTCGGTGATACCGGCAGCCTCCATGACGGCACGCACCGGGCCGCCGGCGATAACGCCGGTACCGGCGGAAGCGGGCTTGAGCAGGATGCGGCCAGCCGCGTACTCACCGATGACCTCGTGGGGGATGGTGGTGCCGGACATGGCGACGGTAATCATGTTCTTCTTCGCGTCCTCGATGCCCTTGCGGATGGCTTCGGGGACCTCGGCGGCCTTGCCGATGCCGAAGCCCACCTTGCCCTTGCCGTCACCGATGACCATCAGTGCGGAGAACTTGGAGACCCGGCCGCCTTTGACGGTCTTGCTGACGCGGTTCAGATAGACCAGCTTTTCAATATATTCGCTGGCCTCTTTTTCATATCTAGGCATACTGTTTCCTCCTCCCATCAGAATTGCAGGCCGCCCTCACGGGCGCCCTCAGCCAGGGCCTGGACACGGCCGTGATAGACATAGCCGCCGCGGTCAAAGACCACAGTGTCAATGCCCTTGGCCTTGGCACGCTCTGCCACGTTCTTGCCCACCAGGCGGGCGGCATCCTTCTTGTCGCCGTCACAGGTGAAGCCCTTATCCAGGGAGGAAGCGGAAGCCAGCGTCACGCCGTTCACATCGTCGATGATTTGGGCGTAGATGTTGGTCTCGCTGCGGAATACGTTCAAACGGGGTCTCTCGGGCGTGCCGGAGATTTTGGCACGGACGCGCTTATGCCGCTTCAGACGCTGCGCGTTGGTATTGGGACGAGCAATCATTTAGGCACACCTCCTTATTTCTTCTTGGCGCCGGTCTTGCCTTCCTTGCGGCGGATGACTTCATCGGCGTATTTGATGCCCTTGCCCTTGTAAGGCTCAGGCGGACGCTTGCCGCGGATGACGGCGGCGAACTGACCCACGGCCTGCTTGTCGCAACCGCGCACCACGATGGTGTTGGCGTCAGGCACTTCCATGGTGATGCCGGGGATTTCCTCCACCACCACGTCGTGGGAGTAGCCCAGCTTCATGGTGACGGCGTTGCCCTTCTTCTCCACACGGTAGCCGATGCCGTTGACCTGGAGGGTCTTGGTAAAGGTTTCGTGGCAGCCCACCACCATGTTGTGCAGCAGCGCACGGGTGGTGCCGTGGAGGGAACGCATCTCCTTGCTGTCATTGGGGCGGGTGACCAGCAGCTCCGTCCCCTCCTGCTTGATGGTCAGGCTGGGGTTGAAGGTCCGCTGCATTTCGCCCTTGGGGCCCTTGACCGTCACCAGGTTGCCGTCGGCAATGGTGACGGTGACACCGGCGGGGACGGTAATCGGCGCTCTTCCTACTCGAGACATAACTTCGATACCCTCCTTACCAAACAAACGCCAGGACTTCGCCGCCGACGTGCTGCGCACGGGCAGCTTTGTCGGTCAGGACGCCCTTAGAGGTGGATACGATGGCGATGCCCAGGCCGTGAAGCACCTTGGGCAACTCGTCCGCGCCGGCATAGACCCGCAGGCCGGGCTTGGAGACCCGACGCAGGCCGGTGATGGCGCGCTCGTTGCCGTTGTACTTCAGGGTGATGCGGATGATGCCCTGGGTGCCGTCGTTGATGAGCTGATAGTTCTTGATATAGCCCTCTTCCAGCAGAATCTTGGCGATGGCCTTCTTCATGTTGGACGCGGGTACATCGACGGTGCTGTGCTTCGCGCTGCTCGCATTGCGAATCCGGGTCAGCATATCAGCAATAGGGTCTGTGATGTGCATGATGAATGACCTCCTTAACATGGATGGTTACAGGGGTTTCAGCGTTCGCTTAAATACCCTCTGTTCAAAGCGTCAGGGTATCAGGGGAACCTTGGGCTGACGCCCGGAGGCGGGCCGGGTATTCCGCCTGACTTCTGACGCTGGTTGACAAAATGCGCCTTCGGCTTACCAGGAAGCCTTCTTCACACCGGGGATTTCGCCCTTATAGGCCAGTTCCCGGAAGCAGATACGGCAGACGCCGTAGTTGCGCAGGTAGGCGTGGGGACGGCCGCAAATCTTGCAGCGGTTGTAGCGGCGAGTGGAGTACTTCGGCTCTCTCTGCTGCTTCAGTTTCATAGAAAGTTTCGCCATGATGTTCTCCTCTCGTTATTTCGCAAAGGGTGCGCCCAGCTGGCCCAGCAGGTCGCGGGCTTCCTCGTCGGTCTCGGCAGTGGTGACAAAGACCACGTTCATGCCGCGGATCTTGTCGATTTTGTCGTACTCGATTTCGGGGAAAATCAGCTGCTCCTTGATGCCCAGGGCATAGTTGCCGCGGCCATCGAAGGCGTCGGGGTTGATGCCCCGGAAGTCACGGACACGGGGGAGGGCGATGTTGAAGAGACGGTCAACAAACTCCCACATCTTGTCCTGACGCAGCGTGACCTTCACGCCGATGGGCATTCCCTCACGCAGCTTGAAGTTTGCGATGGACTTCTTGGCCTTGACGACGACGGGCTTCTGGCCGGTGATAGTGGCGATGTCGCCCACCACGGCGTCCATGACCTTGGCGTTCTCCTTGGCCTCGCCAACGCCCACGTTCACCACGACCTTGACCAGCTTGGGAATCTGCATGACGCTCTTGTAGCCATACTTCTGCATGAGTGCAGGAGCGATTTCGGCATTGTACTTATCCTTTAAAGCAGGCATAGTTCGTTACGCTCCTTTCTCAAATTTCTTCGCCGCACTTCTTGCAGGCGCGGACTTTCTTGCCGTCCACGAACTTGTGGCCGACGCGGGTGGGCTTGCCGCATTTGGGGCAGACCAGCATGACCTTGCAGGCATACAGGGCGCCCTCCTTCTGGATGATGCCGCCCTCGTCGCCCTGACGCTGGGGCTTGGTGTGGCGGGACTGGATGTTGATGCCCTTCACCACGACCTTGCCCTCGGCGGGCATGGCGGTCAGAACCTCGCCGGTCTTGCCGGCGTCCTTGCCACTGAGGACGATGACGTTATCGCCCCGCTTGATGTTCATCTTCATATCTCGGTACCCCCTTAAATCACTTCGGGAGCCAGGGACAGGATTCTCAGATAATCCTTGTCACGCAGCTCGCGGGCCACCGGGCCAAAGATACGGGTGCCCACAGGGGTCTTATCCTCCTTGATGAGAACGGCGGCGTTCTCGTCAAAGCGGACGTAAGAGCCATCTGCACGGCGCACACCGCGGACGGAGCGGACGACAACGGCCTTCACCACATCGCCCTTCTTGACCTGACCGCCGGGGGCAGCCTTACGGACAGAGGCAACCACGGTATCGCCGATGTTGCCATACTTCCGCTTGGAGCCGCCCAGTACGCGGATGGTCTTAATCATTTTGGCGCCGGTATTATCGGCAACCTTCAGATAGGATTCTTCCTGAATCATACCGGTACCTCCTTACTTAGCCTTCTCGATGATTTCAACCAGTCTCCAGCGCTTATCCTTGGACAGGGGGCGGGTCTCCATCACGCTGACGCGGTCGCCCACATGGGCCTGGTTCAGCTCGTCGTGGGCCTTCAGCTTATAGGTTCTCTTGACGATTTTCTTGTACAGGGGATGGGCCACGCGGTCGGCGATGGCCACCACAATCGTCTTATCCATCTTATCGGAAACAACCAGGCCGACTCTGGTTTTGCGGGAAGAAGTTCTTGCCATAGTTGATCCCTCCTTACTGCTTAGCGGAAGCAGCAATCTGCTTCTCACGGATGATTGTCTTGACCCGGGCGATGTCCTTCTTGACATCGGCGATACGGCCGGGATTGTTCAGCTGGTTGGTAGCATTCTGGAAGCGCAATTCAAACAGCTCTTTCTTCAGTTCCATCAGCTTGGTCTCCAGCTCAGCGGGGGTCATGCCGCGCACGTCAACAGCCTTCATTACGCTTCAACCTCCTCTGCCGCTTCTTTCTTGATGATTTTGGTCTTGATGGGCAGCTTATACGCGGCCAGGTGCAGAGCCTCACGGGCGGCCTCCTCGGAGACGCCGGAAATCTCAAACAGCACGCGGCCGGGCTTCACCACGGCAACCCAGAACTCAGGGGCGCCTTTACCTTTACCCATACGGGTTTCGGCAGGCTGCTTGGTAACGGGCTTGTCAGGGAAAATCTTAATCCAGATTTTGCCGCCACGCTTGGTGCTGCGGCTCATGGTGACACGGGCCGCTTCGATCTGACGGGAGGTGATCCATGCCGGCTCCAGAGCCTGCAGGCCGTACTCGCCATAGCTGACCGTGTTGCCG
Organism: Clostridiales bacterium; assembly: GCA_021201475.1. GTDB lineage: Bacteria > Bacillota > Clostridia > Oscillospirales > Oscillospiraceae > Onthomonas. Next base: position 11,867 of record JAJQEV010000129.1, read on the forward strand.
CGGCTGGCTTTGCCGGTCATGCGCCCGCGCATCTGCTTGCGGTACTTGACCCTCTTCGGCATCAGCATTACTGATCTCCTCCTTCCTTACGGGGTTGACGGCTGCGGCCAGCGCTCTGGCTGCGGCCATTCGGGTTGCGGTCGCTACGGTCGTTCCGGCGGTCATTGCGGCGGCGGGGACGGTCGCTGCGCTCATGGTAGGGCTTGCTCAAATCCAGCGTCCGGGGGGTGGTGCGCAGGGTCTGCTGGAGCACCTCGCCCTTGTACACCCACACCTTGATGCCGATGCGGCCATAGGTGGTGGCGGCCTCAGCGAAGCCGTAGTCAATGTCGGCCCGCAGGGTCTGCAGGGGAATGGTGCCCTCATGGTAATGCTCGGTGCGGGCGATTTCAGCGCCGTTCAGACGGCCGCCGATGCTGACCTTGATGCCCTTGGCGCCGGACTTCATGGCCCGGCCAATGGCGTTCTTCATGGCCCGACGGAAGGAGGTACGCTTCTCAATCTGCTGGGCGATGTTCTCGGCCACCAGCTGGGCGTTGGTGTCCACCTCGCCCCGCTTGACCTCAACGATGTTCAGCGCCACGGTCTTGCCGGTCATCTTCTCCAGCTGGGCGCGGAGCTTCTCGATTTCAGTGGCGTCCTTGCCCAGAATCATGCCGGGGCGGGCGCAGTGCACATAGACAGTGACCTTCGCGTTGTCCCGCTCGATTTCGATTTTGGGCACACCGGTGGCGTACAGGGTCTTCTTCAAAAACTTACGGATTTTGTTGTCCTCAACGATCAGGTCGCCGACCTTCTCATCGCTGGCGTACCAACGGGAATCCCAGTCCTTAATCACGCCCACACGGAAGCCGTGGGGATTTACTTTCTGTCCCATTTTCTTGCCTCCTTATTCCTTCTCCGCCACCACGACGGTGATGTGGGAAGTTCTCTTGTCGATGCGGCAGCCGCGGCCCTTGGCCCGGGGGCGCATACGCTTCATGGTCATACCGGCGTCGGCGTAGGCCGCCTTGACAACCAGGTTATCGGGGTCCATCCCGTGGTTGTTCTCGGCGTTGGCCGCCGCGCTCTGCACCAGCTTGACCAGCAGTTCAGAGGCTGCTTTGGGAGTATTGTTCAGGATGGCGGTGGCCATCTCCACGTCCTTGCCACGAATCAGCTCACAGACCACGTTCACCTTCCGGGGGGAGATGCGGGCGAAGGACAAGCTCGCTTTAGCTTCACTCATGTTTCATGTCCTCCTTACTTGGTCTTGCCACCGCTGTGGCCCTTGAATGTGCGGGTAGGCGCGAACTCGCCCAGCTTGTGACCCACCATATCCTCGGTCACATAGACAGGGATGAACTTCTTGCCGTTGTACACGTTGATGGTGTGGGAGACGAAGGAGGGATAGATGGTGGAGCTGCGGCTCCAGGTCTTCAGCACCTTTTTCTCTCCCGTCGCGTTCAGTTCATCGACCCGCTTCAGCAGCTCAGGGGCGCAGAAGGGGCCTTTTTTGATCGATCTGCTCATGCTAATGCCTCCTTACTTCGCGCCGCGATGGCGGACGATAAACTTCTCGGTACGGTTCTTCTTGTTCCGGGTCTTGTAACCCATGGCGGGCTTGCCCCAGGGGGTGACAGGGCCGGGACGGCCAATGGGGGCGCGGCCTTCGCCGCCGCCGTGGGGATGGTCGTTGGGGTTCATCACAGAGCCGCGGACGGTGGGACGGATGCCCATGTGGCGCTTCCGGCCGGCCTTGCCAATGTGGATGTTGCCATGGTCCTCATTGCCGATGCCGCCGATGACGGCGCGGCAGTCGGACTTGATCAGGCGGTACTCACCGGAGGGGAGGCGGACCTGAACGTACTTGCCCTCCTTGCCCATCAGCTGAGCGGCCTCACCGGCGGCGCGCACCAGCTGTGCGCCGTGGTTGGTGTGCATCTCAATGCAGGAGATGACAGTGCCGACGGGGATGTTGGACAGGGGCAGGCAGTTGCCGGGGAGGATGTCGGCATTGGGGCCGGACTCCACCTTGTCGCCCTTCTTCAGGCCGGACTGAGCCAGGATATAGCTCTTGGTGCCGTCCTCATACTGAATCAGGGCGATATAAGCGGTGCGGTTGGGGTCATACTCCAGGCGCAGCACCTCGGCCTGACCTTCCTTATCCCGCTTAAAGTCGATGATGCGGTAAATCTTCTTGTTGCCGCCGCCCTTGTGGCGGACGGTGATGCGGCCGTAGCTGTTGCGGCCGGAGTGCTTGTTCAGCTTTTGGGTGAGGCTGCGCTCAGGCTTGGCCTTCTTGTCGATCCCATCGAAGCCGGACACGGTCATACCGCGGCGTGCCGGGGTAGTCGGCTTATAAGTCTTTACAGGCATGATGCGTTACCTCCTTTAAACCATTTCGTCGAAGAGCTCGATGGTCTTGGAGTCCTCAGTCAGCTTGACGACAGCCTTCTTGTAGGCGGGGCGCTTGCCCATAGGACCGTTGCCCATGCGCTTCTTCTTACCATCATAGTTCATGGTGTTGACCTTCTCCACCTTCACATCGAAAATCTTCTCGATGGCGGAGGCGATTTCGGTCTTGTTGGCCCGCTTGTCCACCACGAAGGTGTACTGCCGGTCGCTGGTAGCCATCATGGAAGCCTCGGTAACGACGGGCTTCCGAATAATATCATAAGCAGTCATTACTGAAATACCTCCTCGATGGTAGCCAGGGCGGCCTTATCGACCACCAGGCTCTTGGCGTTGACGATGTCATACACGCTCAGGATGGTTGCGGGAGTAGTGACCACGCCGGGGATGTTCCGGGCGGACAGCACCACGTTCTGCTTCACGCCGTCTGTGACGACCACGCTCTTGCCCGCGTCGATGGCGGTGAGCAGCTGAACCATCTTCTTGGTCTTGACCTCGTCCAAATCCAGGCCATCCACCACATAGACGGCGTTCTTCGCGGCTTTGTCGGACAGGACGCTCTTCAGCGCCAGGCGCTTGAGCTTCTTGTTCAGGGTGTAGCTGTAGCTGCGGGGCTTGGGGGCGAACACGACGCCGCCGTGGGTCCACTGAGGGCTGCGGGTGCTGCCCTGACGGGCGCGGCCGGTGCCCTTCTGTCTCCAGGGCTTCTTGCCGCCGCCGGAAACCTCAGCGCGGGTCAGAGCGGACTGCGTACCCTGCCGGCAGTTTGCCAGGTGGTTCTTGACCACGGCATGGACAGCGGCCTCGTTGGGTTCGATGCCGAACACAGCGTCAGACAGCTGGATATCGCCGGTCTGAACGCCGGTAATATCATATACATTAGCCTTAGCCATTGTAATCTCTCCTTCCCTTCAATTAGTGGTTCCTTGCGGAAGCCTTCTGCGGGTTCCGGCCGGAAGCCTTCTGCGGGTTCAGGCTGATAGCCGCACCGGCCTGCTTCTCCACCAGGACCTTGGCAGTGCTCTTCAATACGACGATGCCGCCCTTGGGACCGGGCACCGCGCCCCGGACTGCGATGAGGTCGATGTCAGGGTCGACCTGCACCACGGTCAGGTTCTGAATGGTGACCTGCTCCGCGCCCATCTGGCCCGCGCCGATCTTACCCTTGCGGATACGGGACGGGGTAGAGGTGGAGCCCATGGAGCCTGCGTGACGGTGGACAGGGCCGCCGCCGTGGGTCATGGGGGTGCGCTGTGCGCCGTAACGCTTGACCACGCCTGCGTAGCCCTTGCCCTTGCTGATGGCAGTGGCGTCAACGTGCTCACCGGCGGCGAACACGTCGGCCTTCAGGATGTCGCCCACTTCCAGCTTGTCATACTCGCTGAACTGGACCTCCTTGAGGACCTTCAGGTTCTCGTCAGTGGCCTTGGCCAGGTGGCCCTTCTGAGCCTTGGTCAGGTGCTTCTCGGTGGTAGGCTGATAGCCCAGCTGAATGGCTTCGTAGCCATCCTTCTCGGCTGTCTTCTTCTGGACGACGGTGCAGGGGCCTGCCTTGATGACCGTAACAGGAACGACCTTGCCGTCTTCGTCAAAGGTCTGCGTCATGCCGACCTTTGTGCCGATGATTGCCTTTTCATTGGCCATTTTTGTTTTCCTCCTTAAAGGTTATTGGTTGAGGTAGTTGACACCATCATGCATTGGACTCACAATGGTTCATTGCTCTCTCAACATGACCCTCCCGACTCGCAAGTCGCCGGGAAACGGGTACAACGAAGTGAATTGCGTCCCCTCAGTTTCAGGGACAAAAGTTTGCGTCCGCTCTGCTTACAGCTTGATGGAGATGTCCACACCGGCGGGGAGCTGGAGATTCATCAGGGACTCCACCGTCTTGGGGGTGGGGTTCTGGATGTCGATGAGGCGCTTGTGGGTGCGGCGCTCGAACTGCTCACGGGAGTCCTTATACTTGTGGGTAGCCCGCAGGATGGTGACGACTTCCTTCTTGGTGGGCAGCGGGATGGGGCCGGAGACGGAGGCGCCGGTGCGCTTGGCGGTCTCGACGATTTTCTCTGCGCTGGCGTCGATCAGCTGATGGTCATAGGCCTTCAGGCGGATGCGGATAGATTCGTTTGCCATGATTTGTGTTCCTCCTTATTTCGTACATTAGACGTACATGGCTGGACGGGGCCGGGTGGGCTGAATTTCTGTACACTCCGCCGCGTGTATCACTCCACGGCACACAGAAAGCCGACAGAATCTGTCGGCTGGCCGCCATGCGTGGCGATATACTCGCCCTTGGCACAGCGCACGAAATCAGCCGCCCGAATCCGGTCCGGACATACTCAGCGGAAGTTACCGGCCTGCTGACCGCAATCTCCCGCGTCATCGCATAGCACCCCCGTAAGAGGGCACCTTGCATACTGTACCATGTTCCGAAGCGCTTGTCAAGGGTTTTCTTGGGAAAAGTTTGCAGTTTTTTGATTTTATCCCGTTTTCACTTTCCTTATGGTGGTTTCCATTTCTTTCGCAGGCGGGAAATGACAAACTGCATCCCCCGCCTGCGTCCTGCGCTGCGGCTAGACCGTATATTCAAAGGCGATGTCGCCCCTGACATACTCGTAATTGTCCAGCCTGACCTCCCGGAAACCGAACTTTTCATAAATGTGCAGCGCGGGCTTCAGCTTCCTGTTGGAGAGGATAAACAGCCGCTGCGCGCCGTGGGCCAGCGCCCAGTCCATGCAGGCCCGAAATACGGCGCTGCCCGCGCCCTTATGGGGAAGATTTTTGTTCGAACCCAGCTTGCAGATCTCCCACGTTGTGCCTTCCATCGGCATGGCCATGCAGGCGGCAAGGGCCGTATCATCCTCCACGGCAAAAAAAATCATTCCGCCGTTTTGCAGGGCTTCATCAATGGTCTCGAAGGTCTCCCGGTCGTGTTCCTCCAGCGCCCCGAAGTTGGAGACGATCCAATCCGTGTTGAAGTCAATAAAATCCTGCCGATAGCGTTCCTCAAAGGGTATGATTTTCATGTCAATACACTCCTTTTCTTGGGGAACCTCTGAACAAATGCACTTCGGCGCCTTGCGGTAAATTTACGCCATAAATGCGTTGCAAAATCTTGAAATCCGTCAGGATTCCTGCGCTTTTGCGCCTTTTTCTGACGCAAATTTCCTCGCAATCCGCTCTCGTTCATTTATTCAGAGGTTCCCTAAAATCGAAATAACCGTATCCAGTGCAGCGGAAAGGGCGTCGCAGTCGCTTTGGTCTAATCCTGACAGCTGAGACGTGATGCGGCTGTTCGTCAGCGCAATTAAGCGTTCCGTCTCCGCAGTCCCAAGCGCAGTCAGGGTGAGTTCCTCCGCCCGCTTGTCGCCGTCGCATTTCCGCCTCTCCACAAGTCCTTTTGCGGTAAAGCGGCGGACGATTCTGCTCAGATAGCTCTTGTCGATACGCAGCGCTTTGGCAACCTCGCTCTGCATACATCCGCCGCGATTTTTTAGTTCAAAGAGCACTCTCGTTTCCGTGACGGAATAGGCGGTTCCGAGATAATTGGCGCTGAGCAGTTCCATCCGCACGGTATAAAAGCGGTTGAACGCTCTGATTTTGCTGCACAGCTCATCGTACATCCCCATGTGCCTGCACCTCCGATATTAGTGGACTTAGTCCACTAAATAGTATAGCAGAACAGGTGGACAAAGTCAACTGTTATGAAAAAAAACAAGTGCTCCGCCTCAAATGAATCTTAGAGGCTCCGGCGCGGTGCCCCACGCCGACGATGTGAAGGCGGACTTCTCCCTCACCCTGCCCGCCTCCACCGTGTCGGAGAGCCTCATCAAGACTCACGGCGGCTTCCACGGGGACGGCGTCACCCTGACCCGCTACACCTTCTCTCAGGAGGACTATGACAGCCTGCTGGCCTAAGCCAGGAACGGCGGGAACTGGCAGGTGCCATTGCCCAGGACGGGCGGCTCTCCTACATTTTACTCATCTTACTCATCGACGAATCGGAGGGGTTCTGGGCCCAGAACCTCCCCGCCGACGGCTACTGGATGTATGCCGGGACACCTGCCCTGGGCAGCGGGAGGAGATTTACTCCTATAACTTCTCCGTGCCGGTGCTGGACACCGATCAAAAGGCGCTGTACTATTACGCGCTGGATACCTGAGGTTGTAAAAAACCGCTGGAATAAAAGAAGGCTTCCGGCACACAAATTTGCGCCAGAAGCCTTCTTGTTTTAGGGGGCTTTTCACAGCCTTTTTTGGAGAACAGGCCGCTATTCCGCCAGGCATACACCCCTACTCATCCAGCGGCAGCGTCGCCAGCTCTGCCCCGGTGTAGTACCACAGCAGAATCTCCTCCGCCGTCTTACCCTCCTTTGCCAGGGCGTTGGCCCCGTACTGGCTCATCCCCACCCCGTGGCCGTAGCCGGTGACGTAGAAGGTGACACCGTCTTCATCCCCCTCCGCCGTCAGAGTGGGGGAGCGGAGGTCGAACATGGCCCGTAGCTCCGCCGTGGCAATGCTGATGCCTCCCACCGTCAGGGAGACGGGCAGCCCCGCCTCGTCATAGGCTACCTCCCCGAACCAGTCCGCCGGGTCGCCGGACAGGTCGGCGTCGGGATACTCCGCCAGAATCGCCTTCTGAAAGGCGGACGCCTCCACCGTCACCACGCTGTAATAGTTGGGGACGCCGCTGTCGTCCTCCGGGCTGGCTACGCTGACCAAGTAGGGCAGCTCCTGCCCCCATACCTCCAGGGCGCTGCGGGTGAAGCCGCCGGAGGAGGCGTGGAACACCGCCAGCAGCGGCTCTCCGGCATAGGTCAGGTAAACCCCGTCGGTGTCCGCGATGGCGGCGGCGATTTTCTCCGCATAAGCCTCCCCGTTTTCCTCCGGCCAGGCCGCCAGCCGCTCCTCCCGGGAGATCCACGCCTGGCAGCAGTTCGGGTCGCCACACAGGGCTTCGTCGTGGCTGTCCGTGCCGTGAGCCATGCGGTACAGGGTGTAGGTGCGGGCGGCGATGGCCTGGGCTTTCAGCGCCTCCTCCTGGAAGGCGGCGGGCATCTCCGCCGCCACCACACCCCACAGGTACTCATCCAGGGGCAGGGTGCAGTGTTCCCCGTCCAGCAGCACCGTCACCTCCACCGCCCCGTCCAGGGTGTCGGCTTCCGGGGCAGCGTCCTCTGCGGACATCTCCTCTGTCAGGACGGAAGCCTCCTCCGGCGAAACGCCGGAGGAGGAACTGGCGGTCTGGGCAGTGCCTCCTCCGGCAGCCTCCGCCCTGGTCGTCTCCCCCAGCCCCAGGGGCAGCAGGAATACGACGGACAGCAGCGCCGCCACCGCCGCCGCCATCTGGCGGAGACCGCGTTTGACCTGATTCTTTTGCAAGTTGCTTCCCTCGTTCCTTCATAATTCACAAAAATCAGTTGTTTTTCATGGCACAAAACGCCTTGTTTTGACAATTTTAATTTGCTTCAAGAAACGCGCGTTGACCTTTGATTCAAAATATGGTATGATATTCCATGCAAAAATATGTAAGAAAGGGAGTTGAGCTTCATGCCGAACGCAGTCCCCACCGGAGGCAGCGCCTATATGCACGCTCTGTCAGAAGAATTTTCCAAGTACAACTATATCGACCCTGCTATCTATCAGAAGGCGGACATCAAACGGGGGCTGCGCAACAGCGACGGCACCGGTGTTATGGCCGGCGTGTCCGAGGTGGGCAGCGTCCGGGGCTACATGGTGGAGGACGGCGAGCGCATACCGGTGGAAGGCCACCTGATCTATCGCGGTATCGACGTGGAGGATCTGATTCGGGGCTTCATCACCGAGGAACGCTTTGGCTTTGAGGAGACGATTTATCTGTTGCTGATGGGCGCCCTGCCTAACCAGCAGCAACTGGAGGACTTCTGCACCGTCCTGGGGGAATTGCGCACCCTGCCTCACATGTTCTCCGAGGACATGATTATCCGCAACCCCAGCCGGGACATTATGAACAAGCTGGCCCGCAGCATCCTCACCCTCTATTCCTATGACGAGGACCCGGAGACCAGAACGATAGAAAACGAACTGCGGCTGGCCATGCAGCTCATCGCCCGCACCCCCATGATTATCTCCCACGCCTACTCCGCCAAGCGGTGCTATTACGATAAGGATTCCCTGTACCTCCACCGCTCCATGAAGGATAAGGGCGCGGCAGAGAATATCCTGGCCGCCATCCGCAAGGACCAGTCCTACACGGAGGAGGAGGCCAGGCTGTTGGACCTGTGCCTGGTGCTCCACGCGGAGCACGGCGGCGGCAACAATTCCACCTTCACCTGCCGGGTGATCTCCTCCTCCTACACCGACATCTATTCCTCCATCGCGGCGGCGGTGGGGGCGCTGAAGGGCCCCCGACACGGCGGGGCCAATGTCCGCTGCAAGCAGATGATGGACGTGATTTGCGCCGAGGTTCACGACTGGAAGGACGATGAGGAAATCAAGTCCGTCCTGGAGCGCATCCTGAACGGGGAGCTGGGGGACGGCAGCGGGCTGATTTACGGCATGGGCCACGCCATTTACACCCTGTCCGACCCACGGGCGGCCATTTTAAAGCGGTTCGCCCGCCGCCTGGCCGTGCAAAAGGGCATGGACGACGGCCTGGACCTGGTGGAGTCCATCGAGCGGCTGACGCCGGAGGTGTTCCGCCAGGTGAAGGGGAACAACCGCCCCATGTGCGCCAACGTGGATCTGTACAGTGGCTTTGTGTACATGATGCTGAACATTCCGGAGGAGCTGTTCACTCCCCTGTTTGCCGCTGCCCGTATGCCCGGCTGGTGCGCCCACCGGATGGAGGAAATTTACACCACGCCGGGGAAAATCATTCGCCCGGCCTACAAGTCCATGGTGCCGAAGCGGGAGTTTATCCCTCTGGCAGAGCGGGAATAATGCAACAACAAAAGGGCGGTGCGCCTCCGAATGAACCGGAAGCGCACCGCCCTTTGTATGTATGCAGTGGGAACTCAAAACAATAAGGAACAGCGGCTCACAATGTGAACCGCTGTTCCCATAGGGAAATTAGGGAGGATAGAATGAAAAGAAGAAGTTGCTCAACTCATGTTTATAAGATACACCCGGGATGTTACAGAACTTCACAGGAAAATGTTACAGAAGTGTGAAATGCAATTTTTTTATTGGGCTTCTGAGCTGTCGCCTTCCAGGTCGTCCTCCGCTTCATAGTCCACCACAGGCACGTCCTCGGTGCCTGTATCATCCCTGCTCTCCTCGCTTGCGCCCTCGGTGACCTCGCCGGTGAGGGAGACAGAGTATAGCCCGCTGTCCACCAGCACCTCCAGGAAGTTGTCCGCCGTGACGACCTCGCCGGTGGCCAGGCAGTCTTCCGCAGTCTCGCCGTTGCGGATCTGCCGAATCTGAGTGAGCACCTGGTCCGCATAGCTCACCTCCGGGGTCAGGGTGGTCATGGCCAGATACCCGTCACTGAGCCACTGGACGCTTTCCAGCCCGCACTGGGCGCCCACCACGATGGGGTAGACGCTGCCCTTATAGGAATCGTTGAATACGGTCAGGGCGGCGCTGCAAGTCTCATTGCTGGTGGTCAGGAGTACGTCCAGATTTTCCCCACCGGAGTAATATGTGGTGAGCAGGTCCTCCATCCGGTCGGCGGCGTCCGCCGTCGCCACATCCTCATAGCTCTGCCGGCCGGAGGGGATAGTCAGCTGGCCGCTGGTCAGGTACTCGTTCAGAACCTCCATGGCTCCCTCAAAAATGAGGCGGTCGGCAGCGGTGTCTCCCGCCACCAGCTCCAGGGTATAGCTGTCGCTTCCGGCGTCCTCGCCGTCCAGCCCCAGAACCTCCACCAGATAGGCGGCCTGGGCGGCCCCCATAGCGGCGTAGTCCGTTCCCACATAGCAGGTGACGGCGCCGTTGTCCAGAGAGGTGCCGCAGGCCAGGATGGCAATGCCCGCCTGACCGGCGGCGGTCAGGGCGTCGTCAATGGCGTCTGCGTCCACCGCCTCCACAATCAGGATGGCGCATTCATCTTCAATCATGGCGTTGAGCTGACGGCTCTGGGTGTCCCCGTTCTCCTCTGCGTAGGCCACCTCCACGGAGAAGCCCGCATTCTGGAGCGTGGTTTGCAGCTCGGCGGCCTGGCCGTCCAGGGAGTCGTTCCCCTCCGCACCGCCGGCCAAGGCGATGCCGATCAGCGTCATGCTGGCGGTGGAATCCGTCTCCGGCAGGGTGCTGTCGGAGACGGAACCGGAGGCAGCGCTCCCCTGAACGGTGCAGCCGGTGAAGGCCAGCAGCCCCAGTGTCAGAAACGCTGCGCAAAATCGCTTGATATGGTTCATGGTACGTTATCCTCCAGACCCGGGCTGGCCGTCCGGGCCGATGTTATGATGATTCCTTCGGAAAACCGGCAGGCAAAACCGCCCCTCCAAAAGTCTGCTCCCATCTTAGCACAAGACAGGCCCCTTGGCAAGGAGGAAGATATGAATTTTTTCTTAAAAGTGCGGAGTTTGCTCGGTTTTCAGGGGTTTCCAGCCTATTCCAATGAGGCGGGCGGAGCTTTTCGACGCGGCCCGCCAGCGGCTCCCTTCCGGTGTCCATATCGGAGGAGCGATGTCTCAGAAATCCGCGCCGGACAGAAAAAAACGGGCTGCGCAGCCGCACAGCCCGTTTTTGTTGTCTGCTTGGGAGCCCTCACCGCTCCTCCCGGAAGTAGTTCTGCCCCAGGGCGGCAGGCCCCAGGTTCTCCTGCTTCTTGCGCATGGAGGTGATGACCAGCACCACGATGGTGACGACATAGGGCAGCATTTTGAACAGCTCCTGGGAGTACCGGGTCAGCCCGCCGATATAGTAGTACAGCCAGTACAGGACGCCGAACAGGTATGCCCCCCAGATGGTGTTCAGCGGCTTCCACGCCGCGAAAATCACCAGCGCCAGGGCCAGCCAGCCCAGGGATTCGATGGCCCCGTCGTTGGCCCAGGTACCCTTGATATAGTCCATAACGTAGAACATCCCGCCCAGGCCGGTGATAATCGACCCCACGCAGGTGGCGGTGTACTTGTACCGGGTGACGTTGATGCCGGTGGCGTCTGCCGTGGCGGGGGACTCCCCCACCGCCCGCAGATTCAGCCCCACCCGGGTGCGGCCCAGCAGCAGGTGCAGCACCACCGCCAGGGCGATGGCCATGTACACCAGGAAGCCGTGGTTAAAGAGGATGCTGCCCGCCGTCCCCAGCTTCGCCAGGGGCAGGGTGGCCCGGAAGCCGCCGCTGGTGGTGGCTACGGAGATCTGCCCCACGCCGCCGGCCAGCTTGTTCATGCTGCCGCCGAAGAAGTTGGCCACGCCGGAGCCGAAGATGGTCAGGGTCAGGCCGGTGACGTTCTGGTTGGCCCGGAGGGTGACGGTCAGGAAGGCGTAAATCAGCCCGCCCAGGGCGGAGGCTGCCACGCAGCACACCGTGGCAATCAGGATGCCCACCAGGGCGTTGGGGGATTCCGTCCCGCTCTCGTAGAAGAAGGCCCCCGCCAGAGCGGCGATGCCGCCCAGGTACATGATGCCGGGGGTACCCAGGTTCAGGTTGCCGGACTTCTCCGTGACTATCTCCCCCAGGGCGCCGAACATAATGACGGTGCCGAAGGTGATGGCGGCCTGCAACAGGGAAATGAGCTGCGACATATCACTTGCCCTCCTTTTCCTTGCCGGGACGGACCAGGCGGTAATTGAGGAAGAACTCGCTGCCCAGGATGAAGAACAGGATGACCCCCTCTATCATTTGGGCGGCGTACTCGTTCAGGTTGTACTGGGAGGCGATTTCGCTGGCCCCCTTCTCCAGAAAGACCAGCAGCAGGGAAATCACCACCATAAAGAAGGTGTTGAACTTGGCCAGCCAGGCCACGATGATGGCGGTAAAGCCACGGCCCCCCGCCGTGGAGGTGGAGACGGTGTGGGAGGAGCCTGCCACGGCGATGAAGCCGGAGAAGCCGCAGATGGCCCCGGAGATAATCATGGTGCGGATATACACTTTGGTGATGGACACGCCGGCGTACCGGGCGGTGTTGCGGCTCTCCCCCACCACGGCGATTTCGTAGCCCTGCTTCGTGTAGCGGAGGTAGCAGAACATCCCCACCGTCAGCAGCACCGCCAGCAGGATGTTTAAGCCGTAGGACGCGCCGAACAGGGAGGGGAACCAGCCGATCTGGGAGTTCTGATTGATGATGCCCACGGTATTGGAGCCGTAGGGATTCTCCCAGCAGGCCACGCAGAAGGAGGTCAGCTGAATGGCCACATAGTTCAGCATCAGGGTGAACAGCGTCTCGTTGGTGTCCCACCTGGCCTTAAAGACGGCGGGGATAAGTCCCCAGATGCCGCCGCCCACGATGGAGGCCAGGGCCATCACCACCAGCAGCAGGCCGGTGGGGAGGATGTCGGCAAAGTTGATCATACAGAAGGCGGTACAGATGGCCCCCACCAAAATCTGGCCCTCCGCGCCGGTGTTCCAGAAGCGCATCTTAAAGGCGGGGGCCAGGCCCACCGACATACACAGGAGCAGCGCCGTGTCCCGGGCGGTAATCCAGGCCCGGCGGGAGGTGCCGAAGGCCCCGCTGAACATGGTCTTGTAGACCTCCACCGGGTTCATGTTCACGATACAGTAAATCAGCACCGCGTCCACCAGCAGGGCCAGCAGCACCGCCAGCAGGCGGATTACCACGGACTTCCACAGGGGCAGGCTGTCCCGCTTGACGATGCGGAGGCGGGGTGCGCCGGAAGCAGAAGTTTGCATAGGTCAGTCGCCCTCCTTTTCCTGTAGGTTGGTCATCAGCAGGCCCACCTGCTCCTTGGTGGCGGTCTTGCCGTCCACGATGCCGTTGACCTGTCCGGCGCACAGCACCAGGATGCGGTCGCACAAGGCCAGCAGCACGTCCAAATCCTCGCCGACGTAAATCACGGAGACGCCCTGCTGCTTCTCCTCATTCAGCAGATGGTAGATGGTGTAGGAGGTGTTGATGTCCAGTCCCCGGACGGCGTAAGCCGTCATCAGCACCGAGGGGCTCAGGGCGATTTCCCGGCCCACCAGCACCTTCTGGACGTTGCCGCCGGACATCTTCCGCACCGGCGCGTTCATGCTGGAGGTGACTACCCCCAGCTCGTCCACCACTTCCTTCGCCATCCGGTTGGGCTTCTTGTGCCCGGTGAAGATGGAGCGGCCCTCGCTGTAGCTGCGGAGCATCATATTATCCGGGATGCCCATGCTGCCCACCAGGCCCATGCCCAGCCTGTCCTCCGGCACGAAGGACAGGTGTACCCCCATGTCCTTGATTTTCCGGGGGGAGCAGCCCACCAGCTGCTCCTGCGCCTGCCCCTCCGGGTAGTACAGGACGCTGCTGCCCGCCGTCACCGGCTGCAGGCCCGCGATAGCCTCCAGCAGCTCCTTCTGGCCGCAGCCGGAGATGCCTGCAATGCCCAGAATCTCGCCGGAGTAGGCGGTGAAGGACACGTCCTTCAGCACCTGCACTCCCGCCGGGGAGGTGCAGGATAGATGCTCCACCACCAGCCGGGGCTGGGGGTTCACCGGGGCGGGGCGCTCGATGTTCAGCTCCACCGCCCGGCCCACCATCATGTTGGTCAGCTCCTGGGGGTTGGTATCCTTGGTGGCGATGTCCCCGATGTACTTGCCCTTCCGGAGGACGGCCACCCGGTCGGAGACGCTCATGACCTCGTGGAGCTTGTGGGTGATGATGACCACGCTCTTGCCGTCCGCCTTCATGTTCCGCAGGACGGCGAACAGCTTCTCCGTCTCCTGGGGGGTCAGGACAGCGGTGGGCTCGTCCAGAATCAGGATGTCCACCCCGCGGTACAGCACCTTCACGATTTCCAGCGTCTGCTTCTGGGAGACGGACATATCGTAGACCTTCTGATCCGGGTCCACCTCGAAGCCGTACCTGTCGCAAATCTCCCGAATCTTCGCCGCCACGCCCTTCCGGTCCAGCAGCATACCCCCGTCCAGGCCCAGCATGATGTTCTCCGCGGCGGAGAACACGTCCACCAGCTTGAAGTGCTGGTGAATCATGCCGATGCCCAGATCGAAGGCGTCCCTGGGAGAGGCGATGGATACCTCCTTGCCCCGGACGCGGATGTGGCCGGAATCGGGGAAGTAGATCCCCGCAATCATGTTCATCAGGGTGGTCTTGCCGCTGCCGTTTTCGCCCAGCACGGCCAGAATCTCCCCCGACCGGATGTCCATGCTGACCTCGCTGTTGGCCACCACATAGCCGAAGGTTTTGGTGACGTTTTGCAGCTCTATCACTGGTGTCTCTGCCAATCGAATCATCCTCTCTCACGCGTTGGCGTCGGTTGGGTGGGTAGTAGGTTCTTTGCTTTTGGATGGGGAGGAGGGGTGAGCCTCCTTAGATTAGGATTGATAAAGGAAATCAGTTCTTGCCCTCCCGGCGGGCCCCATTTCTTGCTCCG
>JAJQEV010000004.1 GCA_021201475.1 Clostridiales bacterium
GGGGACGTGATTATATCGAGTGCGGCAAGTACACCGATTATATCTTTCCCTCTCTGGGCTGTCGTTTCATCGCCCTCAATGACGGTGTGGATACCTTGCACAAGAACAATGAGATGGTCATGATTTTGAAAAACGTCATGAACGATCTCTATGCCAGAGATACCAGCAGTAAGATTCGGGCTGTCAAAAAGTCCACCTTCCTGTCCGGCAAGTATATCGGCTGCTATGCGCCTATGGGCTATCAGAAAAGCCCGGAGGACAAGCACGTCCTGATTCCCGACCCGGTGACGGCTCCCCTCGTGAAGCGTATCTTCGACCTGCGGTGTCAGGGATTCAGCTATCGGAAGATCGCCACCACTCTTAATGAGGAGGGCCTGCCTACGCCCCGTGACTACTATTATATGTCCCAGGGCAAGCAGAACCCCCGCAGCGATGGAGGCTTCTGGCAGGCACAGACCATCAAGGCCATTCTGCGAAGTGAAGTTTACCTTGGACATACGGTTCAGAACAAGACCGGCAATGTGTCCTATAAGGTTCACAAGCAGGTTCCAAAGCCTACTGATGAGTGGATCAGAGTGGAGAATACCCATGAGCCGCTCATCACGCAGGAGATTTGGGAACAGGTACGTCGGATGGACGAGCAGAATATGCGCAACCGCACGAAAAAGGATGGCACCACCGCTCTCTTTGCCGGGCTTCTCTACTGTATGGACTGCGGCAGCCCTCTGCGGCATTACCACGAAACCCGCAAGCATAAGGATGGCTCTGATTCACCGTATCACAGCTATATCTGTAATCGGTATTGTTCTGGTGGCAAAACAGCGTGTTCCGCTCATGTTCTCAATCAGAGGGTCATTACCAACATCGTCCTGCTGGACATCCAGTTGAAAGCGATCTGGGCGCAGAACGACCCTGAAACCCTGAAGGAGAAGATTCGCCAGCAGAAGCACGCCGCCGACGCTGAGCAGGTTCGTTCCCAGAAGGCAATGCTATCTTCTATCGAGAAGCGCCTCTCCGAACTTGACCGCCTGATCCAATGCACCTATGAGGACAAAGTGAAGGGAGCAATCCCGGAAACGGTCTGTGTGCAGCTTATGCACAAGTATGAGGACGAGCGTCTGGAAAAGCTGGAGCAGAAAGCGGAACTCGGTGCTAAAATCGAAGCCTTAGAGCAGGCTGAGAGCGGCGCTGATGAGTGGATCAGCATGATTCAGGACTATTCCCATCTGGAGACGCTTGACCGTCCCACGCTGCTGCGGCTCATCAACCGGATCGAGGTTGGCGAGCGCAAGATGGTGAATGGTCAGGATGAACGCGAGATCAAGATTTATTACAACTTTGTCGGGTATGTAGAAGCGTGAGTAGTATCAACGACAACCTTACTGGAGAACATCGTTCTTTATGTAAGGTTGTCGTTCATGATATTGCGGAACGGCGTAAATTCATCCTCGCCTTTGAGCGTGTCAATGCCATCGTTGAGGGCAATCAGCCGGACACCTGCCTTGCGGATCACCTCCATGTAGGTGCCTACCTGGAGATAATCACGCCCAAAGCGGCTCATGTCCTTTAGGCACAGAATAGCCACCTTCCCGTCCTCAATATCGTCCATCATTGCCTGAAATCCTGGCCTGTCGAAACGGGTGCCAGAGATTCCATCATCCGTATAATGCCGGACATTAGAAAATCCCTGTTGCTTTGCGTATTCTTCGAGAAGCCTTTTTTGATTCGATATTGAATTGCTCTCACCTTGCAATTCATCGTCATGACTGAGACGCTCATACAATGCAGTAATGGTCTGCTGCTTTTTCTTTCCCATCAGACATTCCTCCTTCCATAAAAAAAGTAGATAGGATTTTACTGGACACCGAAATTTCCTTTGTTTTCAGGGGTTTTTCGGTATGTACTAAAATCTTATCTACACTTTATATCACCAGAAGGAAGAATAACAAAGCGTGATATTCTGCTGCTATACGAATTAGAATCGCCTCAGGGCGGTTCCGGGCAAAAAGCTGCCTCCAGACAGGGTTCCTGTCTGGAGGCGGTTTGCGGTTTGATTACAGGGAGCTTCCGAAGTCGGACACGATGGCCTGGCCGGTGATGGCCCGGGACTCGTCGCTGGCCAGGAAGAGGATGATGTTGGCCACGTCGCTGGCCATGCAGGGCTGAATCTTCAGGTCGCCGTGCTTCGCCATCTGACCCATCATATCCGGGTCCAGGTTGGCGGGGTTCATGGCGGCCACCATGGGGGTGACGATGGTGCCGGGGCAGACCGCGTTGCAGCGGATACCGGTGCCCGCAAAGCGCAGAGCGGTGTGGCGGGTGACACCCACAATGGCGGACTTGGAGGCCACATAGGCCGCGCCGCCGTTGCCCACCACACCGGCTACCGAGGCCACGTTGACGATGGAGCCGCTGCCGACCTCCGCCATCTTGCTGCTGGCCGCCCGCATACAGTACATGGTGCCCTTGGTGTTGGTGTCAATGATGCGATCCATATCCTCGGTGCTGACCCGGTCAATGGGCTTCAGGCCCTCCTCCAGCACACCGGCGTTGTTCACCAGAATGTCCACCTTGCCGTAGGCTTCGATGGCCTTGGCAATCAGATTGTCAGCGTCCTCCGGCTTGGAGATGTCAGTGGCCACGGCCAGCACCTCGCCGCCAGCGGCCTGAATCTGCGCGGCCACCTCGTCCAGCTTCGCCTTCCGGCGGGCGCTGATGACCACCTTCGCGCCTTCTTTGGCAAACAAAACGGCAGTCGCCGCGCCTACGCCGGAGTTGCCGCCGGTGATAACGGCTACCTTGTCCTGTAAACGTCCCATAGTGTTATGTCCTCCTTGTGAACAGTTGTATTGGCTGGGAATCTATTGTGAATTTTTTGACAAAATCAGTATACAGTATCCACGCTGGATTGTCAAGCATTTCACAAATGAATCAGGACTTGCAAGGGAACCTCTGAATAAATGGACAAGAGCGGATTGCGAGGAAATTTTCGCCAGAAAAAGGCGCAAAATTGCAGGAATCCTGACGGATTTCAAAATTTTGCAACGCATTTATGGCGGAAATTTACCGTAAGGCGCCGCAGTGCATTTATTCAGAGGTTCCCAAGTTTAAATTGTGCTGACCGCCTGCTCCAGCGCTGCCCTGTCCAGGACATAGACCCGCCCATAGGCGCACCTGACGCACCCCTTGCGCTCAAACTCCTTTAGCACCTGGCTGACGGTGGGCCGCGCCAGGCCCAGGCACATGGCGATTTCATCATGGGTATAGGGCAGGCACTGGCCGGTGATTTCCTTATCCGGGTTATCCGTTCCGGTCTCCGTCAGCAGGAAGGAGGCAATGCGCTGGTATCGATTCAGGAAGCGGAAGGAGTGCAGGGAGTAGGACAGGTGATTCATCGTTTCCGAGCAATGTTGCAACAGTTTGGTCAGAATATCCGGGTTCTGGCACAGGCAGGGAATCAGTTGCGGAATTGTGCAGCAAATCAGTTCCACCTCCGTGACCGCCGTGACGGTGGTGGGCCGCAGGCTCTTGCTCAAAAAGGACGATTCCCCGAAGAGCCGCCCTTTTTCCACGATTTCCACCGTCAACTCCTCCCCCTCCGGGGTGCTGAACATAATGCGCACCCGCCCGCGCCGGATGATGCACAGCGTATTGGCCACGTCCCCCTCCAGATAAATCATCTCATTCCGGGCAAAGCGGCGCAGGTAGCCCGCCTGAGAGAACCGCTCCAGTTCCTCGTCTGTGAACTTGATTTCCATGCTGTTTCCTCCCGGATTGTCATTTATATTACATTTAAGATAGCACAGCCCGGGCCGTCATGCAAATGAATTTTGGGGGAGGCGCTGAAACGATGCCGTTTCAGCGAGAAAAATAACCGGCAGGGCACGCGATTGCGTGCCCTGCCGGTTGATTGTTGTGCAAAGCGAAAAGCCCGGCTCACATTCGGGCTGCCGTCTGCGACCTCCGTCAACGGGCGCCATGCGCTGGGCTTCTCCCTGATGATGCCGCCGAATGTGGCGCCGGGGCAGCGCCCCTGGGGAAGCTGGACCCGTGCCGTGCGTTGCCTGTTATGGCTGGGGCGGGGAAGGGGCTTTCTCAGGCGTTTTCTTCGGTTCTGTCTGCTTTTCACACTGAAAGGACTGGAAATAGGACACCAGCGCCCGCACCTCCGGAGAAGACATTTGTTTCTTACTGTACATCATGCAGACCTGCAGTTTGGGGCTATACTCCATGTCCACGTAGACGACGCCCTCTTTCGGGTGGTTGAGGGCAGCGTCCTTGCAGATGATGGACACGCCCAGTCCCCTCTTTACAAAATCCACCGCCATGGAGATGCTGCTGGCGTAGGCCACCGGCACCCCCAGAGCAGGGTCGCTCTCATATTTGTAGCCCAGCTGAATGTAATTGTCATTGGACAGGTCCGCCACAGAGACGGACGTTCGCCCGGCCAGGGGATGGTGCTCCGGCAGAACCGCCGTCAGCGTGTCGTCAAACAGGGGAACGGTGATCAGGCCGCTGTAGTCCAGCTTTAAAATCTGGTTTACAGCGGAGATTATGGCGCTACACTTCCCCCTGCGGAGCATATCGAGCAGGGAGGCATCTTCCTCCTCAAAGAGGTGGACGGGGTAGCCGCTGTCCCCACGGGTAAAGGCGGCCAGCATATCGGAGACGATGTAGCAGGAAATCAGGGGAGAGATGCCAATGGAGATGACATCCGCCTTCTCAGCAAGCTCCGGCAGCAGCAGATTGATATACTCCGTCTGCGTCTCCACAATCCGCTGGGCATAGGGCAGAAACGCTCGGCCAAACCGGGTCAGTTCCACTTTCCGGGTGGAACGGTCAAACAGCTTCTTTCCAAATTCCTGCTCGATGGTCTTGATGTGCTTGGAAAGAGAAGATTGAGAGATATAAAGCTGTTCAGCGGCCTCCTGAAATTGGCAAGTGTCTGCCAAAACGACGAAATCCCGTAGATAGTTTAGTTCCATTTCGTTTAGACCTCCATTTTGACGTAGTTTGGCAGGGCCTTACCAGGCAGCCTGGCTGAATTTTGACTAATGTCCACTTTGGAATAAGTATAGCATTTATCGAATTGATTTTCAAGAGGGAATTTAATAAAATATAAAAAAGTTTTCAAAAAGCAAAAATACAAGACAGGAGTGGTCATCTATGAACAAACTCATTGCACCCATCTCTGTGAAGTGCCTTTGCCAGGCAGCCCCTGCCGGGCAGAGGCTGACCGGAGCCATCCTGGCCTATGACGGAGTCATTCCGGCGGAGGCTCTGACCCCGGCGCAGTTCACCGTGGAAGGGCACGCCATCACCGGTGTCTCTGTGTCAGAGCGGCCCGACGGTTCTGTCCCGGCTGACGCAGGCTGTTACGTCGTTCTGGCGCTGGAGCCAACGGAGCTTATCCGCATGGAGGGGGTGGGTCCCCAGGCGAAAATGCTCCGGGACGACCCTGTGCTGGCCGTCCAGCAGGTGGCACCCATCGGGGACAGCTGCCCGCCCTGGGCGTCGGCGCTGACCTCCGTCGGAGAAGTGGAGCCTCTGGTGGAGCGTTTTACTCAGAAGCTGTTCCACAGCCCGCGCACCGGCCAGGACATCCCATATAATCTCTTCCTGCCGGACTGCTACGGGGACGGTCGGGATTATCCCCTGGTCTGCTTTATCCATGACATGGGCGCAGGCAGCAGCGAAACCAAAATGACGCTCTGGCAGGGCATCGGCGCCACCACCTGGGTGGAACCAGAGTTCCAGCAGGAGCACCCCTGCATCGTGGTTGCCCCGCAGTACCAGCGTCCGCTGGTGGGGGATGGAGACCCTGACCGGATCGAGACTACCTTCGACCTGTTGGAGTCCGTCATTGAGGACTACAATGTGGATCCGAACCGGGTATATGGCACCGGCCAGTCTCTGGGTACCATCAGCGAAATTGAGATGGCCGTTCGCCGTCCTGACTTTTTCACCGCTCTGCTGCTGATTGCAGGTCAGCGGGAGCATGACCAGGAGGGCATCCTGGCGCTCAAGGACAAAAAGGTGTTTATCGTCGTCTCCCGAGGTGACCCCAGAGCCTACAGCGGCATGAACGCCTCGCTGGAGCTGCTGGCGCAGGCCGGTGCGGTCATCGAACGGGCTGACTGGGATCAGGACGGCGGTATCGTGCCAGAGGAGCAAGTGGAGGAACTGAAAGCCAGAAACTGCAACATTCGCTATGCGGTGCTGAAGACTGAGGAACGCGGCTTCCAATGCCACATGGCAACCTGGCAGGTGGCCTATGGCATCAAAGGCACCAAGACCTGGCTGCTGGAGCAGACGAGAGATGACTGACCGCCAGCGCAATATTAGAGCGAAGAAGGGATTACTATGAGTCAACTTATTGCAGGCGCGGGGACGGCAGACGTGCAACTGGGGGCAGACTGCTTCCCCACTGCGGAGCCGTTTTCCGGCAAACATGACAACCACGTTCGCGCCCTCTATCTGGAGTGCGGGGAAGCGCTCCTGATTGTCACCATTGAAATCACCTCCATCATGTCAGAGGCCATGGCCTCCTTCCTGGGTGCTGCCAAAGCAGCCTCCGGGCTGGATGAGGAGCATATCTGGATTTGCGCAACCCACACCTTTGGCGGTCCCCACATCTGGGATAATGACGCCCCCCGGCTTCAGACCGATGATCACAGGGCTAAAAACGCAGCCATGCGTCGGAGCTTCACCGCCGGTGTGACCGAGGCCGTCACTCAGGCGATGGCATCCCGGCAGGCGGCCAGGTTGGGCTATGGCAGCGCCGACTGCACTATCAATGTGAGCAGGGACGTGGAGACGGCGGAGGGCTGGTGGCTGGGCCACAATGAGGACGAGCTGTCTGACCGGACGGTAGCTGTGTTGAAGTTCACCGACCTGGCAGATCATCCTATCGCCCTGTTCTTTAACTACGGAATGCAGTCCTCCGTTACCAAATTTGCCTTTGACGAGAATGGCATGTGTCAGATGACCGGCGACGTGGCCGGAGCGGCCTGCCTGTATCTGGAGGAGGAGTTTGGTGTTCCCGCCGTCTTCTGCGTAGGCGCCTGCGGCGACCAGGCACCCGTCTTTGAGGCCAAATCTACCGTAGTGGGAAAGGACGGCGTCCAACGTACCGTCACCCTGCCCCAGAGTACGGCCTTTCTGCTGATGGAGCAGTTGGGCAGGCGGCTGGGCGAAGCGGCTACCCGCGCAGCCAACCGGGCAGTCTGCGCTGTGCCGGAGGGTGAACTGAAGCTGGAGGCTGTCACGGCAAACTGCCCTGCACAGACAATCCGCCCCATCCAGGAACTGCACCCCACCCATGATTACGATTACCGGGAGGGCGGTACTGTGCCGCTGACCGTGGTAGGCGCAGGCATCGGCGACGTGGTGCTGGTGGGTGCGTTGCCGGAGATGACCAGCCGGATCGCTCTGTGCCTGAAAGAGGCTTCCCCGGCGAAGCATACCATCCTGCTGAACATGGTCAGCAATATCAAAAACACGGAGAAGAAATACCTGGCTGACAGCGCCGCCTATGACTGCTTCAAGTATGAGGCCATGAATTCCTTTTATGCCCGCGGCTCTGCCGACCTCTTTCTGGGCAGCGCGCTGGCCCTGATTGTGCGCCTTCAGGAGTGAGCGTACGTTTTGGTCGGGTTGTTTACAAATTCCAAGGAGGAATAAAAGAACTTTAAAAAGAATTGATTCAAAGGTAGTGGGATACTATACTGACATTTAGGGATGTCCTCGTCATTTTTGTTAAAATGCGGGGGATTCCGGTAAATCTTTTTGATAATTTTCACCTTGTATTTTAATGCGGTTGCGCATTGGAATAAAAAATCAGAAAAGGAGCAAACAAAATGAAAATGAAAAAGTTCTTAGCTCTGTTCCTGGCTCTGGCCATGTGCTTGAGCCTGCTGGTCGGCTGCGGTAGCAGTTCCAGCAGTTCCAGCAGTGGCAGCAGCTCCAGCGGTGACAGCAGCGAGGAGGCTTCCAGCAGCGACAGCACTGATGAGGAGGCTTCCAGCAGTGACAGCACCGAGGAAGAGGGCAGCAGCGAGACCGCTGACAGCGGCGAGTCTGCCATCATCGAAGAGATGAGCCTGGCTTCCGAGCGTGACCCAACCGACCTGGGCCCCTGGGCTGGCAACCAGGGCGGCGCTTCCGCTATCGTACCTCTGGTTTACCAGACTCTGTTCATCTGTGAGTATGGCGACCTGGAGGGCGAGACCTGCCTGGCTAAGAGCCGCACCCAGACCGACGATGCAGGCCTGGTCTATGATGTCGAGCTGTTCGACTACATCACCGACTCCCAGGGCAACAACCTGACTGCCAACGACGTGGCCTTCTCCGTGGAGACCGCAAAGGAGATCGGCAAGGTTTCCTCCGTCAAGGTCGTCGACTCCATCGAGGTTACCGGCGACTACACCTTCACCGTCACCTTCACCGATGATGCCCGCATGGGCGATTTCGAAGGCTTCTGGTTCCAGTTCTTCATCGTCACCCAGGCCGCCTATGAGTCCAGCAGCGACTCCATGGCCACCGATCCTGTCGGCACCGGCGCTTATGAGATGACCAACTATGTCAGCGGCAACATCATCACCTTCACCGCCCGGGACGATTTCTGGCAGACCGATGAGGAGTATCTGGCTCGTTCCTCTGAGGCTCACGCCAAGGTCGTGAACTTCAAGATCATCACCGAGGCTGCCCAGCGTGCCAACTCCATCCAGACCGGCGACTTGGATTACGGTGCAGTTTCCTCCTCCGACCTGGCTACCATCGAGGCGCTGGATGATTATCACATCACCGAGGTGGCAGATAACCTGACCTGGATGCTGTTCGCCAACGTCAGCGAAGGCACTGCCACCAGCGATCAGCTGGTCCGCGAGGCTATCTTCTGGGCCATCGACGGCGAGGGCGTTGCCACCGCTTACAGCAACTCCTCCGGCGCAGCGGTTGCCGTCTATGACATCAGCAACAGCAACTATGATGACTACTATGAGGACATCTACAAGGAAGAGGCCGAGAGCAACTATTATGGCTATGACCCGGATAAGGCCATGGAGCTGCTGGAAGAGGCCGGTTATCCCAACGGACTGACCGTGCGTCTGATTTGCTCCAGTGAGCAGGCCGCCACCGACGTCGCCACCATTCTGGAGGCCTATCTGGAGGCCGTGGGCATCACCCTTGAGGTCAACGCCTACCAGAGCAGCCTGATGAGCGAGTACGCTTCCGATGAGACCTCCTGGGAGCTGTACATGGTGCAGTATGCTTCCACTGACTACGCCGTGAACGCCTGGGAGAAGGTCCTGAACGAGACCAAGTACAGCTGGGGCGGCACCATCAACTTTGTATTTGATGACGATCTGCAGGAAATGCTGTCCACCGTTCGTACTGCCGAAGGTCACACCCAGGAGAACGTGGTCGCGCTGCATGACTACCTGATTGAGAACGCCTGGTGCATGGGCCTGATTCAGGGCATCAACTACTATGCCACCAGCAACCAGATCACTGAGGTGGTATTCTCCGACCAGTACATCATCCGGCCCAACGCCTGCATCTATGCAGAGGACGAGTAACAGTTTCATGAACGGTCTGACTGACTAAACCGTAGGAAACCACTCAGGCCCCGCGGGGGTTACCGCCCTGCGGGGCCTGCTATTAAACGTGAAAAGGATGAACTTATGGGCAAGTATATCTTAAGGCGGCTGGTCATGTGCGTCATCGTCGTTTTCGTAGCCGCAATTATTATTTTCACTATCATGTACTTCGTCCCTGGCGACCCGGTAGAGATTATGCTGGGCAGCACCGCTACCGTAGAGCAGAAGGATGCGCTGCGGGCTTCGCTGGGGTTGGATCAGCCCTTCCTGATTCAGCTGGGAACTTACCTGCTGAATCTCCTCCAGGGGGATTTCGGCACCTCTTATACCTATAACGCCCCCGTGACGAATGAGCTGTTGTCCCGTCTGCCCTACACGCTGCTGATTGGCATCTCCGGCATCATCGTGGACGTTATCATTTCTATCCCTCTGGGCATTTATGCCGCTCTGCGGCGCGGCAAGTGGCAGGACACCGCCTGCACCGTCTTTGCCATGGCCTGCGTCTCTGTGCCTGACTTCTGGTTCGCGCTGATGTTGGTGGTTATCTTTGCCGTCAACCTGCAGGTGCTGCCCGTCTCCGGCATCGGCGGTCCCCGATATTTCGTTATGCCCATCGCGGCCAGCGCGCTGGCCGGTATCGGCGGCCTGCTGCGGCAGACGCGTTCCGGCATGCTGGACGTGATGAATTCCGACTTTGTAGTGACGGCCCGCTCCAAGGGCGTGCCTGAGGGCAAGGTCATCCTGCAACATATGCTCCCCAACGCACTGATCCCTGTCGTCACGGTGGTAGGCGGCCACTTCAGCCGCTGCATCGGCGGCGCGGTCATCATCGAGCAGATCTTCTCCATCCCCGGCCTGGGCGCATATATGCTGAACGCCATCAATACCCGCGACTATCCGGTCATCCGGAGCAGCGTGGTGATTCTGGCTGCTGTTACCAGTATTGTGATGCTGGTAGTCGATATCGTTTACGCTTTGATTGATCCTCGTATCAAAGCCCAGTACAGTGGAAAGTGAGGGAAGGAAACGTGGAAACGATGAATACGACCACTGCGGAAACCTTCGCAGAAGCAAGAAAGAAGTATAAAAAGCAGGGTCAGGCCGTCCAGGTGGTAAAGCGTCTGCTGCAGAATCGCACCGCCATCGTGGGTATGGTCGTGGTAGGTATTATCATTCTGATTGCCATTTTCGCCCCTCTGCTGACCCCCTACAATCCCAACACACTGGATCCCTCCAATGCGTTTGCACCCATGTCCCTCGCCCATCCCCTGGGCTGCGATAACCTGGGGCGTGACACGCTGGCCCGTATCATGTACGGCGCCCGGTGGTCCCTGGCTCTGGGCCTGTGCGCCGCCGGTTTTGGCGCTGTCATTGGCCTGGTGTTCGGCACCATCGCCGGTTATTACGGCGGCTGGGTAGACAGCCTGATCATGCGTATTCTGGACGTGCTTCAGGCGATCCCCGGCAACCTGCTGAGCATCGTCATCGCCACCGTGCTGGGCTCCGGTTTTATCAACACGGTGCTGGCGCTGTCCATCGGTGGCATTTCCGGCATTACCCGTATGCTCCGTGCCCGAATCCTCAGTGAGCGCTCCGCGGAATACCTGGAGGCTGCCGCTTCCATCAACTGTACCACCACCCGCATCATGTTCGGTCATCTGCTGCCCAACACCGTGTCCCCGGTTATCGTCAATATCACCATGGGCATCGGCGCCACCATCATGCAGGCAGCCGGCCTGAGCTATATTGGCTTGGGTATGCCCACCAGCACACCGGAATGGGGCGCAATGCTCTCCAGTTCCCGGGGCTTCGTCAGCAGTTATCCGCTGCTCCTGTTGTGGCCTGGCCTGGCAATCGCAATTACCGTATTGGCGGTCAACATGATCGGCGACGGTCTGCGGGATGCTATGGATCCGAAACTGAAGCGTTGACGGAGGTGCTGAAATGAGTCAAACGAATGAAAAGTTCCTGGAGGTCAACAACCTCGTTGTGGAATACATCACCGGCAAGCAGGTCGTCCATGCGGTCAACGGTGTGTCCTTCTCACTGGATAAGGGCCACACCCTGGGGCTGGTGGGCGAGACCGGCGCCGGTAAGACATCCATCGCCAAATCTATCATCGGCGTCCTGTCCGACCCGCCCGGCAAGGTGCGCAGCGGCGAGATTCTGCTGGAAGGGAAAGACCTGCTGACCGCGCCGGAAGAGGATATGCTGCAGATCCGCGGCAAACGGATTTCCATGATTTTCCAGGACCCCATGACCGCATTGAACCCGGTCATGACCATTGGCGACCAGATTGCCGAAGTGGTCGCCCTGCACAGTGAGAGCGGCAACACCCACGAAGCCAAGGAAACTGCTCTGGAAATGCTGAAAATGGTGGGTATCACCCCGGAACGGTATGACGACTTTCCCCATCAGTTTTCCGGCGGCATGAAGCAGCGTGTGGTTATCGCCATCGCTCTGGCCTGCAATCCGGAGCTGCTGTTGGCGGACGAGCCCACCACCGCCCTGGATGTGACCATTCAGGCTCAGGTGTTGGAGATGATCAACGACCTGAAAGAGAAGCTGAACACTTCCATGATTCTGATTACCCACGACCTGGGCGTGGTGGCTGAGATGTGCGATGACGTCGCCGTGGTCTACGCCGGTGAGATTATCGAGCAGGGCAGCAAGGAAGACCTGTTCGACCATCCTGCCCATCCCTACACCCACGGCTTGTTCGGCTCCCTGCCCAGCATGGCCAAAGGGCAGAAGCGGCTCCATCCCATCCCCGGCCTGACCCCTGACCCCACAGACCTGCCCAAGGGCTGCAACTTCAGCCCCCGCTGCCCCTATGCAACGGACGCCTGCCGCCAGGGTGATATTCCACTGACGGAGCTGACTCCCGGCCATACCTGCCGGTGCTGCAACTTGGGCCACTTAGAGAAGAAGGAGGGCTGACAAATGGCAACAACGATTGAAACCAAGGCCGCTCCTACCATTGAAATCAGGAACCTGAAGAAATACTTCAAGACGCCGGGCGGTCAGCTCCACGCCGTGGACGATATTTCCTTCGCCATTGAGAAAGGCAAGACCGTTGGCGTAGTGGGTGAATCCGGCTGCGGCAAGTCTACGCTTGGCCGTACCATCATCCACCTCCATGAAAGCACTGGCGGCCAGATTTTTCTGGACGGCGAGGACATCACCAAGCTGAACAAGCATCAGCTCCGCAAGGCCCGTGAGAAGATGCAGATCGTATTCCAGGATCCCTATTCCTCCCTGAACGGCCGTATGACCGTGGAGGAGATTATCCGCGAACCTCTGGCCCTGTCCAAGCGCTTCAAAAAGAAGGAACTGGACGAGGAGACGGAGCGCCTGATGGAGCTGGTGGGTATCGAGCCCCGGCTGCGGGCTTCCTATCCCCATGAGTTGGACGGCGGCCGCCGCCAGCGTGTGGGCATCGCCCGGGCCATCGCGCTGAACCCGGAATTCGTGGTCTGCGATGAGCCGGTGTCCGCTCTGGATGTGTCCATTCAGGCTCAGGTGCTGAATCTGCTGATGGACTTGCAGGACGAGATGGGTATGACCCTGATGTTCGTCACCCATGACCTGTCCGTGGTGCAGCACATCTCCGACAGCATCTGCGTCATGTACCTGGGGCAGATGGTGGAGAAGGCTCCCACTGAGCGGCTGTTTGAAAGCCCTCTGCATCCCTATACCAAGGCGTTGCTGTCTGCAATCCCCTCGGTGGATATCCACAACCCCAGCAAGCGGATTCTGCTGAAGGGCGAGATTACCTCCCCCATCAATCCCAAGCCCGGCTGCCGCTTTGCATCCCGTTGTCCCTACGCGACAGAGGCCTGCCAGCAGCCGCAGGAACTGGTGGAGGTGGCTCCGGATCATGTGGTGTCCTGCTGCCGGGTGAAGGAGCTTAATTCCCTCTGATTTCTTTCATATTTTTCCTTCTGTGCGGACGTGGGGGTACTCCGGTATCCCCACGTTTTGCCTGTGAAAAACCAGATCTGCTTTATTATCCTGATGTTGCCGAGGAGGCTGACACATGTCCTACAACAAATCTTATCACAGCTATTTTGAAGGGTACGTCGAACGAATCGTCACAGATCCGGAGACCGGTGTACAGCGTATTCAGCGCATCTATGCCGGGGATTATTACCGCCACAGCATGACCGATCAGGCGTGGAAGAAGCTCAAACTGGGCTACGGTCTGCGGAGCCTCTGGGCGCTGGCGGTGTTCGTAGTTGCGGGCTGCGTGAATGTTGGAGGAGTCGGCGCCGCCTCCTATGTCGCCGGGTTCACCGGTCTGGTCTGCCTGGCCATGGTGGGCTTTGGCTATGAGATGGTGTGCTACCTTACCGCCGGGCGAACGCTAAAGATACATCAGTATAAGGTGCGGGACAGGATGAAGAACTTCAGCATGATGGCGGTGCTGGCCTTCGGCGCCCTTGCCGTCGCGGAACTGGTCTACCTTGGCCTTCACAGCTGGGCCAACCTGCTGCCCACCCTGGGGTTGATTTTGATGAACGTCAGCGCCTGCGTGGTGCTGCGGCAGATTTACTGCATTGAGTCGGATTTGGACTATGAAAAGGTGCCGAATCAGGCGTTTATCCCCAGCGACAGCTATGACATCAAAGTGCGTTCCGACCGGTCAGAGAACAGCTAATGGAACAGAGAAATGCCCCGCCTCCTCAGGAGACGGGGCATATTGTATTCTTTCCATTAATCGTTATAGATATTTTCCGCTGTGTAGCAAATGCTAACGCCTTCGGATGCGTAGCTCAGGCAGGTTCCGCCGCCCCGCATCTGCATTTCCTCGCCCTGTGCGCCATCCAGGATGGCCTGAGCGCAGCGCAGCACCCGCCCAAGCAATTCCGGCTCGTTGACATTGGGCTGATGGCCGCCCATGATTTTGGTGGGGTGCAGAGCCTCCAGCCGCAGCAGGCTGTCCCGGAACGTCTCTACCGTGCTGGAGTTCCACTCCCGCAGCGCAGTCTCCCTGGCCTGCACATTGTCGCCGGTGAACAGACCTCCTGTGGCCTCATCGTAAATGCAGATGCTGCCATGGGTGTGGCCCGGGGTGTAGATCACTTTCAGTGTGCGTCCTCCCAGGTCAATGATTTGCCCATCCTCTACCGGACAGGGAGCAGGGCCGGTGGGCAGGAGTTGGGGGACGAAGGATGCACCGTTCGGCATATGGGAAACGTCGCCCTCCCGGAACTCACGGGTAGCCATCCGCTCGTAGACGTCGAACTCAGCAGGGCACATCAGCGCAGGGCCGAACTCTGCATTGCCTCCGGCGTGGTCGGGATGGCCGTGGGTATTGATGACGGTGACGGGCAGATCAGTGATTTGTTCCACCGCGTTTTTCAGGGAGCCAATTCCCATTCCGGTATCTACCAGCAGGGCGCGCTTGTCGCCCAGCACCAGATACTGCTGGAAGCCCACCGGGGGGCTGGAAAAGTTGTAGATGCCGTTACCCAGGTCAGTCCAGGTAACTTCTTTTTGCATGGGGGGTGCTTTGCGTTCCATCATGTGATACCTCTCAATCTGTAATATGGTTTGAATCGTAAGTGACGGGGTGACCGTCCACCGTCAATACACGGGTGGTTGGCGACGGCACCGGTGGATGAAAATCCTCCGGATGAGGAGCATACCGGGCGTAAATGGTGCGGCCAAGCCCCTCCGGATCTTCCACGAGAGGACGGACAGGGATGTGCTGATTCTGCACCTGACCCTCTTCGCCGGCCAAAATACGATTGACGGCGGCCAGTTCCTTGTCGATGATTGCCGGGTCCAGCCGACCCACACCGCCGTACAGCACATCAAAATCGCCGCGATAAGTATTTAGATGCTCCAGGCACGCCTTCCAGTGGGCTACGCTACGGTGGAGGGTCTTGCCCCGCGCCATAAACTCGTCTCCGGTAAACAGGATGCGTGCCTTCCGATCCAGATAGGCCATGCCGTCGTCAGTGTGGTCAGGGATGGAGATGGCCACAATCTCCCGCCCTTTCAGCGGAATGACATCGCCATCCCGCAAAGGGGTGATCGGATAATCCCGGGGGAAAACGATGCCGGAAAAGCTTTCCGAGGGCACGGTAGCCAGGTCTATCGCTTTTGCGTCCATATAAACCGTTTCAAAGTAGGCATTGTTGGCGGTGTGGTCAAAGTGGGAATGGGTGTTGGCGATGCAACGCACCGGCTTTTTCACCAGGGCCTCGCAGTAGGCTCGGATGTTGCCTGCGCCGTAGCCGGAATCGATTGCCAACGCCTCCTCATCGCCCTCCAGGAGATAGGTGAAGTCCCCCTCGCTGCGCACCAGCCAGGTGCCGGGGGCGATCTGCTCGGAACGGAAATAAGGCTCGTCCATGGGCTGAAGCGAACCGTCCTCGTCCATAATAAGAATATGGTGTTTGCAGGAAAAATCAATAGCATCCATGCAGAATCCCTCCCGTGGAAGTTCGTTGCGGACAATGCTTCAAGCATTTTTACTATAGCAAAAGTTTAGTCCAAAATACTGGGCTGTGGCAATTCCAATTTCACGTTATATATTCCGAATTGGAAAAGGCGAGAAGCTCATTCAGGTACGCTGAGATATATTCCTTATTGGAATGGAATTGTAACATTTGGAATTGTCTTTCGCATTTCAACTTGCTATACTGAAGAAAAGCGGTATTATATCGCAGAAAAGGAGATAAAAGGTATGGAATATCAGGCAAGCGCAAAAGAGCGCCTTGCGTGGCCCTACCCGGTACACTACGGCAAGGTGAACCGGGTGACGGTGGACGTTCTGGTCATCGGCGGCGGTCTGGCTGGAGGCTGCGCCGGTCTGGCCGCAGTGCGCCGGGGCTGCACGGTGGCCGTGGTGGACAAGGCGCCCATCAAACGCAGCGGCTGTGGCGGTGCCGGTATGGATCACTGGAACAACGTTCTGAATCACGAAGGCTCCCCCATGACTCCGGAGGAAAATCTGGAGAAGGGCAACACTCAGGCTCGTCAGGGCCACCGGGACTATATCGCTGTCAAGGGTACCTGGGATGCGCTGATGGAGTTGGAGAAGCTTGGCCTTCCCATCCGGGATGAGGATGGCGACTTTGTCGGCACCGCCACCCTGGATCGGCGCACCAATCTGCTGAAAGCGTACAACTATCAGGATCTGGTTGCGGTGAAGCTGAGGGGCGGGCAATACATTAAGCCGGTCATTTATGAGGGCCTGCGCCGCGAGGGCGCACAGCTCTTTGAGCGGGTCATGGTGACCAGCCTTCTGACCGAAGGCGGCAAACAGGGGGCGCGGGTCATCGGCGCCACCGGCCTCTCCATGGAGACAGGGGAGTTTTACGTTTTCTCTGCCAAGAGCACCATCCTGTCCAGCGGCTACGCCTGCACCATCTGGACCTACAGCACCGAGATCACCGGCAACAGCTACCGCTGGGACCCCAACGACATTGGCGACGGTCTGGCCATGGCCTGGAAGGCCGGGGCACAGGTGTTCGGCATGGACAAGGCGGGTCACACCAGGGCTGCTCACCCCTTTGCCTGGCCGCGGTTCGGCGTGGGCAACCCCTCCAACACCTGGTTCCCCTGCACCATCGTGGACAATAATGGCAAAGAGGTACCCTGGGAGGATGCGGACGGGAAACTGCTGACCAGCATTGAGGCCCGCAATCTGCCCACCGAACACCAGGTCTACTGTGGCTCCACCATCAGCGATGTGCTGAAATCCGTGGCGCCCCCCAACTTGATTCACGACCTGCCGGAGCGCATCCGCAAGGGCGAGTTTGAGCTGCCCCTGTGGGCGGACATCTCCGCCATGCCGGAGGACGAACGCCGCTCCATCTGGGGCGTCATGATCGGTAACGAGGGCAAGAGCCGCTACACCATCTATGACCTGTATACCAGGGAGGGCTTTGACCCGGACACCGATATGCTGATGGCGCCCATCATGGTACCGGAGGGCTATCTGTCCGGCGGCTGGTTCCAGGGCGAACCCAACGCCGTGAAGCCCTGGCGTTCCGAATCCTTTGGCTGCCAGGGTGAGCCTGCTATGGACTGGAACCTGATGACCAGCCTGGACGGGCTATTTGTGGCCGGCTCCTCCGGCGGCCTGGAAGGCTGCTCCTACGCATGCTCCTCCGGTTTCTATGCCGGCAACAGAGCTGCTGAATTTGGCGAAACGGTAGAGCGGGGCGAGGTGGATCAGGCCCAACTGGACGCCGAGCTTTCACGTGTGTACGCGCCTGTGATGCGGGCGGGCGACCCAGATGCCTATATCAGCTGGAAGGAGCTGTGGGGCGGCTCTGCCCGTGTCATGCAGCAGTGCTGCGGCGACTTCAAAACTATCCCCATCCTGGAGCATGGCCTGAAATGGCTGGACAGCATCAAGCAGGGAGAAATGCAGCACACCTATGCCCGGAATCCCCATGAACTGGCCAAAGTGATGGAGGATGAGAGCAGGATTACCGTCTCCGAGATGTTCCTTCAGGCCTGCATTGTGAAGATCAAAACAGACAAGAGCGACCTGCCCGCAGGCACCTACATCTTCAATCAGTTGGTGGGCGATCAGGTGGTGACCACCTATAAGGAGCCGCAATACTGGCTGAAAGCGCCCTATGCCCCTACTTATCTGGAAAACTATGAGCGTTGCCGTGCAAAGGAGGGTCAGGCATGAAACCCTTGGAAGTGAATCAGGAGAACGTCTATATCGTTCCCAATCCCACCGGCCCCACTGAGGCGGTCAGCATAGATCCGGACATCTGCGTGGGCTGCAACGCCTGCGCCAATATCTGCCGCACCCAGACCATTATGCCCAACCCGGAGCCGGGGAAGCCGCCGGTAGTGGTGTTCCCGGACGAGTGCTGGTACTGCGCCTGCTGCGTGGAGGCCTGCCGTACAGGCGCATTGGAGATGCACCTGCCCATCAACCAGCGTATCTTCTTCAAGCGCAAGACCACCGGGGAGATTTTCCGTATCGGGCAGGACAACGGTCCCAATAAATCCTACTTTAAAGAGCCTTACGGCTGGCGTTGAAGGAGGACTGCGAGATGGAACAGACGAAAATTTTAACTTTGCTGACGGAAGAATTTGAAAAGACCAATTCCCTGAGCAGGGCGCAGTTGGAAGCGCTGGCCGAAGCCAACGACATCCCCTTTGCGCAGCTGGCAGGCACGGCCTCTTTCTATTCCCTGTTTAACAAAGGCCCCATGGGGCAGGTGTCCTCCTGCAAGGTGCCGGAGACGGCTCTGCCCGGTGAAACCCGTGAGATTCTGTCCCAGCCCAGAGATTATGCCGGGCTGAAAGCGGCGCTGGCTGCACCGGACGCTATTTTGGGGGAAGTGACTGCCTCCGGACTGCGGGGTCGGGGCGGCGCAGGCTTCCCTGTGGGCCTCAAGTGGAAAACCACCCTGGACTGTAACGCCCCGGTCAAATATGTGGTGGTGAACGCAGATGAGGGCGAGCCGGATACTGCCAAGGACGGCGCTATCCTTCGGGCGGTGCCCCATGCGGTGCTGGAGGGCATGGCCATCTGCGCCCTGTGCGTGGGAGCGTCTCAGGGTTATGTATATATCCGGGCGGAGTACCCCGAGGAAAAGGCCATTCTGGAGCAGGAGCTGGCCCGTGCCCGGGCAGAGGGCTTCCTGGGGGAGCATATCTGCGGGACGGACTTCTCCTTTGACGTGGAGGTGGTGGCCGGAGCCGGTTCCTACGTCTGCGGCGAGGAGACGGCGCTGCTGTCCTCTCTGGAGGGGCAGCGGGGCGAGCCGCGGCTGAAACCTCCCTTCCCCGGCGTGGCGGGTCTCTTTCAGATGCCCACCGTGTTGAACAATACCGAGACCATGGCCAACGTCCCCCTGGTGTTCCGGGAGGGTGCGGCTGCCTATCGT
The DNA here is from genome assembly GCA_021201475.1 of Clostridiales bacterium. GTDB lineage: Bacteria > Bacillota > Clostridia > Oscillospirales > Oscillospiraceae > Onthomonas. The sequence continues at coordinate 19,475 of JAJQEV010000004.1, forward strand.
CGCTTCGGTACGGAGAAAAACCCGGGTACCAAGGTGTTCACCGTCTGCGGAGAGGTGGAGCGCCCCGGTGTCTATGAATTTCCCCTGGGTACCTCCCTCCGCACAGTGCTGGAGGCGGTGGGCTATGACCCCGCCAACGTGAAGGCAATTCAGGTGGGCGGCGGCGCGTCCGGCGGGCTGATTGGTCCGGATAAGCTGGACGCCACCCTGGACATCGAGGGCATAGCCGCAGCAGGCGGCGCCCTGGGCACCGGCAGCGTTCGGGTGCTGGGGAAGGACGCCGACATGGTGACGCTGTGCCGGAATGTGGCGGAGTTCTTTGTGGACGAATCCTGCGGCAAGTGTACCCCCTGCCGTTTCGGTACGAAGCGGATGGCCGATCTGCTGGCCGCCATGGCGGAGGGCAGGGCCGAGCCGGGTTCCGTAAAGGAGCTGCGCTCCCTGTCCGCCTACCTGACAGACAACGCCCGGTGCGCCCTGGGGCAGGCTGCATCCACAGTGCTGCTGTCCGCCCTGGCCCTGTTCCCGGAAGAATTTGAAGAACCCTGTGTAGGAGGTGAGCTGTGATGGCAGAAGTGAAGCTGACCATCAACGGGCAGACGCTGACCGCCGACTCCGGCGACACGATTCTGGCGGCGGCCGCCCGGAATGGCATCCATATCCCCAGCCTGTGCTTTCTGAAGGACTGCAACGAGATTGCAGCCTGCCGGATCTGCGTGGTGGAAGTGACCGGTATGCGGGGCGTCGTCCCTGCCTGCGTGACCAAGGTGCGGGAAGGCATGGAGGTTCAGACTGAGAGCGACCGGGTGCGCACAGCCCGTCGCACCACGCTGGATATGCTGTGCCAGCATCACCGGATCATTTGCGACCAGTGCAGTCGATACTCCGACTGCGAATTCCATGCCCTGTGCCGGGAGTACGGCATCAGCGAGCGGGATTACAACCCCTACGTCATGGACGCGGATAAGGACGAGAGCGCGGCCCATCTGGTGCGGGACACCTCCAAGTGCGTCCTGTGCCAGCGGTGTGTAGCCGCCTGCCAGCAGCAGGGCATGGACATCATCGGCGTATTCAACCGCGGCTGGAATAAGAAGATCGCTCCGCCCAAGCCGCTGGCGGAGACGGGGTGCGTGGGCTGCGGCCAGTGTGTGGTGTCCTGTCCCACTGGCGCACTGTCTGTAAAGGATGACACCGCTCTGCTGCGGAACATCATTCGCCAGAAGCGGAAGCAGGTCGTGGCCGTGGTGGCCCCCGAGGTAGGGGCAGATTTTGGCACGCTGTTCTATGAGGAACATCCCGAAGACAACACCGGCAAGATTGCCGCATTGTTGCGTCGGTTGGGCGTGAAGCGTGTGTACAGCGCTGTGCCCGGCCAGAAGGCTCTGGCTGCCGGGGAGGCGGCAGAGCTGGCGAATCGACAGGCGGCAGGCGACCCGCTGCCCATGATTTCTGCGGCCAGCCCTGTTGTGGTGAACCTGGTGCAGAAACACTATCCCCAGCTGGCGGAAAACCTCTCCCGGCAGGGCACCCTTCAGGCAGTCTGTGGGGATATGGCCCGGGCGGCCTACGCCGCTGAAACCGGCGTGCCGGAGAGCGAGATCCTGGCCGTTTACATCAGCAGCGATGTCTCCGGTAAGACGGAAACCAGGGAGGGGCTGATGACCCTGACCACCTACGAGCTGGCCGCCATGTTCCGCCGGGCCTGCGTCAGCCGGTTCACCGCCATGAAGGTCTGGCGGAAGCAGCTGGAGAACGAGGCGCTTGACCCGCTGCCAGAGGTGGACGGGGGCGAAATTGCCGCCGAGTCGCCGTCTGACAGCCTGGCCGCCGTACGCAAAGATCTGGACGCCGTTGCCGACGGAAGCTGGCAGGGGAACTACATCCCCGGCTGGAGCGGCGCAAGGGGCGGCGCCCCCCGGCGTACCAGCGGAGGAAGCCTGTTCGCATTGGAATCGAAGAAGTCATGAGGATGGGAAAACTGAGCATCGCCCTGTGTGGCTGCTTTGGCCATGTGGAAAAGTTTGGCGACCTGATCAACAGCTATCCGGAAAGTGAAATCGTTGCCGTCTGGGACAATGTGCCCGGACGGGGCGAGGAGGTGGCCCGGCATCTGAACTGCCCCTTTGAAGGAGATTACGCCAGGCTTCTTCGGAACTACCGGCTGGATGGCGTGGCGATCGTGGCGGAGAATAGCCTCCACAAGGATATGATTATCCAGGCCGCACGGCAGCACATTCACATTTTTGTGGAGAAGCCTCTGTGTGTCTCTGCTGAGGATGCCCGTGAAATCCAGGCCGTCATCCATGAGACCGGGGTTCACTTCTATATGACAGATCCCTTTGTCCGGAGCGGAACCATCCGGCTGAAGGAACTGCTTGCGGAGGGACTCCTGGGGGAGGTCACCACTGCCACATTTCATCTGGCTACGGATGCTGCTCTCAACGGTCATGTCAACTACCGAAAGGACCAAACGGGAGGCGGCATCATGGCCGATATCGGCGGACACATGATTCATCAGGCGCACTACCTCTTTGGCAAGCCGAAGTGTCTGTCCGCCACGCTGGGCTACGTCACCGAACAATCTCAGGCAAACGGGGTTGAAGAGACTGCGCTGGTTTCCATGGAGTACCCGGACCATAAGCTGGTTTCGCTGGAATGCAGCTGGGTCAGCGGCACTTCCAACAGCTATGAACTGGTCTGCGGAACCCGGGGCTGGGCCCGCATCACCCCTGCCGGGGGAGCGCCTTCGGCGGAGAAGCTTGTGTATCAGTTAAACGGGGAGCCCGCTGTCACGTTGGAAGGAGATGCGCTGCCACCCTCCCCTACCCGTCATGTACGCTATTGGGTAGAGATGATGGACAGGGATATTCCCAACGACAGGGTGGGCGTCGACCCCCTGAGCAACAGCGGCGTCAGCATTGACAATGCCGTGGAATATGTGGAGATCATCGAGGCAATCTACAGAAGTGCGGGGCAGGGCAGGGCTTTCCTTGACTGACCTGCGATACAGAAAGGAACCGTTATGAACGAGACAACCTACTGCGGCGTAGCCAGACGGAAGGTGACGCCGCCGCTGTCCCTGCTGCCCCGACTGCGGGGGCTGATGAATTGCACCTATACGGAGGTGTTGGATGACCTGTTCGTCAGGGTGTTAGCCGTCCGGATTGGGAAGGACACCGGACTGATTATCACCTTCGACCTGGATAAGGCACCCTGCCCGGCGGAATTTTTGGCCGCCATCACCCGGGAGACGGGGATTCCCGAGGAGCATATCTCTTTCCTGGGTACCCACACGCATACCGCCCCCATCGTGGGGGATCGGCCCAACGAAGGGCCCAATCGGCTGGCGCTCAAACCCATTGAGGTGCAGGAGGCTACCCATATCTATGAGGGCCTGTTGAAGCAGGAGCTGCTGCTGGCCGTAAGGGAGGCGTTGGACAACCTGCAGCCCGCCAACATCGGATGGCAGACCGGCGAAAGTTACGTGGGGGTGAACCGGGTACAGGATTACTTCGTCAGCAACGGCGACGGAAGCTGCCGCACCGTTTGCAACCTGGGGCAGAGTCCGGCGGTTCCCATCAATCGGCGCCTCTTCGTCCTGAAGGCGGAGACGTTGGACGGTGCGCCCATCGCCTTTCTGGTAAACCATGCGGTACATAACTGTGTGATGATTCTGAACAAGTGCGCCAGCGACGGCGGTACCATGATCAGCAGCGACCTGGGGGGCAACGTCAGCCAGTGGCTGGAGGAGGCCTATCCCGGCAGCGTAGCGCTGTGGACCAGCGGCGCAGCGGGAGACATCAACCCGTTGCTCAGCGCACAGATATACTACCCTGACCCAATCACCGGGAACCAGGCGGAGTATGACCTCCCGGAGCGGGAGACCGCCCCGTTGATGATGCTCAAGGTGTTGACCGCCCGACAGTTTGCTGAGGTGCAGAGCGTCCTCCGCCGCGTGGAGTGCAAGCCATGGACCGGTTCCGTTGACGGCGCTGTGAGGTGGGTGCAGACCCCCGCGCAGGACAAGATTGCCAGGCCGGATGGCACCGTGGAGGTGCGCACCGGCGACAGTGTGGATCCCTACCGGGTGCGTGTGCATTATCTCCGCATCGGTCCCCTTCACATGGTGGGCTTCGGCGGTGAGTTGTACTCCTCCATCGGGTCGGTCTTGCTGGAACAGATGCCTGAATGCAGCATCCTGTTCAATCACGATGCCAGCATGATCGAGGACAGCGGTTACATCCTGGACGATGCCACCATGGCACGGGACACCGAAGGCAACCTCCCAGGCAGCAGGCACACAAGAATGCTGCCCGGTTATATGCAGGACGCATTGCTGTCCACTGTGGCATCGCTGTTGGAGTGACACCATCGGCATCGGTCGAACAACCCTTCCTTGCAGCTCTGGGCTTCGGCCCGGAGCTGCTTTTTCATGCAAAATAACCCCTTGACTTTTGCCGCCGTTTTATGTTAGAATCTCAAAGCAACAAAATAGCGCAGGAACGACACAAGTTGTGCTTTGCACGTAAATCTGATCACGGTACCATGTCATTAGGATTGGATTTCAGGCGGCAAAGGCAGCTTGTGTCTTTTTGCGCCCAAAAAAGGAGAACCGATATGCCAAGAACCCAATTTCAACGAATGATCTTCGCACTCATCACCGTCCTCATCACCGTACACAGCTATGTGTTCTACAGCCTGTACGTCCTCAACGGCGCCACGCTGATGGAGGTGACCGGCGCTGACAGCGTCCTTCACGCCATCAACGCTCAGGGCGGCGTGTATATGTTCGGACGTATGCTGCCGATTTGGGCGGTGATCCTGGTGGAGTTCTGCCTGGCCTATGGGCTGGAGTGCCTCATGGGCAGCCCCTGCTCCTTCAAGCTGGCCTGCAAGAACTTCGACCCCCAGAAAACCCATCCGGTGATTTTTGAAAGCGCCGTCATCTGCGCCACGGTGGGGCTGATGTGCCCGGCCATGAGCTTCCTGGCGGCATGGCTCTACTATCCGTATTACAGCGGCTTCCACTGCCTGACCCTGCTGGCCAACTGGGGCAAGCTGGTCTGCTGCAACCTCCCCTTTGCCTTCTTCAGCCAGCTGTTCTTCATCCAGCCCCTTGTCCGCACGATTTTCAAGGCGCTGTTTCGGGGGGCCTCTGCCCAGCAAACCCAGGCCGATGCGCCTCACGCAGACAACGGTACAGCCTCCCCGCAGGCAATGTGAGCCTTATAAGCAACCTCCCGCTCAGGGCGGCTCTGGACTTCGGTTCAGGGCCGCCTTTTGCCGGGGTGTGCGCAAAGGCTTGTCACCCAAGGGCAGTTTGTGCTATACTATCCCACAGGAGATGACCGTTTTATGAACCTGTCTAACAAGACCAAGGCGGTGCTGTATATCCTGGCCTCCGCCTTCGGCTTTGCCATGATGAATCTGTTTGTCCGCCTGGCGGGGGATTTGCCCAGCATGGAGAAGAGTTTCTTCCGCAACCTGGTGGCTATGGTGGTGGCGGCCTTCCTGCTGCTGCGGGAGGACGGCCACCCCACCCTGAAAACCCTGCTGTGGGGGAAGGGCAACCTGCCCAGCCTGCTGCTGCGCTCCATTGCGGGCACCGCAGGCATCCTGTGCAACTTCTATGCGGTGGATCACCTGCTGTTGGCCAACGCCTCCATGCTGAACAAGATGTCCCCCTTCTTCGCCCTGCTGTTCTCCTTCCTGCTGCTCAGGGAGAAGCTGACGCCGGTGCAGGTGGGGGTGGTGGCGGTGGCCTTCGGCGGCAGTATGCTGATCGTCAAGCCCACGCTGTCCAACCTGGATCTGGTGCCCTCTCTGCTGGGGCTGCTGGGGGGTATCTGTGCCGGATTTGCCTATACGATGGTGCGGAAGCTGGGCCTCCGAGGGGAGCGGGGCAGTTATATCGTCTTTTTCTTCTCCACCTTCTCCTGCCTGGTGCTGCTGCCTTGGATGGCGTTGAACTTTGTACCCATGACCGGCTACCAGCTGGCCATGCTGCTGCTGGCGGGGGTCTCCGCCACGGTGGGGCAGTTCGGCATCACGGCGGCCTATACCCACGCCCCCGCCAGGGAGGTCTCCGTCTTTGACTACTCCCAGGTGGTGTTCTCCGCCGTGCTGGGGTACTTCGTGTTCGGGGACGTGCCTGACGGCTGGAGCTTCCTGGGCTATCTCCTCATCATCGGGGCGGCGGTGGTGATTTTCCTCTACAACAACGGCTATTTGAAGCGCCGGAAGGAGGGCGACGAATGAAGGACTACTTTACCCTATCAGTGCCGGAGGGACAGCTCAGCACCATGAACGTGCTGGCGCTGGCCCACATCGGGGACGCGGTGTACGAGGTGCTGTGCCGGGGCTGGCTGTGCAGCCAACAGTTAGAGACTATCGGCAACCTCCACAAAGCTACTGTAGCCATGGTGCGGGCAGACGCCCAGGCCGCTGCCATGGGGGTGCTGCTGCCCCGCCTGACGGCGGAGGAGCTGGCGGTGTTCAAGCGGGGGCGCAACGCCAACGTCCACCAGATACCCAAGAACGCCTCCCGGCGGGATTACACCTACGCCACCGGACTGGAAGCCCTGTTCGGCTGGCTGTACCTCCAGGGGAGGAAGGAACGCATCAATCAGCTCTTCGCCGCAGTGGTGGGCGAGGAGGCGGAAAAGGAGGTCTGAACCATGCCCTTAGACGCCGCAACGCTGACCGGTGTGGTCGGCGAGCTGCGCCCCACAGTGGGGGGGGCGAAAATCGACAAAATCTTTCAGCCGGGGCGGGATGAACTGGTGTTGCAGCTTCGGGCGGCGGGAGGAAACTGCAAGCTGCTCCTCAGCGCCAACCCCGCCCATCCCCGCATCCAGCTTACCGAGGTGAACCGGGAGAACCCGGCCAATCCCCCCATGTTCTGTATGCTGCTGCGCAAGCACCTGTCCTCCGCCCGCATCCGGGCCATCGTCCAGCCCCCCATGGAACGGGTGGTGGATTTGGAACTGGAGGCGTTGGACGAATTGGGCTACCGAGTCACTCGCCATCTGATTTTGGAGGCCATGGGCCGCCGCTCCAACCTGATTTTGACGGAGGAGGACGGGAGAATTATCGACTGCGTCCGCCGGGTGGATATGGAGACCAGCGAGACCCACCCCGTCCTCCCCGGCCTGCTGTACCAGTCTAGTATGAACATGTCCGCGCCCCGAGACCTCTCTAAAATGCGGATCCCCGAGGCAGCGT
>JAJQEV010000086.1 GCA_021201475.1 Clostridiales bacterium
GCCCTGGTGGGGGCGGTGGGGGTGGCCCTGGGCAATATGGTGGGCAGCCTCACCGTGGGCAAGAAGAAATATGCCGCCGTAGAGGAGGAGATGCAGCAGCTGAACCGGGAGGCCGCCGCCCTCCGGGCCAGGCTGGAGGAACTGGTCACCGCCGACGCGGAGGCCTTCGCCCCCCTGTCCAAAGCCTATGGCCTCCCCTCCGCCACCCCGGAGGAGCAGGCCCATAAGGCTGCCGTAATGGAGGAGGCTCTGGACGGGGCCTGCGCCGTCCCCATGGACATCATGCGCACCTGCTGCAAGGCCATCTCCCTCATCGAGGTGTACGCCGCCAAGGGCAGCGTTATGGCGGTGTCCGACGCGGGGGTGGCCGCCGCCTGCTGCAAGGCCGCCCTCCAGGGTGCCAGCCTGAACGTGTTCATCAACACCCGCTCCATGACCGACCGGGACAAGGCAGACGGCCTGAACCGGGAGGCGGAGGAACTGCTGGCGACCTGGTGTTCCCGGGCGGACAAGGTGTTCCGGGATGTGATGGGCCGGTTGAAGTGACCGCCCGCAAACTCTGACAGAAAAGGAAGGTTCTCATGCCGATACTGCTAAAAGGCGCGCCCGTCGTGGCCGCCATGAATGAAGACTCCGCCGCCCGCTGCGCCGCATTGCAGGCCAGGGGCATCACCCCCCAGCTGGCCATTGTTCGGGTGGGGGAGCGCCCTGACGACCTGAGCTACGAGCGGGGGGTGAGGAAGCGCTGCGCCGCGGTGGGTGTGGCGGTGCGGCAATACGTGCTGCCCGCCGACGCCGGTCAGGAAGAGCTGCTGGCCGTGATCGGCCGGGTGAACCGGGACAGCGCCATCCACGGCTGCCTGCTGTTCCGCCCCCTGCCCAAGACCATGGACGACAGCGTGATTCGCGCCGCCCTGGCCCCGGAAAAGGACGTGGACGGCATCACCGACCTGAGCCTGGCCGGGGTATTCACCGGCGCGGCCACCGGCTTCGCCCCTTGCACAGCCCAGGCCTGCGCGGAGATTTTGGACTTCTACCACGTCCCCCTGTCCGGCAGGCGGGTGACGGTGGTGGGCCGGAGCCTGGTGGTGGGGAAGCCTGCCGCCATGCTGCTGGACCGGCGCAACGCCACCGTGACCATGTGCAACAGCCGCACGCAAAATTTGGCCGCCGTCTGCCGGGAGGCGGACGTGGTGGTGGTGGCTATGGGACGGATGGGCACCATCGGCGGGGACTGCCTCCGCCCTGGCCAGACCGTGGTGGACGTGGGCATCCACGTCGGCCCGGACGGCAAGCTCTGTGGCGATGTCCGCTTTGACGAGGCGGAGGGCATCGTCTCCGCCATCACCCCCGTCCCCGGCGGGGTGGGCACCGTCACCAACTCGGTGCTGGTGCGCCACGTCATCGAGGCGGCGGAGCGCAGCCTGGGCTGACAGCCTATTGTAAACCATTATAATTTTATAGTTGACAATCGCCTCCCGCTGTGGTATAGTAAGCACGGCTTGGGGCTGCGCCCGTCTGCGCAGCCCAGCCTGTTTACTGATTTCTTACCACAACAGGAGGCTTCCCTTTATGAGCGTTGAACCGATAACTGCGGCATCGTCCGCCCGCACCAACCGCGCCCGCATCCGCGACCTGACCCTGGTGGCCCTGTTCGCTGCGCTGATGGCCATTTGTTCCTGGATCTCCATCCCCGCCACCGTCCCCTTCACCCTGCAAACCTTTGGTGTCTTTATCGCCGTGGGCCTGCTGGGGGGCAAGCGGGGTACCCTGTCCGTGCTGGTCTATATCCTGCTGGGGGCGGTGGGGCTGCCGGTGTTCGCCGGATTTTCCGGGGGCCTGGGCTCGCTGTTCGGCTCCGCCGGCGGGTATATCATCGGCTTCCTGGGCTCCGCCCTGGTGATGTGGGCCATGGAGAAACTGCTGGGCACCGGCGCTGTGGCCCAAATCGCCTCCATGGTGGTGGGGCTGCTGGTGTGCTACGCCTTCGGCACGGTCTGGTTTATGGTGGTGTACACCACCGCCAACGGGGCGGTGACGCTGCTGACGGTGCTGGGGTGGTGCGTGTTCCCCTTCATCGTGCCAGACCTAGCGAAGATTGCCCTGGCCTTCCTGATGACGAACCGCCTGAAGCGGTATGTGCCCCAGTGAAGAAACAGAACGCCCCAGCCCGAAACAGGCTGAGGCGTTTGTGTTTTTTCTATGGAATGCCGTGACCGGGAAAAGCTGACTGTACGGCTGCGTTGTTCTCCTCACCCCGGGACAGATTGCGTCTGAACATTGACGGCATGGTCTCCCGGGGCGGAGGGCAACGCCGAATCAATATAAACCGCCCGGTATGACCGCTTTTACCCCAGTTCCAGCTTCCGTTTCAGCTGGAACACCAGGTTCATGGCCTCAATGGGGGTCAGGGTGTTGATGTCCACCCGCCGCAGCTCCTCCGCCACGGCCAGGGCGTTCATATCCCCGAAGCTGCACTGCTCTGGCTCCTCCGCCGCCGGGGCGGGGGCTGCCTCGCCTGCCGTCAGAGCCGCCGCCCCCTGTTCCAGTTCAGCGAGGATAGCCCGGGCGCGGGTCAGCACCTTGGTCGGCACTCCGGCCAGCTTCGCCACCTCGATGCCGTAGCTTTGGTCGGCTCCGCCCCGGACGATTTTCCGGAGAAACACCACACTGTCCCCCCGCTTCTTGGCGGCCACGTTGTAGTTCTTCACCCCGTCCAGCTGGCCCTCCAGGGCGGTCAGCTCATGGTAGTGGGTGGCGAACAGGGTCTTGGCCCCCAGCTTTTTGTGGTCGGCGCAGTATTCCAGCACCGCCCTGGCAATGCTCATGCCGTCATAGGTGGAGGTGCCACGGCCAATTTCGTCCAGAATCAGCAGGGAGCGGGAGGTTGCGTTCTTCAAAAGCTCTGCCACCTCGGTCATCTCCACCATGAAGGTGGACTGGCCCCCGGCCAGGTCGTCGCTGGCCCCGATGCGGGTGAACACCCGGTCCAGCACGCCGATGCGCGCCCGCTTGGCCGGGACGAAGCTGCCCACCTGGGCCATCAGGCAAATCAGCGCCACCTGGCGCATATAGGTGCTCTTGCCCGCCATGTTGGGGCCGGTGATGATGGCCAGCGTATTCTCGCCGCAGTCCAGGAAGGTGTCGTTGGGGACGAACAGGCTGTCCTTCTGCATCTGCTCCACCACCGGATGGCGGCCGTCGGTGATGTCCACCACGGTGGAGTCGTCCACCTCCGGCTTGCAGTAGTGGTTGTCCACCGCCACCTGGGCCAGGTCGCACAGCACGTCCACCGCCGCCACCGCCGACGCCGTGGCCTGAATCTGCTCCACCGCGTCCACGCACTTCTGCCGCAGGTCGCAGAACAGGTCGTATTCCAGCTTCACAATGCGGTCCTGGGCGGTGAGGATGTTGCTCTCCAGCCGCTTCAAATCCTCGTTGATGAACCGCTCGGAGTTCACCGTGGTCTGCTTGCGCACCCAGTCCTTGGGCACCAAATCTGCCTGGCCCCTGGACACCTCGATATAGTAGCCAAACACCTTATTGTATTTGATGCGGATATTCTTGATGCCGCACTGCTCCCTCGTCTCCGCCTCGATGTTGGCGATGAGTTTTTGGGCGTTGTCCCGCACGTCCCGGAAGCCGTCCAGCTCCCTGGACACGGTGCGGGCGTCGTCGTCAAACATTTCGTAGAAGTCACCCAGGCGGAAGAACAGAATGCAGTCCGGGTACTTTTGCTTCATCTCCAGGTATTGCTTTCTCATGGGGGTCAATTCTGCCATGGTGGTTTCTCACTTTCTAATGATGTACTTTGATTGGAGGGGAGCGGCCCCAGATGTTTCTTTCGGGGCAATATTGAGAGTTCCAACGGCGTCACCCCTCAGTCGGCTGCGCCGACAGCTCCCCTTTCAGGGGCGCCAATAACGTAGAGATAATAGCAACCTCTTGCCGCCCCCCGAAGGGCAATGTCATCAATTTAAGGTTTTTTCCTTAGGGAAAGATGGATAAAGGAAATCAGTTCTTGCCCTCCCGGCGGGCCTGAGTACCGCCTGCTGACCCTTTATGGTATCCTCCTCGGACAGTGACCCTCGCCAGCATAGCTGGCATCGGTTTCCGGCTAAAAATGTGCCGCTGGCACATTTTTGGACGCCGTAAATTGCTCCGCCAAGAAATGGGGGAAAGAAGGCGGCTCAGGGAGGGGCTTCGGGGCCTCGCCCCTCCCTAAGAACCCTCCCCCTATTCCACTGTGGG
>JAJQEV010000112.1 GCA_021201475.1 Clostridiales bacterium
CTGGCGGCTTCGCCTTATCCCTCAATCAGGTGGTCTATCCCGTTAGAGACGATGTAACTTGATAACTGGTGAGACTGCCGCCCATGGCGGCTGGGTAACATTCTGCTTTTCCACCGGTCGTGCTAATCTGAGTTTCAGCACGGAAGCGCATTTTTCTTTAGATAAATGAAATTCAGTCCTTAAGTTGATGACATTGCCCTGAAAGGGGAGGGGAACCAGCGGCAGCCGGTGGAGGGGTATGCCGCCCTAAGTTGATGACAATTCCATCAGCGGATGGGGGTGATGGCGGTGATGGCGTCCCGCATGGCGATGGCGGCAGCGCGGGCGGCCTCGCCGTAATCCGCACCGTTCCGCCCGGTCTTTTGCCAGGCGCACATGATGCCCCGGGAGGAGTTGACGATGGCCCCGTGGCCCTGGCTGTCAAAGGCGTACTGTACGTCCTCGGCGGTGCCGCCCTGAGCGCCGTAGCCCGGCACCAAGAAGAAGGTGTGGGGCAGGGCCTTCCGCAGCTGGGCCAGCTGCTCCGGCCAGGTGGCCCCCACTACGGCCCCCACCCGGTTGTAGCCATAGGCGTCCTCGTAGCCTTCACCCCACTTGGCCACCAGGTCGCCCATCACTTCATAGACCTTTTTGTTGTCCAGCTCCAAATCCTGCAAATCCACCGCGGAGGGGTTGGAGGTGCGCACCAGAGCGAACAGGGCCTTATCCTCCTCATTCGCCACCTTCAGGAAGGGATTAACGGCGTCGGCCCCCATGTAGCCATTGACGGTGACGCAGTCCGCGTCAAAGCAGGGGAGTTCGGCGGAGCCGACGGCGGTTTTCCCCAGCCAGCCCTCTGCGTAGGCGGAGGCGGTGGCGCCGATGTCGCCCCGCTTGATGTCCGCGATGACGTACAGGCCCTTCTCCCGGGCGTAGCGGATGGTGCGCTCCAGCATCTCCACGCCTTCCCAGCCCAGCAGCTCATAGTAGGCGGCCTGGGGCTTTACCGCCGGGACGATGCCGCTCAGGGCATCCATCAGCCCGCAGTTGAAGGCGAAGATGGCCTCTGCCGCCGCCTTTCGGGTCTCGCCGTACTCCTGCACGGCCTGCTCCACCAGGAACGGGGGGACATAGGACAGCCGGGCATCCAGCCCGGCCACGGTGGGGTTGCCAGTGGCGATGATTTTCTCCTGTAACGCTGCAAAAGACATGGTGTGGTTCTCCTTTTTTTGATATTTTTCGGGGTAGTTCTTTCGTGGGGTGGGTGGGAATGCTACGAACTAAAAGGCGTTCTTTCCTTAGATGAAGATTGAGGAAGGAGATAGGTTTTTGCCCTTGCCAGGGCATGGCCTGACTGCCGCGCTATCACTTTTAGCATATCCTCCTCGGTCAGTGAGCCTTGCCAGCATAGCTGGCTGCGGTTTTCGGCTAAAAATATGCCGCTGGCATATTTTCTTAACGCCGCAAACTCGCTCCGCCGAGAAAAGTAACAAAAGAGGGCGGCTCAGGGAGGGGCTTCGGGGCCTCGCCCCTCCCTAAGAACCCTCCCCCTATCCCGCTGGGGCTGCGCGCTGTCCAGTCCATAGGTGGTCTATCCCGTTAGAGACGATGTGACTTCTCACTGGTGAGACTGCCGCCCATGGCGGCTGGCAGGGATTGCCGTTCCGCCCTCGCCGTCAAGCGGCATTTCCGCTTCGCTCCCTAGCCGTTGGCGGGCGGAACGTGCAATTTTGTTATCCAACGGTGGATGAAATCTGGCTGTTCGGCTGCGGTACGCTCCTCAGTCTAAGTTGATGTTACTGCCTCAATCCCCGTCCGTTCTGTAATCGTAAATCACGCTGCCGTTCACAATAGTGTACTTCACCCGGCCCCGCACCTGCCGCCCGGCGAAGGGGGTGTTCCGGCCCTTGGAGCGGAACAGGTTCGGGTCAATCGCCCACCGCTCGTTGGGGTCGAAGATGGTCAGATCCGCATCTGCGCCGATGTTCAGCGTCCCCTTCCGGATGCGCAGGATATTGGCCGGGTTGACGGTCATCTTTTCCAGCACAGCGGAAAGGCTCATCCGCCCGGTGTGGTACAGCTCGGTCAGGGCCAGGGCCAGGCTGGTCTCCAGCCCCACCATGCCGCTGGGGGCCTCCGTGATGGGGCGGGCCTTCTCCTCGGCGGAGTGGGGGGCGTGGTCGGTGACGATGCAGTCAATGGTGCCGTCCTGGAGCCCCGCCAGGATCCCCTCCACGTCCTTGGGGGTGCGGAGGGGCGGATTCACCCGGGCCAGGGTGGAGCGGGTCAGCACCTCGTCCTCCGTCAGCGTGAAGTACTGGGGGCAGGTCTCGCAGGTGATTTGCACCCCCTTGCGCTTGTAGCTGCGGATAATGCTGACGCTCCTGGCGGTGGAGACGTGGCAGATATGCACCGGCTGGCCCGTTTCCTCCGCCAGCATGGCGTCCCGCATGACCATAATTTCCTCCGCGATGGCGGGGCGGCCCGGAATCCGCATCTGGCGGGAGAGCTTGCCCTCGTTCACCGCGTAATTATGAACCATGTTGATGTCCTCCTCATGGCAGAGGATGGGCAGGCCGTACCGCCCTGCCCGAAGCAGGGCGTCCCGCATCATGTCCGCGTTCATAATGGGCATCCCGTCGTCAGAGAGGGCCACGGCCCCCGCCTCCTTCAGCGGCTTGAACCGGGTGCGTTCCTCCCCCTTCAGCCCCTTGGATACCGCCCCCACCGGCAGCACGTTGACGCCGCTGCCCTCGGCACGGGCCTTGTCAATGATGTACCGAATCACCTCCGGGGAGTCCGCCGTGGGGGTGGTGTTGGGCATACAGGCCACCGTGGTCACGCCGCCGTGGGCCGCCGCCGCCGTGCCGGTGACGATGTCCTCCTTGTAGGTCTGTCCGGGGTCGCGGAAGTGGACGTGCATATCGATCAGCCCAGGGGCCACCACCAGGCCCCTGGCGTCCAACACCTGATCCGCCGCTTCGGAAACCTGAGCGCCGATCCAGGCGATTTTTCCGTCCTCTATCAGAAGATTCGTCAGGCAGCTGCTCCCACCGGCGGGGTCGACCAGCTTGCCGTTTTGAATCAGCAGTTTCATTACGCTCACATCCTTATCGGGTTTATTGCTGTTGGTACGCAAGTATATCACAGTTTATTAAGAATATTATACCGGATGACGGGAAGTTTATCAACCTTGGATTCGGTTTTTTAAGGAACTTCTCCCAGAGGGCGGTTGTTCCTCAGGCAAGGAGCTTTGAAGGGAATATGGCTTTGCCTTTGCCGGGGCACAGTCTGACTGCCGCGTTATAACCTTTGGTACATCCTTCTCAGTCACTGACCCCCGCCGGCATATTTTTACATAAAACGCCCTCCCCTGCATACACGGGGGAGGGCGTTTCTCACACATACTCCAACACAAACTCCAGCGCCAGCCGCACCGCGTTGGCGCGTATCTCCTGCCGGGTCTGGCCCAAGGTCTCCGGCGCGGGGTGGCGCACCCAGTAATGCGTCCCATCGGACAGCCCAAGGTAGAGGCAGCCCACCGGGTTACCCCGCTCGTCCGGGTTCGGCCCTGCTACGCCGGTGACGGAAACGGCCAGGCTGGACCCCATCAGCCGGGCGGCCCCCAGGGCCATCTCCCCGGCGGTCTGGGGGGACACCGCGCCGCAGCGCTCCAGCGTCTCCCGGGACACCCCCAAGACGCTGCCTTTCACCTCCGTCCAGTAGCTGACTACGCCCCCCTTGAACACCTGGGAGACGCCGCTGACCTCGGTCATGGCGGCGGCTACCAGCCCGCCGGTACAGCTCTCGGCGGTGGACAGGGTCTTGCTGTGGGCGAGAAGTCGCTCATACACCTGCTCCTGAATCGTCTGTTCCATAAAAACGCCTCCGTTTCATCCGATGTTGGCGGGTTTGGGGTTTCTCTTCTTAGACAAGGTTCGCTGGAAGGGGGTGTCCGGCCTGCTTCCCTTTCAGGGCAATGTCATCAACTTAAAGATGCAATCTATCCTGGGTTGAGGAGCTTAACGTATCCGTACAGTTGAGATATTATCCATCGTTGGAATATAAAATTGCACGTTCCGCCCGCCAACGGCGAGGGCGGAACGGCAATCGTACCCAGCCGCCATGGGCGGCAGTCTCACCAGTGAGAAGTCACATCGTCTCTAACGG
>JAJQEV010000106.1 GCA_021201475.1 Clostridiales bacterium
TAGCCGCCAGCGGGATAGGGGGAGGGTTCTTAGGGAGGGGCGAGTCCCCGAAGCCTCTCCCTAAGCCGCCTTCTTTCCCCCATTTCTTGGCGGGACAAGAAATGGGGCCCGCCGGGAGGGCAAGAACTGATTTCCTTTATCCATCTTTACCTAAGGAAAGAACCTTAAGTTGATGACTTTGCCCCGACGGCGGAGGGGAACCGGCGGCAGCCGGTGGAGGGATTCCCATGTGAAACGGATTTCAAAATCGATTTCCACGCCGGCCCGGCAGAAAACAGCCGCAGCCGCCCGAAGGCAGCCGCGGCTGGGGTATATGCGTTTTACAGGGCGGAGTAGCCAAAGCTGTTGACCAGGGCTTCGATGCGCTGGCCCGCCTTGCACATGGGGCAGCTGCGGGAGTCATAGCTGGCGTAGTCCGGCAGGGTGCTGGGGTCGAAGATGCTGCTGACCGGGTAGCCCATATACTCGTGGCAGGTGGAGAAGATGGCCGACAGCCCGGCCACCATGCCGCCATAATACTGCACCGCCTCGATGGCGGCCTGCACGGTGTAGCCGGTGGAGATGGAGGCCGCCAGAATCAGGACGTGCTTATCCCGCACCATGGGAGCCAGGTTGTCCCGCAGGATGAGCTGGCTGCCGGAGGTGATCTCCGGGGTGATGACGTAGATGGTCTGGTGGGCGTTCATGTTCCGGAAGCCGTCCTGGGTCAGCGCGTGGGCAATGCAGGTGCCGATGACCTGGGTGCCGTCCAGGCAGAGGACGGTATCCACGATGGTGGTGGACTGATAGGTGCGCACCAGCTCCTTCGCCACCTCCTTCGCCTCGGACAGGCGGGTCTTCTGGGTGGTGACGTCGATGTAATAATTGGTGTGGCTGTGGCTGGTGGCGAAATGCCCCTGGGCCACACAGAGGTTCAGACGGCTATTTTTGGTGGGAATCCGTATCATATGATTCATGTCAATCCACTCCTGTTTCTCGGGCCTCGGCATGGCGGGCCGGAATGATAGTATGATGGGGAGCGCCAGCGCAGGCCGGAATGGGGTGAACTGAGCGGGCCGGGCCCCGTGTCATGGTATTATTTTACCATAAAATACCGGAGGGGGCAACAAAAATTTATGAGTTTTTCAAAATATTTCCGCAATTTAACTTGCAGAAATGGGGACGGGGGATGCAGCTTTTCCTTCCTCCGGCAAGGGCGGCCCCTGGCCGCCTTAGGGGTAGCCTCCTTAGATAAGGATGGATAAAGGAAAAATGTGGTTGCCTGACTGGGAACTGATTCTCCTTAGATAACGTTCGCTATAAAGGATTTGTCCGGCCTTCCCTTGCCAGGGAAGCGGGGGCTTACTTTTCTCGCTCCGCCGAGAAAAGTAACAAAAGAGGGCGGCTCAGGGAGGGGCTTCGGGGCCTCGCCCCTCCCTAAGAACCCTCCCCCTATCCCACAACCGGCTAGCGCCTTGTCTCTGCCGCTCCGTGGCAGCGCAGGCGACAGACGATGAGACTTGATACCTGCTGAGACTGCCGCCTATGGCGGCTGGCGACAATTGCCGTTCCGCCCTCCGCCGTCAAGCGGCATTTCCGCTTCGCTCCCTAGCCGTTGGCGGGCGGAACGTGCAATTTTATAGTCCAAACGGTGGATAACATCTGCCGTTGCGGCAAAGCTACAGCTTCTAATGGAAAGGCATGATTCCTTGTAGTTTTTTGCATTAGGAGTAACAACATCCCCTCACTGTCAAGATTTCATCGACCAAAGGGCAACAAAATTGCCGCCCCTCCCGCCGTAAGACAAGGGACGAGGCGGCAATCGTTTCCAGCCGCCATGGGCGGCAGTCTCACCAGTGTGAAGTTACATCGCCTCTGACGGGATAAACCACCTGATTGAGGGACAAGGCGAAGCCCACGGTGAGATAGGGGGAGGGTCCTTAGGGAGGGGCGAGGCCCCGAAGCCCCTCCCTAAGCCGCCTTCTTTCCCCCATTTCTTGGCGGGACAATTTACGGCGTCCAAAAATGTGCCAGCGGCACATTTTTAGCCGGAAACCGATGCCAGCTATGCTGGCGAGGGTCACTAACCGAGGAGGATACCGTAAAAGTCAGCAGGCAGTAGTCAGGCCCGCCGGGAGGGCAAGCCGTTATTCCTTTAAAGAACCTCATCTAAGGAGAATCAGCCCCCGGCAGGCAACCACTTGTTTTCTTCATCCATCCTTGTCTAGGGAGGCTACCCCCGGGCGGCCAAGGGCCGCCCCTACAGAAAAAGCGAAGATTTAGACTTCACGTTCTACTACTGGGACAGAGAAACGACTAGCCAGGCGTAGTATCTCACCGGCACAGCTCCCCGATAGCCAGGGCGAAAATCTCCCCGCTGGCAATCAGCTCCTCCTCCACGGCGGACTCATCCGCGCCGTGCATATTGTTCTCCGTGCCGGGGAAGGTGCAGCCGAAGGCCACGCCGTTTTTCAGGTGGTGGACATAGGTGCCGCCGCCGATGGCGTAGCAGTAGCCCTTCTGCCCAGTGAACCGCTCATAGCACCGCAGCAGGGTCTGGACGAAGGGGGTGTCCTCCGGGACGCAGTGGGGGGGCATGAAGTGGGCACGGACGGTGAAGCCGTCCTCCTCCAGGCCGCGAGTCAGCACCCGCAGCTGCTCCTCCGTCTCGGAAACCGGCACCCGGCAGTCCCAGGTGAAGGAGACCTTGTCCCCCTCCGCGTCCAGGATGTTCAGGCAGATGGTCAGAGCGCCGCTGTCGTCCTCATAGGCGATGCCGGCGGCCTTGCCCCCGTAGTCCCCGTGGGGGAAGCGGGCGTGGAGCTTTTTCAGCAGCGCCGTCCCCTCGTCCTCCGCCAGGGGCAGGCGGCACACCAGCGCCAGCAGGGCGGTCAGGGCGTTGTTGCTGTGGGCGGGCATGGAGGCGTGGCCCTGTTCCCCCTCCGCCAGGACGGAAAGGGCGTTCCCCTCCGCCGTCAGGGTGAAGGCTGCGCCGGTCTCAGCGGCCACGGCATCGGCCACGGCCTGCACGTCCGCTGCCGCCAGGCCGGAGAGGACGCACCGGGCCTTGCCGGGGATCACGTTGCCCTTCACCCCGGCGTGGAAGGAGACCAGATTGCCCCCCAGGGGCGCGGACAGGGTCTTCTCCCCGCCGCCGGAGAAGTGGCCCTTCTCCACATTGATGACGGGATAGGAGGCGTCCGGGGAGAAACTCATGGGGGCCTCCGGCTCGCTGGCATAGTAATGGGCGATGTCGCCGGAGCCGCACTCCTCATCGGTGCCCAGAATCAGGCGGCAGTTCTTCGTCACCGGCATCCCCAAATCCCGGACGCAGCGCATGGCGTAGAGGGCGGCCAGGGCGGGGCCCTTGTCGTCCGCCGTTCCGCGGCCGTACAGCCTGCCGTCCAGCCGCTTCATGGTGAAGGGCTCCGTCACCGTCCACCCCTCCCCGGCGGGCACCACGTCCAGATGGGCCAGCACGTCCAGGTGCCGGGGGCCGTCGTTCAAGTCCACCAGCCCCACATAGTTGTCATAGCTCCGGGCCTGGAAGCCGTAGCCTTTTGCCATGTTCAGGGCGCAGTTCAGCGCCGCCAGCGGCCCCGCCCCGAAGGGGGCGTCGGGCTGGGGCTCCCCCCGGTCGCTGGGGATGGCCACCAATGTGGCCAGGTCGTCCAGGTACTCCTGGCGGTGGGCCTCGAACCAGGCCCGAATTTCTGCTTCGTACATGGGAAACTCCTCCTGTAGTTTTGATTTTGCTTCTGAAAACTGGAAACGCTGTGGGTAGAGGCGCACTGTGCGCCTACGAGGGTTTTGCTGTGGGCTTGCCGGGGGCTGGTTCTCCTTAGATGAGGTTCGTTGAAAAGGATTTGTCCGGCCTTCCCTTGCCAGGGAAGCGGGGGCCTACTTTTCTCGCTCCGCCGAGAAAAGTAGCAAAAGAGGGCGGCTCAGGAAGGGGCTTCGGGGCCTCGCCCCTCCCTAAGAACCCTCCCCCTATTCCACTGTGGGCTTCGCGCTATCCATTCCATAGGTGGTCTATCAGGCAACAGACGATGTGACTTGATACCTGGTGAGACTGCCGCCCATGGCGGCTGGCAGGGATTGCCGCCCACGTCCCTGCCGTTG
>JAJQEV010000028.1 GCA_021201475.1 Clostridiales bacterium
CAATTTTGTTATCCTTCGGTCGATGAAATCTGACTGTACGGCTGCGTGATTCTCCTCAACCCAAGATGGATTGCATCTTTAAGTTGATGACATTGCCCTGAAAGGGGAGCTGTCAGCGAAGCTGACTGAGGGGTAATGCCCCAGCCTGTTCCGTTGGCATTTTGCGATAATTGAATAGAGTGAAAACTTAGTTTTACATTCTGCTAGGAGTATCCAAACCATGAGAATTGGCACAAAAGAGTTTCAGACAATGGGCAAAACCTATGTGATGGGGATTTTGAACGTGACGCCGGACTCCTTCTCCGACGGCGGCCAGTGGAACCGGCTGGACGCCGCCCTCCGCCATGTGGAGGAAATGCTGGCCCAGGGGATGGACGTTGTAGACCTGGGCGGGGAATCCACCCGCCCTGGCTACACCCTCCTCTCCGACCAGGAGGAGATAGACCGCGTCCTCCCGGTCATTGAGGCGGTGAAGGCCCGCTTCGACGTGCCCGTCAGCCTGGACACCTACAAGAGCCGCGTAGCCGCCGCCGGGCTGGCCGCCGGGGCAGACCTCATCAACGACATCTGGGGGCTGAAGTACGACTCCGACATGGCGGAAGTCATTGCCCGGGCCAACGTCCCCTGCTGCCTGATGCACAACCGCAGGGAGGCCCACTACGGCCTGTTCTTTGTGGATATGCTGGAGGACTTGAAGGAGACGCTGCGCCTGGCGGAGCAGGCCAATATTTCCCGGGACAATATCATCCTCGACCCCGGCGTGGGCTTCGGCAAAAGCTACCGGAACAACCTGGAGTGCATCCGCCGCCTGCCGGAGTTGCGAAAAGCCTTTGACCTGCCGGTGTTGCTGGGGGCCAGCCGGAAGAGCGTCATCGGCCTGACCCTGGACTTGCCCGCGGACGACCGGCTGGAGGGAACGCTGGCCACCACGGTCATGGCCACTATGGCGGGCTGTATGTTCGTCCGCGTCCACGATGTCCAGGCCAACGTCCGGGCAGTGCGTATGACGGAGGCGGTTTGTTATGGATGAGATTCGCATTCGCGGGCTGCGGGTCTTTGCCCATCACGGCGTGTATGAGGAGGAGACCCGGCTGGGCCAGACCTTCGTGGTCAACGCCACCCTCTACCTCTCCACCCGCCGGGGCGGCCTGGCGGACTGCCTGGAGGAGACCGTCAGCTATGCGGAGGCCTGTCAGTTTCTGACGGACTACCTGCAGGCGCACACCTGGAAACTGCTGGAGGCCACCGCGGAGCACACCTGCCGGGCGCTGCTGCTGCGTTACCCCCTGCTGCACGGGGTGGAACTGGAGCTGGCGAAGCCCAGTGCCCCTATCCCCCTGCCCTTCGATACCGTTTCCGTCTCCATTTCCCGCAGCTGGCATCGGGCGTTCCTGGGGCTTGGCTCCAATTTGGGGGACAAAAGGGCCTACCTGGACGGTGCGGTGGAGGGCCTGCGCCAGACTCCCGACATCCGGGTGAAGGCGGTCAGCGCCTACCGAACCACAAAGCCCTACGGCGGCGTGGAGCAGGAGGACTTCCTGAACGCGGCGGCGGAAATCGAGACGCTACTCCCGCCCCGGGAACTGCTGGACGCCCTCCACCGGTTGGAGCAGGAGGCTGGGCGGGAGCGGCTGGTGCATTGGGGGCCGCGGACGCTGGATATGGACGTGCTGTTCTATGACGATTTGGTGCAGGACGATGTGGATTTGACCATCCCCCACCCGGATTTGCAGAACCGGCGGTTCGTGCTGGAGCCTATGACCGAGCTGGCCCCCCACTTTGTCCATCCGGCGCTGGGTAAAACCATGCGCCAGCTGCTGGACGCCCTCCCCAGGGAGGGCTGACCCATGCGAATGATCGCGGCAGTCAGCCGGGACTGGGGTATCGGCTGGAAGGGAGAATTGCTTTACGGACTGCCCGGCGACAAACGGCACTTCAAAGCCCTGACGATGGGCTACGCCGTGGTGATGGGCCGGGCCACCTGGGCCTCCCTGCCGGGGCCTGCCCCCCTGCCAGGGCGGAGAAATTATGTGCTGACAAGGGATACTATCTTTCAGGCAGAGGGCGTCGCGGTGCTCCATTCCCTCGCGGAGTTGCCCTGGGCAGAGGAATTTTGGGTCATCGGCGGCGCGTCCCTCTATGAGGCGCTGCTACCCTGCTGCGCCGAGGCGGAGCTTACCTTTGTAGACGCCGTCCGCCCGGCAGACCGGTTCTTCCCGGATTTGACGCTGCATCCGGAGTGGGTGCTGGTCTCCGAGAGCGAGACCATGCGGGAGGGCAGCCTCTCCTACACCTTCCGCCATTATCGGAATCGCGACCCGAAGCGCTTTGCAGCATTGTAAAATACGGTCGGGCACTTTCTTTGCGGAACCAGTGTCAGCATCAGGGGCAAGCCTCCCTTTCTCCGGATGACCGTTCTTTCTCCAGGCGCCCTGTTTTGCTGTCAAAAAATTCCAGCTTTCCCGCTGGAAAGGCCGCCAGCTTTTGGCGGGGCGCTGCGCCGCATAGTTCGGGTTGAATTTCTCATACTACACTCGTCACTTCCACTCAGGAAGGGTCGAATCTTGATTAGAAAGAGAGATGCAACGAGTATGGCTAACAGTAGCAGCAATAAGATCGTCGTGCCCCAGGCACGGGAGGCCATGGACAAGTTCAAAATGGAGGCCGCCAACGAGGTGGGTGTCAACCTGCAGCAGGGCTATAACGGCGACATCACTGCCCGTCAGGCCGGTTCCATCGGCGGCCAGATGGTGCGCAAGATGATCGAAGCCTACGAGCAGGGCCTGAAGTAATTCTGCCCCCTCCGCCCCCACCGGGGCGGAGCGCAGCACCATTCTGAACCTTTTCACGCAAAGAGGCAGCCGGCCAGCAGGCCGGCTGTCTCCTTTTATCCTGTGCAGCTTACGCAAACTCACACGGGCAGCACCACGGAGCCGCCCGCTGCACAAATGTTCAGCAGTTTGCCGTCCGCGATGCGGTAGCCCTCCCCGTAAAGAGTGGTGACGCCATCCTTCACCAGCAGATAGCTGCCGTCCACCAGGGCGTAGAACGCCCGCCCCATGCTGTCTCCATAGGTGATGTCCTCAAAGAGGCGCATCCCGTCCAGCGTTGCGCGCCGCACCGCCTGATAGTGGGGCAGCACCATGGCCTTGGTCAGACCCAGACCGGGTAGGAACCTCTGATAGTCGGGGTCAAGGGCCTCCCCCTCCAACTCCGGCTGGGCGTAGACCACCTCCGCGCTGTTCATGGTGCCTGCGCTGATGCTCAGCACGATGCCGGGGTAGCCCTCCAACTTCTCCCGCAGGCCGATGCGCTGGAAAAAGGCGTTCTGGGTGGGGACGTGTCCTCCCGCTAAAATCAGCAGGTCAAACCGGCGCAGCGTCTCGGCGGAGTAGTCCCCGCTGGCCCCGTCCCAGACCGCCACCCCGGCGAAGGGCAGGCCGGAGACAGCGAAGGCCTCCCCCAGCTCCGCCGCCCGGGACAGATTCTCCTCATGCTCTGCCGGGGCGGCGCTGATGAACAGCGCCTCCATCCCTGGCTTCCACAGGGCGGCCAGCCGGTATATGAGGCCGTTGGCGCCGTTGACCTCCCTGGCGCTGTAGGGGTGCTCCGCATCCTTGGGGATGGCGGGGCTGCTGGTTAAAAATGCAATCATGGCGTTGCTTCCTTTCCCGATTCCGGGGGAAACTGTCACAGCCTCCCACCGGAGATAGTTTTATCCTGCGGCTATTGTACCACAATTTTTCCGGACATGGAAGGGGTTCCCCGTTTATGCACAGAAATCAAGTTTTCGGTTAAATGTACCAAAGAAATCCCTCAGTCTGGCCTTCCCACCCCTCAGTCAGCTTCGCTGACAGCTCCCCTTTCAGGGCAATGTCATCAATTTAAGGGGATTGTGCTCCTTAGGCAAGGATACTATAAGGAAATAAAGCGTTTGCCCTTGCCAGGGCGGGGCCTACTTTTCTCGCTCCGCCGAGAAAAGTAGCAAAAGAGGGCGGCTCAGGGAGGGGCTTCGGGGCCTCGCCCCTCCCTAAGAACCCTCCCCCTATCCCGCTGG
>JAJQEV010000003.1 GCA_021201475.1 Clostridiales bacterium
CCCCTATCCCACTGTGGGCTTCGCCTTGTCCCTCAATCAGGTGGTCTATCAGGCAGCAGACGATGTGACTTCTCACTGGTGAGACTGCCGCCCATGGCGGCTGGGAACGATTGCCGCCTCGTCCCTGCCGTCAAGCGGCATTTCCGCCGCGCTCCCTATGCCTACGGCGGGACGGGCGGCAATTTTGTTATCTTTTGGTCGAGGACATCTGGCTGTATGGCTGCGATGCACCCCTTACCCCTGGATAAATTGCATCTTACGCCGATGCGTTGGCTCCATGGGGCAGATGCATATTTTTTTGCAAAGAGAGAACAACCATGACACGAATCTACATCATCCGCCATGCGGAGGCGGAGGGCAACCTGTACCGCAGGATACAGGGGCAGTACAACTCCGCAGTCACCCAGCGGGGCAGACGGCAAATCGCCGCCCTGCGGCAACGGTTTGCCAAGACGCCGGTGGACGCCGTCTTTACCAGCCCCCTCTACCGGGCCATGGAGACGGGACGGGCCGTTTCCGACCAGCAGGGCGTTCCCCTGTATCGGGACAGGGGCCTCATCGAAATCAACATGGGCCAGTGGGAGGATATGCCCTTTGGCGAGGCCATGGAACTGGCCCCGGAGACCATGCGCCGGTTCCGCTCCGCCGACCCGGCCTATCAGCCCCCACGCTGGGGGGAGGACTACCAGCAGCTCCAGGCCCGGCAAATCGCCGCCTATCTCCGCCTGGCCAAAGAGCAGGAGGGGAAGACCATCGCCTGCGTCAGCCATTCCATGGCCATCCGCATCTTCCTGTGCTGGTGCCACGGCTGGCCGCTGGAGCGGCTGAAGGACGTGCCCAGGAGCGACAATACCGGCGTCTCCCTGGTGGAACTGGAGGGAGGCGCTCCCCGCATCCTGTGGGAAGCGGACGCCTGCCACCTGCCGGGGGAGCTGTCCACCCTGGGGAAGCAGACCTGGTGGAAGGGCTCCAGAGGCATCTCCGAGGCCAACCTGTGGTTCCGGAACTGGGACCCGGTGGGGGAGCGGCAGCTTTACCTGCAATTCCGGCAGGACGCCTGGCGGCAGATCCACGGAACCGCCCCCTTTGACGGGGAGGGCTTTTACCGGGTGGCCCTGGCCGCCGCCCAGTATGACCCCCGCAGCGTCCGGGTGGCCATGCACGGCAAGCGCATCGTCGGTATGCTCCAGCTGGACTTGGAGCGGGACGCGGCAAAGCGGGTGGGCTTCGTGCCCTTCTGCTATCTCTGCCCGCCCTACCGTGGGAACGGGCTGGGGGTGCAGCTGCTGGGAGAGGCGGTCAGCGTCTGCCGTCCCCTGGGCCGGGAGAGGCTCCGGCTCCGCTGCTCCCCGGTGAACGAGTACGGCAAGCGGTTCTATCGGGCCAACGGCTTCTACTACATCGGCCCGGCCAAGGACAGCCGGGTGCCGCTGGATTTATTGGAGAAGCGGATTTCCTTTACGGGGTGACGGGGCTGTCGCGCCGAATCGCCCCTTCCTTTCCCCGTCAGAGTTTGGAGAAGTGATACTATGAAGCTGAAACTTGCATTATTGCAACTCCTTCCGGGCGGCAGCCTGGAGGCGCAATACAGGATAGGCGAAGCCGCCTGTAGGACTGCAAAGGCGCTGGGGGCGGACATTGCCCTTTTCCCAGAAATGTGGAGCAGCGGATATGCGATTCCGCAGGAGGAAGCGGCCTTAGAGGCGCTGTCTGTCTCCCCCGAAAGCGACTTTATACAGGGCTTTCGCAGGCTGGCGGCGGAGCTTCACCTTGCTATCGGCATCACATTGCTGGAAACCCACGCCCCAAGGCCGCTGAACTCCATGATCCTGTTTGACAGGAACGGGCAGGAGGCGCTTCATTATTCCAAGGTGCATACCTGTGCGTTTGCGGAGGAGCGGGTGCTTGCGGAGGGCGAGGACTTCTATGTTGCAGATTTGGACATTGGGTGCGCCACCGTCAAGGTGGGCTCCATGATTTGCTTCGACAGGGAGTTTCCGGAGAGCGCAAGGATTTTAATGCTCAAGGGCGCGGAGGTGATCCTGGCTCCCAACGCCTGCCCCATGGAGCTCAACAGGCTTTGCGCCCTGCGCACCAGGGCCTATGAAAATATGCTCGCCGTTGCCACCTGCAACTATCCCAGCGGGCAGCCGGATTGCAACGGACATTCCACGGTGTTTGACGGCGTCGCATGGCTGCGGGAGGAACCGGACGTGCGGGATATGTGCGTATTGGAAGCGCCGGAACAGGAGGGCGTTTATATCGCGGAGGTCGACCTGGATATGCTGCGGGACTACCGGGCAAATGAGGTGATGGGGCGCTATCGCCACCCTGAAAAGTATGGGGTGCTGTCAAAGCGGATATAAGACTTGACCCACCAGGCAGCTCGGTAAAGCCGGGCCGCAAATTGGAACCTGGAGCAATGTAAACAACCTGTTGCAGCAATGTAAACCTGATGTGGTAGATGTTCTGCATCTGCTCTGCTACAATCATTGTATCAAAAACCACGGAGGTATTGATTATGAGATTATCAGAGACAGTTGTTACCTTGCGTAAAAGACAGAAAATGTCCCAGGAAGATTTGGCAGAAAAATTGAATGTTTCAAGACAGACTATATCTCGTTGGGAGAATGGTACGGTGGTGCCAGATGCTTACAATGTCGCGAAACTTAGTAAGGCTTTTGGTGTGACTTCTGACTATCTGCTGAACGATGATTTTGACACCGATGATGACCTTCCACAAATCAGGGAGGTCAAGAAAGACAACCATATTTTGCATCTAAATCTATCTAAAATAGCCATCATTGCGCAAGCTGCATTTTTAAATGTTGCTATGCAGCCATTTGGAGCAACCAACGGAGCAGATAAGATGATTGAGATTATGATTAAGGCGGTTCCAATTCTGCTTGCTTCTGTATGGATGATGCATAACCTGAACTATGAAAAGGATGTAAAACAGTACAGACGGAATGTGATGATTGAACTCGCCTATTGCAGTGTGCAAGCGATGATTTTCTTGTTCGGTTATTTCAGTGAAATGCATAATGCTAGCACGGTTCTTTTGATAGTCGTTGTATTGGTTTATTTGCTATTTATTAACCCCAAATACATGAATAGACCTTTTATTAAAAAAACACGGACAAAGAGATAAATTTCAGTTTATCAGGCAGGCATACAGAAATAACGCACTCACTCGGAACCTGGAGGAAACCATCGTGCCAATCATCGTAAAGAAATATGACGCCGCTTATCTGTCAGGGACAAGGGCCATCTGGAACGAAGTGGTGGAGGAGGGCGTCGCCTTCCCTCAGACGGAGTGTCTGGGGGAGGCCGAGGCGGACGCCTTTTTCCGCGCTCAGACCTATACCGGCCTCGCGGTGGATACGGAAACCGACGCCGTGCTGGGGATGTACATTCTCCACCCCAACAACGTCGGCCGGTGCGGGCATATCGCCAACGCCAGCTATGCCGTCCGGTCGGAGGCCCGGGGGCTTCACATCGGGGAAGCGCTGGTTCGGGATTCCCTGGCGCAGGCAAAGGGCAGCGGCTTCTCCGTCATGCAGTTCAACGCTGTGGTGGACAGCAATCTCCACGCACGACATTTATACGAACGGCTGGGATTCCAGGAGGTCGGAACGATACCGAAGGGGTTTCGCATGAAGGACGGCCACTATGAGGACATTCATGTAATGTACCATAGCTTGTGAGGGAGCGGTAACTCCCCCAACCGCGCAAACGTTCAGGAGGCGGCATCATGGCAAAGAACCTTATCGCAGTTGTCCCCCTGTGGGACGATGAAAAGGAGAGCATCTGGATGCTCCCCGGTTACATGAACGGCATAGAAGCGGCAGGCGGGATTCCCGTGATTCTGCCGTTGACAGAGGCGGAGGCGGACGCACTGGAGGTCTTTGACCGGTGCGACGGCCTGCTGATGACCGGCGGCCACGACGTATCCCCCGCCCTCTATCAGCAGCCCCGCAGCCCCCACTGCTGTCTATTTTTCACATCTCCC
>JAJQEV010000123.1 GCA_021201475.1 Clostridiales bacterium
TGAAATAGCGCATTTGCCCTTGCCAGGGCGGGGCCTACTTTTCTCGCTCCGCCGAGAAAAGTAGCAAAAGAGGGCGGCTCAGGGGGGAGCTTCGGGGACTCGCTCCCCCCTGAGAACCCTCCTCCTATCCCACTGTGGGCTTCGCCTTGTCCCTCAATCAGGTGGTCTATCCCGTTAGAGACGATGTGACTTCTCACTGGTGAGACTGCCGCCCATGGCGGCTGGGAACGATTGCCGTTCCGCCCTCGCCGTCAAGCGGCATTTCCGCTTCGCTCCCTAGCCGATGGCGGGCGGAACGTGCAATTTTATATTTCAACGGTGGATAACATCTGGCTGTGCGGCTGCGCTGCTCCCCTCAGCCCAGGATTGATTGCGTCCTAAGTTGATGATATTCTCCTCACCCCTCCCTTATCTGAGGAAGGAACCGTCGCCAACGCAAAAAAACGCCGCCTCACCGCATTGCAGCGGTGAGGCGGCGTTGCTTCTCTATTGCAGTTTTCAATCCGCTTTGACGTCCTCCAGCAGCGGGTCAACCTTCCGCTTTATCTCCCGGCGGGTGCTGATGGCGCTGTACACCACCGCCGCCAGTTCAGCGACCCACATGGCGTACCAGGTATAGGAAATGCCGAACAGCCGGGTGAACAGGTACACCAGCGGCACCAGCAGCACCAGCTGCCGCAGGGCTCCGCCCACCATATTGATGATTCCGTTGCCCAGGCCGGAGGCGAAGTAGCCGCACAGCATGGTCACGGCGGCGCAGACGAAGGTCACCGAGATGATGCGCAGGGCAGGAACGCCGATGGCCAGCATTTCCTCACTGGCGGAAAACAGCCCCAGCAGCTGACGGGGCAGCAGCAGGAAAATCACCGTGGCGGCCAGGGCGAAGATGACCCCGGCGGGGATGATGTTTTTCCACACCTCCCGGATGCGTTTGCCGTCCTTTGCGCCATAGTTGTAGCCCACGATGGGAATGACCGCCTGACCCAGGCCGTTCAGCGGCATCATCAGGAAACTCTGCAGCTTGTAGTACACCCCGAAGAAGGCCACTGCCGTGGAGGAGACGGTCAGCAGCGTGGCGTTAATGGCAAAGGTCATGACGCTGCCAATGGCCTGCATCACCATGGTGGGCAGGCCTACCCGGTAGATGTCGGCCACGTCCTGCCACTCCCAGCGGTACCCCTTTACCCGGACGTGAATGGTGGGGTTCTTCCAGCGGTTCAGAATCAGCGCCGAGGCGCCGCCCATGCACTGACCGATGACGGTGGCGATGGCCGCCCCCCGGATGCCCATGGCGGGGCAGCCCAGCAGACCGAAAATCATAATGGGGTCCAGGATGATGTTGGTGCCGGCGCTGATAATCAGGGTGACCATGCTGAGCATCGTGTTGCCTACCGCCTGCAGCAGCCGCTGACCGTACATGTGCAGGAACATTCCGTGGCAGACCACTACACAGATGCCCATGTATTCCTTACAGAGCGCCTGTAATTCCGGGTCGCTGGTCATAGCCCTTGCGATAGGATCCGAGAAGAAGATGCCAACCAGCGAAAAAACGGACGCCGTTGCCAGCATCAGAATCAGGCCGGTGGTGGCCACCCGGCAGGCATCCTCCGGCTTCCCCTTGCCCAGCTTCTGGGAGAGCAGGGCGTTCAGGCCCACGCTGGTACCCACGGATGCCGCCACCATCAGAAACTGCACCGCGTACACCAGCGAGGTGGCGGTCAGGGCGTTTTCGCTGAGCCGGGCCACGAAGATGCCGTCCACAATGTTGTACAGCGACTGGATCAGCAGCGACAGCATCAGCGGCACCGACATTTCCAGCAGCAGCTTTTTCATGGGCATGGTTGCCATTTTGTTTTGTTCCATATATAAACCTCCAATCAACAAGACGCCTCATTTTTATCGTCTTTATCTTACTCCGCCTGTCGGGAAAAGTCCAACACGAAAAGCATCACGTTGTACAGGATTTTTCCTGTTGCAAACTGCTCCCGCTGTGCTATAATGAGGGCAAGGAGTCACTCTCACGGCCAGCGGCAAAAGGAGGAGCGTATGAACTTTCAGAACATCGAGTATTTCCTCGCAGTGGTAGAGTACCGGAACTTCACTAAGGCGGCGCAGAACCTGTACATCTCTCAGCAGTCCCTCAGTGAGAACATCCGGCGGCTGGAGGAGGAAATCGGCACCCCCCTGCTGAACCGGGGACGCACCCTGACGCTGACCCCTGCGGGGGAGTGCTTTGTCAGCGGTGGCCGGAAAATCCTGAACACCCAGGACAAAATGCTTCGGGAAATTGCCGCCGTCAGCAACACTTGCCGGAGCACCATCGTGCTGGGCGTCCAGCCCTTTGATATGCCCCCCTTCCTGCCGGAGGCCATCAGCCGGTTCACGAAGCGGTATCCGGAGTACGAGGTGTCTGTCGCCCCGGCCCACTCCACCGAAGTGGCCGACCTGACCTTCCGCGGCGGGCCGGTGGAGAAGGGCATGGAGGCCATCCCCCTCATCACCGGCGACCCCTACGCAGTGGTGGTGAACCGGGCCCTGGCCCGGCAGGTGTTCGGCGGAGCGTGGGCGGCTGTGGAGACTCAGCTGCTGACGGAGGGGCAGCTGGCCGCCCTCCGCGCCCTGCCCTTTCTGCTGCTCTACGAGAACAAGCGGCTGCACCCCACCATGGAGGCGCTGTTCCAGGCGGCGGGCTTCACCCCGGTGGAGGCGTTCAAGTCGGAGGACAACGGGCTGCTGGTCTCCCTGTGCAGCACGGGAACCGGAGCGTTCCTGGGGCCGGAGGACTATTGCAGGCGGCGGTTCGGCGCGCTGCTGAACCCGGAGGTGGGCGCGCTGCGGTGCTATCCCATTCGGGATGTGCCGCCCACCGACCTTTCCATCGTCTACCCCAAGGGGAAGCACCTGAACCAGGCGGAGAAGCGGTTCGTGGACGTGTTGCGCCAGGTGGCAGCGGAGGAACCGTAACAGAAATCCCCCTGGCGTCGGGAAACACCCGATGCCAGGGGGGTCATTACGTCTATGGAGAACTCCTCAGCCCTTCAGCATCCTGTTCAGGAACGTCTGGCTCAGCAGATGGAATTGCTTTGGCATATAGCTGACCTCTGGGCAAATCAGTCCGCGTCGTTGGGCTTGTTGTGATAGGTGTCGTACAGGTCGTCAATGTAGTCGCCCAGGTGCTGCCACTCCAGCAGGGTGTGGTAGGCCACCTTGCGGAGGTAAGCCTCGTCGCAGGGGGTCTTTTCGATGCGCTCGATTTTGCCGTCCTTGCCGGGACGCCAGCCGATCCACTCGCAGCTTCGGCGCTCAAAGCCGCCGTCGGGGCAGGGCCGGATCTGGCCCAGGGTCAGGTGGGCCCCTTCAAAGTCGAAGGATTCCCAGTCGCCGCTCAGAGGGCAGGCGATGCCGGAGGCTTCGATCTCGTCGATCTTCTCCTGCGTCAGGCCGTACTCCTTCAGGTCGTAGGCGTGGCGGAGGGTGTCATACTTCCGGTCGCCCTCGCCCATGTCCAGGCTCTCGGTGGTGAAGATGCCCTCGCTCTTGTCCTTCCAGTTGACGAAGTAATGGTTCCAGTGGTCGGCGGGGTTCCAGATCTTATAGCGCAGGTTGCCGGTGCCCTCGGGCTGGCTCTTGCAGTGGAAGTTCAGCCAGTTCAGGTACCAGAACACCTTCTTCACATCCAAATCCCTGGGGAATTTCATGTAGGTGGCGATGTAGCCGCTGCCGTCAGCGAACATACAGTAGGCGTTCTCGTGCTCCAGGTACTGGCCCTTGGGCTGGAGCCAGTCCAGGAAGTTTTCCGGCTGGATGGCCTCGGAGGGGTCGATGGGGTCGCCGAAGATAACATCCTTGACCTCCTGAGGCAGGTCGCGGACAGGGTAGCCATAGTAGAAGCGGGCCAGAGGCATCTGCTGCTCGGCCAGGGACAGTTCAGGCAGTTTGTTATACATAGAATGAGTCCTTCCTTTCGTATTGCCCGGGGCGTTGATGCCTGCCCCGGTGTTCAGGGTGATTCTGTGCAGCGAGTTCGCTGCTTTAGCTGCCTTTATCATAAACCGGAATGGGCCGCAAGTCCAACACGAAACATCCTATGCTGCACAGGAAAAATCCTGTTTGACCGGGTGACTGCGCTCCCGGCGCTCCGGCAGAGATGTTTCCCCCCTGCTTCTTCCCACAGACCTTGCGCAGGGGGCGTCCCTTCACTGGGCAGTAATCCGCACAGGATAAAAATAAAAAGCGGGCTTTATGCGAAAAGCGGATAAAACACTGCATAATTCTTCATTGACGTTTCAGGAGCCCCTGTGCTATAATTTCCTATGAAAGGGTACATAAGTTTTAAAAAGTCCTGAAAAAATGAAAAGCAGAATACCGTATGAAATAACTATTGGCGCTGACCCTTACCCTGGCCGCAGCCTTCAGCCTGGCGGCCTGCGGCAGCTCCGGCGGCGGGGATGACACGCCGGATTTGGGATCAATCAGGCAGATATCCGTGTGGATGCGCGGCTCCACCCCGGTTGTCAAAACGGAAACGCGGCCATCCTTCCCGGGAGAGCGCAAGCAAAAAGGAGGAAGAACAAGCAATGAAACCCGTTGACTTTTCTGCCAAGCACGATGTGCTCATCCGCCACAAGGACGGCACGCTGACCCCCATGGACGTCCCCTATTACGAGACCACCCAAATCGGGGAGGACACCTGGATGATTATGAGCTCCGGCGACTATCACTACCTGATTGCCGGAGACATCGGCGGCGTGGCTTTTGACACGGGCTACGGCGCAGGCAACCTGCGGGAGTACCTGGAGGGGCTGTGCAGCAAGCCGGTGCCCTGGGTAGTGAACTCCCACCATCACTTTGACCATACGGCCAACAACTGCTACTTTGACATGGCTTACATGGGTGAGGAGGCCCTGAGCCGGGCCTCCATCCCCTTCCCCAGCTTCGACGGGGTGGGCTTCCCCGCCCCGGACTATCCCAAGACCCCGGTGGGGGACGGCGACATCATCCCCCTGGCGGGGCGGCCCCTGGAGGTCTTCCGCATTGGCGACCACACGGAGGACGGTATCGCCCTGCTGGACCGGAAGGAGCGGCTGCTGTTCACCGGTGACGAGCTGATGATCGGCATGAAGACCCTGAACGGCTCCGTGGCCAAATGGAAGCGGGATCTGGAGAAACTGCTGGCCCACAGGGGCGAATTTGACCGCATCTGTGGCGGCGGCGGCGTGCTGCCGGACGGGATTTTGGAGACCTTCTATGAGGCCGCCTGCAAAATTGCCGCGGGCGAACCCTCCGAGGAGCCGCCGGAGCGGCAGGCGCCCCCTCTCAGGAGTGAGGAACGGGATGCCCGGGGGCGTCTGATCTACGACTGCCAGATTCCCCACCCGGAGGATCACCCCAAAGGAGGCTTCTTCAAGGTGAACCCCAATATGCGGGAGTTCTACTATCACGGCTATCACTTCACCTATGACCAGACCATGATCGATGATTGACAAGATTGGAAAGGAGCAAAGCATTATGAGTCACTTTCAGGCAGGCGCGGGCTGCGGCGTTATTTCCTTCCCGGCGGAGATGTTCCCTCTGGAGGGCTTCCGGGGGATCCACGATGACCCCAGGGTCAGGGTACTGACTCTGAAGGACGGCGCAGCGGGTGCGGCTATCGTCGCCATTGAAATCGTCATGCTGCCTGACAGCATGATTGCGGAAATCCAGCAGCTGGTGGGGTCGGTTTGCGGCGTGGCGGCAGAGCGGGTATTCGTCCATGTGACCCACGCCATCACCACCCCCCACAACCCCATGATGATGCCTCCTCACGCCCGGCCGGAAGGCGCGGAGCGGGCTGGCGAGCTGCACCGGGAGGCGGTGCTGGCCGCCGTCCGTCAGGCGGCGGAACAGGCGGCGGCATCCCTCCAGCCGGTGACGGTGGGCTGCGCCTCCGGCCAGTGCGCCGTCAACTGCAACCGGGATGAGGAGACCCCCTCCGGCTGGTGGATCGGCCGGGGCGGCAGCCAGGAGGCGAACCGGGAGATGACGGTGCTGCGCTTCTCCGGCGCAGACGGCCAGCCGGTGGCCTTCTGCATCAGCTACGCCCTGAAAACCTGTGCCGTGGACAACGCCGGGATGGCGGAGAACCTCCGGCTGGTGTCCTCCGACGTGGCGGGCAGGGCCTGTCAGGTGATGGAGGCCCAGTACGGCGCGCCCACCCTGTTCCTGATGAGTGCGGCGGCCAACCATGTACCCCGGGAGACCGCCCTGTGGGACGAGGTGCAGCCCGACGGCACAGTGAAAACCGTAGACAAGGGCGTGGAGTACGGCCTCGCCCTGGTGGATGCTCTGGGGGCGGAGATGGGCAGCGACGCCGTCGCCATTGCGGCCCATGCCAACGCCGGGGAAGCCCCCGCCGGGCTGAATGCCGCCTGCACGTCCTTCCCCTGGCAGGCCATGGGCCGCATCGAGAAGGCCCCCGCCCTGGGGATGGACTATCCGCTGGAGGAGGGCGAACGTCAGGTGGACGTGTCCGCCCTGACCTTTGGGGACTATGCCTTCGTCTTTGGCAAGGCGGAGATGAACCAGCCCACCCAGCAGGCCATCCAGGCGGCCTCCCCCTATCCCCACACCTTCCTGGTGACGATGGTGAACGGCGGCTTCAAGTACATCCCGGACGCCGGGGCCTATGACTGCTTCACCTGGGAGGCTCAGAGCAGCTTTGTAGCCAAAGGCGCGGCGGAGCGGTTCGCGGAGCAGGGTTTGGCGCTGCTCCAGGAGCTGCACGGCTGACAGACAACAATCACCGCCCGCTCGGCAGAGTGGACGAAAGGAGACATGAACATGGCAGGTAAAACGTTTCTGTATGTGGGCAACTGGAGCTTCCAGGCTAAGCCAGCCAAAGGCAAGGGCATTTCCGTCTTTGCCTATGAGCCGGAGACCGGCGATTTGACGCTGATCGAGACAGTCTGCCCGGAGGTGGCGGCGGGGCAGCTCTGGCTGGACGCCCGGCACGGCATCCTCTATAGCAACGACGAGTGTGGTGAGCGCCGGGGCGAGGTCGGCGGCGGCGGCTACCTGCTGGCCTTCTCTATCGACCCGGAGACCGGTCGGCTGACCCTGATGAATCAGAAGGACTCCCTTTCTCCGGAGCCGTCCTATCTGTGCCTGGATAAGAGCGGGAAGTACCTGGTAACCTGCCACTGTGCCGACCCCTGGCACGTGACGAAAATCGTCCGCCATCCCGACGGCAGCTTCGGCAACGAGGTGCTGTTTGACGACACGGCGCTGGTGCTGTTCCGCATCAACGCCGACGGCAGCCTGGGCGACGTTTGCGATGTGGCGCTGACCCCCGGCACCGGCGGGAAGGGCCCCCACTCCCAGGTGAACGTGGATCCGGTGTCCGGTCACGTCCAGCTGGTGCAGGTGATTTCCCGGCTTCACGCGGTGGTGGCCAGCCCCAGCGGGGAGCTGCTGGCGGTCTGCGACAAGGGGATGGACCGGGTCTATACCTACCGCATCGACCGGGAGGAAGGCAAGCTGGTGGCCCTGGGCTGCTGGGAAGCGCCGGAGGTGGCCTGCTTCCCCCGGTACGCCGCCTTCCACCCCACGAAACAGGTGCTGTACGTCAATAACGAGAATTACGCCCAGCTGAACAGCTTCCACTATGACGAGGAAACCGGCGCTCTGGAGCGGTTTGACAAGGTCTACCTGCTGCCGGAGGACCCCGGCATGGTAGAGGGGAAGCCGGTGGGCGCTCAGGACATCCTGGCCCACCCCAACGGGAAGGTGCTGTACTGTACCCTGTGCGGGCTGAACTTAATCGTAGTGTGCCGCCTGGATGAGGAAGGCCGCCCCACCCCCTGCCAGCTGGTGCAGAGCCGTGGCAATCTACCCCGGGGGATCGCCCTGTCCCCGGACGGGCGGTTCCTGCTGTCCGGCAACATGGTGTCCGGCGACATCACTGTTTTCTCCGCAGATGAGGAGGGGCTGCTGACGGATACAGGCAAGACGGTTCCCGCCGTCTCCCCCTCGGCGCTGCGGTTCTACACCCCTGACAGTGGGGCGGAGGACTGACCATGGGAAGCAATGCCCCGATCCTCTGCGGCGCGGCCCGGCGCTGCATCACGCCGCCGATGGAGTGGCTGCCCCAGCTGCGGGGCCTCCAGGACGTGACCTTTACCGAGGTGCTGGACGACCTGTATGTGCGGGCGCTGGCCCTCCGGGCCGGGGCGGACACGGTGCTGATAATCTGCTTTGACTGCGACAAGGTGCCCTGTCCCCAGGCGAACCTGGATGCCGTCACGGCGGAGACCGGCATCCCAGCGACCAATATCTCCCTCCTGGCCATTCACAGCCACACCGCCCCCATCGGCGGCTGGCGGCCCAACGAGGGACCCAACTTCATCCTGCGCAAGCCCGTCCAGGTGCAGGAGGCCACCCATCGGTATGAGGCGTTCCTCCAGGAGCGGCTGCTGGAAGCGGTGGGGGAGGCGCTGGACGCCCTGCGCCCCGCCCGGCTGGGCTGGGGGAACGGCGAGAGCTATATCAACGTCAGCCGGGTGCAGGACTACTATGTCACCCAACCGGACGGCTCCGTCGCCGTCCAATGCGGGCTGGGGCGGGACTTCTCCGCCCCCGTAGACCGGCGGCTCTTCGTGCTGAAAGCGGAAGGGCTGGACGGTACTCCCATCGCCTTCCTGACGAACTACGCGGTGCATAACTGCGTGATGATTCGGAACCGGTGCGGCAGGGACGGCGGCACGCTGCTCAGCAGCGACCTGGGGGGCAACGTCAGCCAGATGCTGGAGCGGGCCTACCCCGGCGCGGTGGCACTGTGGACCAGCGGCGCGGCGGGGGACGTGAACCCCATTCTGTCCAATGAAATTTTCTATCCCGACCCAACCACCGGCGTGCAAACCCAGTACATCCTCCCTGCGGGCGAATCTGCGCCCCTGATGATGCTGAACACCCTGGCCGCCCAGCACTACGCCGACACCCTGCGGGTGATACGGAGCATTTCCTGCGATGTGGAGCGGGGCAGAATCTGCAGCGGCGTGGCCTGGGCGGAGACCCCCGGCAGGGACGGCAATCCATACCGGGTGCGCGTCCACCTGACGGGCATCGGCCCGTTGTGGATGGCTGGGGTCAGCGGCGAACTGTACACCTCCCTGGGGCGGGCCGTGTTGGAGCAGCTGCCCGCCGATGCCATCGTCCAGAATCATGACGGCAGCCTGCTGGCAGAGAGCGGCTATATCTATGACGACGCCATCCTGGCACGGGATACGGAAGGCGTGCTGCCCGGCCGCCATGAATCCCAGCAGCAGCCCGGCTATATTCGGACGGCGCTGCAGGATGCCGTGGAGACGCTCTACGCCAGGCTGTCCGGCGGCGAAGGCGAAAGCGGCGCGGAAACGTGATGATGATACAAGATGTTACAATCGGCCCTGAACAAAGCGTTCAGGGCCGATTGTAGTTTGTTGATTGAAATTGACGCTTATACAGGGTCCCCCTGGCCGTTTCCAGTCAGGACGCCTGCTCAAACTGGCTATTGTACAGCTCCGCATAGAACCCGTTCTGTTTCAGCAGCTCCTCGTGGCTGCCCTGCTCCACAATGTCGCCGTCCCGCATGACCAGGATGAGGTCGGCGTTTTTGATGGTGGACAGCCGGTGAGCAATGACGAAACTGGTACGCTTATTCGTCAGCTTATCCATGGCCTGCTGGGTCAGCATTTCGGTCTTGGTGTCCACACTGGAGGTGGCCTCATCCAGAATCAGCATGGGGCTGTTCTGAATCATGGCTCTGGCGATGGTCATCAGCTGCTTCTGCCCGGCGGAGATGGCGGTGTTGTCGGTCAGGACGGTGTCATAGCCCTTGGGCAGCGCCTGAATAAAGTTGTGGATGCCGCAGGCTTTGCACGCCTCAACCATCTGCTCCTCCGTAACGCCCTCCGTATTATAGAGCAGGTTCTCCCGCACCGTTCCCTCAAACAGCCAGGTGTCCTGGAGCACCATGCCGAACTGGCTGTGGACGTTGCTTCTGGGGATGTCGGTGGTCGGCACACCGTCGATGAGAATGGTTCCGCCCGTCGGCTCGAAGAAGCGCATCAGCAGGTTGACCATGGTGGTCTTGCCCGCGCCGGTGGGGCCGACGATGGCCACCTTCTGCCCCGGCTGCACCCTGGCGCTGAAATCGTGGATGATTTCTTTTTCAGGGGCGTTGGGATAGGCGAACTTCACATGGCGGAACTCTACCTCGCCGCGGACGCTCTCAATGTGCTGTACCTTGCCGGACTCGTCTTCCATCTCATCCTCGGCCAGGAACTCAAAGACACGCTCGGACGCGGCCGCGCAGGACTGCACCTGGGTCATGGCCTGAGAGATTTGCCGCAGGGGGGACTCGAACAGGCGGGTGTAAATCAGGAAGGCGGTGATGACGCCGAAGGTGATATTTCCCTCGATAATCTGCCAGGCGCCCACCACGCAGACCGCCACATAGCCCAGATTGCCCACGAAGGTCATCAGCGGCTGCATCAGGCCGGACAGGAACTGGGAGCGGAAGTTGGCGTCCTTGACCGCCTGATTCATGGAGGAGAAGGTGTCCTTCACCTCGTCCTCAGCGTTCAGGATGCGGATGACGTCATGGCCTGCGTACATCTCCTCGATGTAGCCGTTCAGGGCGCCCAGGCTCTCCTGCCGGGCGGTGAAGTATTTCTGAGATCGGCTCATGATGACCACCATCAGCACCAGGCCGATGAGGGTAGAGAGGACGGTGGTGGTGGCCAGTATCCAATCCGTGTAATACATCATAATCAGGCAGCCTACAAACTGTGCAATGGCTGTGACCAGATTGGACAGGCTGTTGGACATGGCCTGCCCAATCATATCCACATCGTTGGTCATGCGGGAGAGCACGTCGCCTGCGGCGTTGCCGGAGAAATATTTCAGCGGCAGCCGGTTGATTTTGGTGTCGATGTCCCCACGGAGCCGCTTCGCGGTCCGCTGGGTCACGGTCTGCATGATGTAGTGCTGAACGAAATTGCAGACAGCGCTGGCC
Source organism: Clostridiales bacterium (assembly GCA_021201475.1). GTDB lineage: Bacteria > Bacillota > Clostridia > Oscillospirales > Oscillospiraceae > Onthomonas. The sequence goes on from JAJQEV010000123.1 coordinate 11,033, forward strand.
AGATAAATCCCCAGCAGCAGCAGCGCTACGTTTCGGACACCGACCATGTCGATTTCGGTGGAGAGCCCATCGTAAATGTAGTCAGTCAGCCGACTGAGCTGGTCTGGGCCGATGATGGTAAAGACTGCGGCGACAGCTGCCAGCACCAGCGCCAAGGCGATGATGCCCGCCTGACTTCTGCAATAGGAAAGCAGGCTCAGCAACGCGCCCTTCGTGTCCTTTGCTTTTCCGCCGCCTCCGCCGCCCATGGGGCCGCGACCCATAGGTCCTCGCCGCATCGGCATACCTGCCCGTGGGGATGTTCTGGTTTGATTGGTTTCTGCCATAATAGACCCGCCTCCTTACGCATTCGCCGCAAGCTCTTCGGCGGAGAGCTGCGACAGGGCGATCTGCTGGTAAACAGAGCAGTTCTGCATCAATTCCTCATGGGTGCCGATCCCGGCCACCGCGCCGTCGTCCAGCACCACGATTTTATCCGCATTGCGGATGGTGCCAATGCGCTGAGCCACGATGAGGCAGGTCGTCCCCTTCAAATCTGTTTTAATTCTCTGCCGCAGCGTGCGGTCCGTCTTATAGTCCAGCGCGGAGAAGGAGTCGTCGAAAATCAAAATTTCCGGCTTTCTGGCAATCGCTCTTGCAATCGACAGCCGCTGCTTCTGGCCGCCGGAGACGTTGGAGCCGCTCTGGGCGATCCAGCCGTCCTTCCCGCCGTCCATCTCCTGGACGAACTCCGTCGCCTGGGCAATGTCCAGGGCATTGTCCACATCTGCGTCGGTCAGCGTGTGCCCGCTCTTACCAAAGGCGACGTTGCCCTCCACGGTGTTGGCAAACAGGGTTGCCTTCTGGGGGATATAGCCGATTTTGTCGTAGAGCGTTTCAAAGTCGTAACTGGAAACATCCTTGCCGTCCAGCAGAACGGTTCCGTCCGTTACGTCATAGAGCCTGGCGACAAGCCCTGCAAGGGTGGATTTTCCGGAACCGGTCGCGCCAATGAAGGCCACGGTTTCGCCCTTCTTGGCCGAGAAGGAGATGTGCTTCAGGCAGTCCTCGGAGGCGTCCGGGTAGCGGAAGGACACATCCCGGAATTCGATGCTTCCGGTTTCCTCAGAGGTCGTTTCCGTCCCCTCCTGCACAGCGATGTCGCAGTCGATGACCTCATTGATACGGTTTGCAGACACCTGCGCACGGGGCAGCATCATGAAAATCATCAGCAGCATGACGAAAGACATGATGACATACAGGGCGTAGGAGCTGAACGAAACGACCTCGCCCAGCATGACAGACCGCTCAGAGACGGACGCCATAATCGCTTCTGCCGTACCGTCCAGCGGTACATGGATGGCGTTGATGAGCCAGGCGCCCACATAATAGATGGCTACGCTGACGCCGCTCTGCACGAACATCATAATGGGGGAGAGCACCGCCATCCCTCTGCCGGTGAACAACTGGGTTCGCATCAGGTTGTCATTGGCTGTCTCAAACTTGTCCTCCTGATACTGCTCCGCGTTGAAGGCCCGAACGACCCGGATGCCGCTCAGATTTTCGTCTGTGAGCCGGTTCACATCATCGATTTGCCGCTGGACAATGCGGAACTTGGGAATCATAATCGCCAGCAGGATAATCATAGCGCCCACCACAATGACCACGGCAGCGGCCACCACGGCAGAGAGCTGCCAGCTCTTCCCGACGATTTTAATGATGGCCCAAACCGCCATGATGGGGGCGCGGAGCATCATCTGAAGCCCCATTGCGATGATCATCTGAATCTGGGTGATGTCGTTGGTAGTACGGGTAATGAGGCTGGCGGTGGAAAATTTCTTAATTTCGCCGCTGCCCATGGCCGCCACCTTGTTGAACAGCTTTGCCCGGACATCAAAGGAGAAGTCTGCCGCAATCATGGCTGCCAGATAGCCGACTACCACCGTCAACAGGGCGCTGCACAGGGCGCAGCCCAGCATATTCCTGCCGGCCACAAAGTATTGCGACAGCTCTGTGACCTCGCTGCTGATCAGCACCGTGATTTCCGCCGTGTAATCTGGCAGACGCAAATCAAAATAGACCTGGCCGCAGACCAGCAGCACGCATAGCAGCGCCAGCCACCGGTCCCTGGTTTTCATATTACTGAAAATATGAAGCATTGAAATTCCTCCTGTCATGGAATGGATGGGTTGAATGAATCCCTTCGGATTCGCTTTGCGACATTTGTCGTATTGTCACTCTACCACACCTTCTGCTAATCATCGAGCGTCAAATTACAACATGTGTCGCGCAATAAAACGCTGTACATTTCGGCAAAAGAGCCTGATAAAAGCATTTTTTGCGGTTTGCAATCCAAAAAAACTTTCTGCGACATCTGTTGTATTATCACTCTATCACACTCTCTGCTAATTATCAAGCAACAATTTGCAACGAGTGTCGCACAAAATATTTTTTGTTTGCTTCCTGGCGACATCTGTTGTATAATTATGATTGAAATGGAACCGCAAATTCATTATAAATATAGGTTCAGGGGGCGTACACATTTATGAAAAAACAGCCGGAAGTCACTGACGCGACAAGGGAAGCCTTTATCGATGCATTTTTTCAATTAGCAAAGGGGAAAAGTATCAACCGAATCACCATTCGGGAAATCACTTCTCTTGCCGGGTACAACCGCACGACCTTCTACCGCTACTTTGAGGATGTCTATGCGCTGGTGGAATACGCAGAGGATGAGTTTCTGCAAATGACACGAAAAACAGCGGAAGACCGATATGGGAAAATGCCGTTGGGAGAACGGCAGTTTTTCGAGACGATTATCAGCTGCTGTCACCAGAACAAAGATAGGGTGTCCATCCTGATGTCGGAGCAGAACCGCGCCCATTTTATGAGGAAGGCCAAAGACAACGTCGGAGCCTATTTGAATTGGAATGGCAGCGATACCCCCAAAAAGCGGATTATACGGGATGTGTATTTCTATGGAATCTTTCACGCCATATCCATCAATCTGCAAAGCCAGGATGCGCTGCCGGATGAAGATTTGCTGGACATGATTCAAACTATGTTTACCAGCTGGTACCTGCCTGAGATGACACGAGACGCCTGACTTCCCATTTGCGAGGCCACTTCCGCCAAGGAGTTGGCCTCGCGTTTTTTTGCGTCCGGGTGCGTCAGACGCACCCCGTTCCGGCACCGTCGGCAGGTCCTTTTTGCGACACTTGTTGAATTTTGTCCATTGATAAATGCCTGAACGGGGGATATAATAATAGTGTGCGATATGTGTCGCACGGTAAACTGCACCGGTGCGGGCCATGCACCTGCGGTGCAAGCAGAGGGAATACAGCTATGAGGGAACAAGACAGCCTGTCGGCGAACTGCGTCAACGTCCTGTATTGCGGGGACAGAAATATTGAGGACGGGTTGATCATCTCTGTCCTGTCACTGCTCCGGCACACGGCGGAGCCGCTGCATGTCTTCGTGATGACGATGGATCTGACGCTGGAGGAGCGGCAAATCATGCCCGTCTCCCAGGGAACCGTTCAATATCTGGATTCCTATGTCAAAAGGCAAAACCGCGAGAGCTCCGTCACGCGCATCGACGCCACTGGGCTGTTCCGGGCGGAGCCGCCCCAAGCCAATCTCGAAACGCGGTTCACCCCCTGCTGTATGCTGCGGCTGTTTGCCGACGAAGTGCCGGAGTTACCGGAACGCATCCTGTATTTGGATAACGACGTGGTCTGCCGGCAGGATTACAGCGCATTTTACCATCAGGATCTGGAGGGATGCGAGCTGGCCGGCGTGCTGGACTACTATGGAAGATGGTTCTTCCACAATCGGCCGCTCCGCATGGACTATGTCAACTCCGGGGTGCTGCTGCTGAACCTGGCGCAAATTCGGGAGACCGGTCTGTTCGCCCGGTGCAGGGCAATGTGCCGCGATAAACAAATGTTCATGCCGGATCAGTCCGCCATCAACAAGCTGGCTCAGTCTAAAAAAATCTGGAGCCGGGCTTATAACGAGCAGCGCAAGCTGCATCAGAACACGATTTTTCAGCACTTCACCACCAGCTTCCGCTTCTTCCCCTGGGTACATACCCTGACGGTGAAGCCCTGGCAAATCGAGCAGGTGCATGAAACGCTGAAGCTGCATGAATATGATGACATTTTGCAGGAGTATACTGATGTCACCACCGCCAGGCAGGGAGCGCAGCGGAAGTGCCGCTTGACGGCGGAGGGGCAAAGCCCCGAAAGTACCCCTTGAGGGTAAATGAAAGGATCCTTGCTATGAATCAGGATGAGATTCCTATCTTCTTCACTGTGGACGAGAGCTATGCCCCCTATCTGGACTGTGCGATTCGCTCCATGATGGAACACGCATCCAATGCGTACACCTATCAAATCATCGTCCTCCATGAGGATTTGACCGAGGAGAGCCGGAGGAAGCTCTCATCCAACGTAAAGCCGCCCTTTCAAATTCACTTCCTCCAAATGAAGGATAAGATGGCGGGCATCACCGACCGGGCCGAAAATAGATTGCGGTGCGATTACTTCACGCTGACAATTTATTTCCGGCTCTTTATTGCCGATTTGTTTCCCGAGTATGACAAGTGCATTTATCTGGACAGCGACATCGTTGTGCCGGGTGACGTTTCCCAACTATTCCAAACCGAACTGGGGGATAATATCATCGGGGCCTGCCCTGACCGCTCCATCGCCCCTATCCCCGAACTGGTACACTATACGCAGGATGCGTTGGGCATTCCCATCGACCGCTATATCAACTCCGGCGTCCTGCTGATGAACCTGAAGAAGCTGCGGGAGGTGAGCTTCTCCAATCACTTCCTCCGCCTGCTGGAAACCTATCACTTCGACTGCATTGCTCCGGATCAGGATTACTTTAACGCCATGTGCAACGGCAGCATCGTCTACCTGGACGATCGCTGGGATACCATGCCGCCGGAGGGTGGGGGAACGGGTGCGATATTGGAGCATCCCGACCTGATTCACTACAACCTATTTCAGAAGCCCTGGTGTTATGACAATATCCCCTATGAAGATTACTTTTGGCGCTGCGCGGAAAAGTCGCCATTCTATGAGGACATCGTGCATCACAAAGAGACCTACTCTGAGGAACAAAAGGCGTCTGACCGCGCCAGCCTGGAAAGGCTCATTCACAAGGGTCTTACGGCGGGCGATATGCCGGTGACCTTCCGCAAGATGGGAGAAAAAGGAGCGAAAATTCGTATATGCTGATTGGAGGCAACAAGGAACAGGTGGTGGCCAACATCCGCGCCGCCACAGAGCGTGGAGACTTTAACTGCAAAGTCGAGGTGGACGACCCTGCCCTGTCCAGAGAGGAGCGGGAGGCCATCACCCGACATTTCCTGGACAACTACAAAACCTTCGGCTACCGGTTTTGCAACGTCTGCGCCAGGGCACTGCTGGACACCGCCACCAAATTCCTGAACCGCAGCACCAAAATCGAAGGGATGGAAAACCTTGCCGGAGTTCACGGCGGAGTTATCGTGACCAGCAACCATTTTAGCCCCCTGGACAACACGGCCGTACGCTATGCCATCAACAAGGCGGGCTACAAGCGGCTCTACATGGTCAGCCAGGAGACAAACCTGGCCATGAAGGGATGGCTTGGGTTTCTGATGAACCACGAGGACATCATCCCCCTGTCCGGCAACTCCACCTATCTCCGCAAGCACTTCGGCCCCATGCTCCATGAGCGGCTGGAACAGGGCCACGCCGTGCTGATTTACCCGGAACAGGAGATGTGGTTCCACTACCGGAAGCCCCGCCCGCCCAAGCGGGGGGCCTATTACTATGCCGCTGTCAACCATGTGCCTGTGGTCTCCTGCTTTGTGGAGATCCGGGATTTGCCGGGGCAGGAGAACGAGCAGTTCCACAAGACCCGGTATGTCATGCACGTCCTCCCGCCCATCTTCCCCGACCCGTCCAAGAGCGACCGGGTCAACAGTGAGGAGATGATGGCGCAGGACTATCGGCAGAAGGCAGCCGCCTATGAGCAGGCCTATGGCAAAAAACTGACCTATGACTTCGACGTGTCCGACATTGCCGGCTGGATTCCGCGGCCGCCGAGGGACGAATAGCAGTGAGCGCACAGAAAGGAAGTATTGTTGTGGAAGAAACAGACGAAACCCTTCGTCTTGGAATCGACGTGGGGTCCACAACCGTCAAAGTGGTCGTCGCCGACCCTGAAAGCGGGGAGACGCTCCACGCACGCTATGTGCGGCACAACGCCAGACAGCAGGAGACCGTGGACACCCTGCTCCGGGAGGCGGCGGAACGCTTCCCCGCGGAGCGGTTCCGTGGAGCAGTCTGTGGCTCCGGCGGCAGACCGATTGCGGAAAAACTGGGCGTCCCTTACATACAGGAGGTGGTGGCCAACTCCGCCGCCGTTCGGGCGCTGTATCCCAACGTGAAAACCGCCGTGGAGCTGGGCGGTCAGGACGCGAAGGTCGTGTTCTTTTACTACGATGAACAGAAAGGCCAGCTCCAGACCTCCGACATGCGGATGAATGGCAGCTGCGCCGGGGGCACCGGCGCATTTATTGACGAGGTGGCGGCCCTGCTGAACGTGGAGCCGGAGCAGTTTGAAGCTCTGGCGGAGCAGGGCCGCACCGTTTATGACATCTCCGGTCGGTGCGGCGTGTTCGCCAAGACGGACATCCAGCCGCTGCTGCTCTCAGGCGCCAGGAAGGAGGACATTGCCCTGTCCACCTTCCACGCCATCGTGAAGCAGACCATCGGCGGGCTGGCTCAGGGGCTGGAACTGAAAGCTCCTATCATTTTTGAAGGCGGTCCGTTGACCTTCCACCCCACCCTGGTGCGGGTGTTTGCGGAGCGTCTGCACCTGACGGAAGCCGATATTGTCCGCCCTGAACATCCGGAAACCATCGTGGCCTACGGCACGGCCATCGCCATCGACCGGCTTTTCCCCAATGACGGGGACGCAGCCACTCTGGAGGAGCTGTTGGCGCGGCTGGCGCAGTCAGAGGAATCGGTTCACGCAGAGGAGGAGGTGCAGAAGCCCTTCTTCCCTTCTTTGGAGGCACAGCGCATCTTTCAGGCAAGGCATGACCGGGAACTGCGGGACCTCTGTCCGCCGAAGCCGGTGAACGGAGAACTGCGGGTCTGGCTGGGCATCGACTCCGGCAGCACCACCTCCAAGTTTGTCCTGCTGGACGAGGAGGAGCGGGTCGTGGACCGCTTCTATGCAAACAACAAAGGAGAGCCTTTGCTGGTGGTACGTGACGGTCTGAACGCCCTGAAGCGGAAGTATGACGCACAGGGCATTCAGCTGACCGTTCTGGGCCTTGGCACCACCGGTTATGGGGAAAATCTGCTGGCGCAGGCCTACGGCGCGGACTACCACACCGTAGAGACGGTGGCCCATTCCCTGGGCTGCACCCACTACTACCCGGAGGCCACCTTCCTGCTGGACATCGGCGGCCAGGACATGAAAGCCATCTGGCTGGAGGACGGCATCATCACCAATATCATGCTGAACGAAGCCTGCTCCTCCGGGTGCGGCTCCTTCCTGGAAAACTTTGCGGTGAACCTGAACATCCCCGTGGAGGAAATCGCAGAGGCGGCGTTCCGGTCAGAAGCGCCCGCCAGGCTCGGCAGCCGCTGCACCGTGTTTATGAACAGCACCATCATCAATGAGCAGCGGCGGGGCAAGGGCCCGGACGACATTATGGCGGGGCTGTGCCGCTCCATCATTGAGAACGTGTTCACCAAGGTGGTGCGCATCTCCAACACCGCCCAGTTGGGGAACTGCATTGTGGTGCAGGGCGGCACCTTCCGCAACCGGGCGGTGCTGCGGGCGCTGGAAGAATATCTGGGCACGGAGGTGAAGCTGGCCCCCTACCCCGGCGAGATGGGAGCTATCGGCGCGGCGCTGGCGGTGAAGCGTCAGGTGGAGGAATCCGGCTACGGTCACGGCAGCACGTCCTCCTTTATCGGCTTTGACGCGGTGGAGCGGTTCTCCTACGAGACCCGGACCGGCGTCCCCTGTCTGGGCTGCGGCAACCGGTGCAGCCGCACCATCGTCCGCTTCTCCACCGGCAGACAGTGGATCTCCGGCAACCGGTGCGAGAAGGGGGCAGCGGAGACGCAGGACGGCGCCCTGCCGGAAAAAACGTCCAGGGAAAAACCGGCGGATTTGTTCGTGGAGCGGGAGCAGCTGCTGTTTCAGGACTACCCTTATCATCAGGCTGCCCCGGACAAGGGGGAAGTGATTGGCCTGCCCAGGGTGCTGGAGTTCTGGGACAGTATGCCCTTCTGGAGTACCTTCTTCCGGGCGCTGGGCTACCGGGTGAGGTTTTCCCACAGGAGCAGCCGAGCGCTCTACGAGCAGGGCTTGCAATTTGTGGCGTCAGATACCATCTGTTTCCCGGCCAAGCTGGTGCACGGCCACATTATGGATTTGGCACAGGCAGGGGCAGACCGCATTTTCCTGCCCTATGTGATGCATATGCCCCCGGAGGGGGTGGACAAGCTCAGCCCCTATGTCTGCTCCGTTCTTCAGGGCTATTCTATGGTGGTGCGCAATTCTCAAAACCCGGAACAGGACGGCAGGGTGGTGTTTGACACCCCTGTATTCCACTGGTTTGCAGAAAAAGACCGGAAGAAGCAGATTTGCCGCTATGCGGTGGAGACCCTGGGCGTCACCAGGGAAGAAGCGGAGTCCGCATTTCACGATGGCGAACAGGCGCTACACACCTTCCGCAGCACTCTGACGGGCCGGGGAGAGGAGGTCATCCGCCAGGCCCACGAAGCCGGCTCCTATGCGGTGGTGCTGGCAGGACGGCCTTACCACACCGACCCCTTCATCTGTCACGACATCTTCAAGCGGTTCGAGGAACGGGGCGTGCCGGTGCTGACCGTGGATAGCCTGCCCCACCTCAGCGAGCAGGACCTGAAGAACACCACCATCGAAATCACCAACAACTTCCACACCCGGATGCTGGAGGGCGCTATGCTGGCCGCCAAAGATTCGGCGCTGGAATATGTGCAGATCGTCAGCTTCGGCTGCGGCCACGACGCCATTTTGTCCGACGAGATCACCCGTATCCTCACCGAAAGCGGCGGCAAGTCCCCGCTGATCCTCAAGGTGGACGAGAGCGACGCCACCGGCTCCCTGGGGATTCGTATTCAGTCCTTCCTTGAGACCATTGAAATCAAGCGGCGGGACGCCCGTCTGTGGGAGGCGCTGGAACATTGGCACCGGGACTTGCCTGAACCCAGCCCGACAAAATTCTACAGGCAGGACAAGAAAACGCGCACCATCCTTGTCCCTAACATTTCCAAAGAGGTCTCCGTCCTGCTCTCCGCCATCATGGAGAAGGAGCATTACAAGGTTCAGACCCTGCCCATCGGCGGACGGGAGCAGATCGCCCTGGGCAAGAAGTATGTTCACAACGACATTTGCTTCCCCTGCCAGATGGTGATCGGGGAGCTGATCAGCGCCCTCCAGGAGGAGCACTACCGGCAGGACGAGGTGGCCGTGGCCATGGTGAAATTCCAGTGCGACTGCCGGATGTCCCACTATGCGGGGCTGCTCCGCAAGGGCCTGGACCGGGCCGGATTTGCGGAGGTACCCATCGTGACTACGGACATGGGCGACACGAAGGAGATGCACCCCGGCGTTGCAGTGCTGGGCGTCAGCGCAGTGTGGGAGGCGGTCTGGACGTTTATGATGTTGGACATCCTCACCAACCTCAGCCGGAAGATACGCCCCTATGAGCTGCATCCCGGCGAGACGGACGAGGTCTATAACGACTGCGTGGCCCAGCTGGCGGAGAGCATCCGCAAGGGCGTGAACAGCGCCAGGCGGGCGTTCGCCCTCTGCATCGACCGGATGGGGCAGATTCCCTATGACCGGAGCCATTTAAAGCCAAAGGTGTTCGTCACCGGTGAGCTGCTGGTGACCTATCACCCGGGCTCCAACTTCAACATCGAGCGATACCTGGAGGCCAACGGCATGGAGACGGCCTTCCCCCGCATCACCGACCAGCTGCGGAAGGACTTCCGGGCGACAGAGTGCGAGATCAAGGACTATCACGCCAATATCCCGCCCTATCCCCAGCTTGTAGAGGGCCTGTTCGACTATGTGCAGAAGCAGCTGGAAAAGGTCGCCATTCGGCACCCGCTCTATGAATACGCGAAGAAGCCGAAGGATCTGTACCAGGAGGTCAGCGACATCATCCCTGAGACGCTGAGCTGCGGAGAGGGCTGGCTGATGGCGGCGGAAATTGCTCACAACGCCAAAGAAGGGGTCAAGTCCTTTATCATTTTGCAGCCCTTCGGCTGCCTGCCCAACCACGTCTGCGGCAGGGGCGTCATCAAGCGGCTCAAGGAGGCGTATCCGGACATCTCCATTCTGCCGCTGGATCTGGATCCGGACACCAGCTACGCCAACGTTGAGAATCGGCTGCAAATGCTGATTATGAACGGCGGGGCGACTCAGGCGGAGCAGGCTGCCGCCGTCTGATGGGGTAGCCTCCGCTTCGTCCCGATTTTGCGAAACCGCAGCGCCGGACGCTGCACAAAAACAAACGAGCACGGCTTTTCCACAGGAAAGGCCGCGCTCGTTTTCGCTTCTTTCAGGTATTCCCGTCCATCGGCTCATCCACCGCGGGCCGGTACTCCACATACTGATATGTGCTGTTTTGGCTCCGCTTCTCCATACAGGCGAAGACTTGGTCCCGTAGCTGCTGCTTCTGCTCCTGTCGGGACAAGCCCTCGTCAGGATAAAACGGCCCGTCCATGTAGACGGTGAGCCTCGGCTTGTCGGAGAACCGCCGCGCCTGATAGGTGGTGGTCATACAGAAGGCGGGGACACAGTTCTTCACTGCATAGTCAAAGGAAGTCTCCGGGTAAGGGCGGATTTGGGTGCAGTAAGGCCAGACATGCCCTTCCGGGTAAACGACAACGCAGCACCTCTCCCGCAGCCGCTGCTGCACGGCGCGGAGGAACTGAGGCAACTTTGACAGGCTGCCCGGTATGGGCAGCGCCCCCATCCAGGGCAACAGGGGGCCGATTACCGGAATCCCCAGGTTGGCGGGACTTGCAATCGCGTAACACCGCTTGGGAGCGCACACCAGCGTCGGGACAAACACATCTCCAATGGGCTGGGTGTGATTCCCGTAGACCATGGCTCCACTGTCGCGGTACGCTTTCCAGTCCACGCTTCGCACGATTTTCAGGTGGAGGCACAGCTTCCCATATACCGCCGCGAACAGGTACCCCGCTGCGTACAGCAGCGCCCCAAGCAGCCTGGCCCCTCTGCCGTCCCGTATCCAGGCGTAGTGCTCAGGCAGGGCAAATTCCTGGTCGGCACTCTCCACGAAATCGTCCTGAAAGGTTTTGTAATAACGGATTCGCTTCCTGTCAGCCATGCGGCACATCTCCATTCCTCAGCCATTGCCACAGCGTCCCGCCCTGTCCCCGCCCGGCGGGACGCCCGTATTCTCACTCCGTCGCAGTGACGGTTCTTCCCGGTCCTCTGCCCTTCCCTTGCAGCCACATCCCGCCGCAGATGCCTCTGCGTATAGTATTATAACATAAACGGAGAGGAATCGACAGGCAGAATTGCCATTTTCCCGGAGCACGGCGCAGGAGGCGGCATTTCCTGCCCGCCGCGCACATAAGCTGTGACAGCAAGGCCGCCGCCCCGGACACCGGGGCGGGGACGGCTGAGCCATGGGAGTGTTGTCTTTGAAGCAGGATATTGAGGAACGCGCCCTGCGGACGGGCGAATGGGTGGCGGAGCATCGGGCGACGGTGCGGGCGGCGGCAAAGGAGTTCGGGGTCAGCAAGAGTACGGTGCATAAGGACCTCCACGACAGGCTGCCCTGCCTGAACCGCGCCCTCTACCTCCAGGTGCGGGCTGTCCTGGATGAGAACCGGGCGGAGCGCCATCTGCGGGGCGGCGAGGCCACCCGGAAAAAATATCGGGGAGCATAAAGGCGAAGGCGGCGGGAGAAGAAGCATCTCCCGCCGCTTTTCGCTGCAAGACGGGGCAGCCCTGTTCGGCCCGCTCTTTTGCGGGATTCTGCCTGAAAAAGGTGAAAAACACTTGCAAACCGCCGCTCTTTTGCGTATACTGAAAAGGTGAATAACTTTATGCAATATCCCGCGAGCCGCATCGGTCGGCTTGCGCCCTGTTGCTTTTGACGGAAGGAAGTATCCCCTTTATGAAATTAGGAATCGTGGGTCTGCCCAACGTTGGGAAGAGCACTCTCTTTAATGCGATCACCAGCACCAAAAACGCCCAGGCCGCCAACTATCCCTTCTGCACCATCGAGCCGAACACCGGCGTGGTGCCGGTGCCCGATGAACGGCTGGACAAGCTGGCGGAAATTTGGCAGCCCAACAAAAAGACCCCCGCCGTGGTGGAGTTTGTGGACATCGCCGGCCTGGTGAAGGGCGCCAGCGAGGGCGCAGGGCTGGGCAACCGGTTCCTGGGCCACATCCGGGAGTGCGACGCCATCGTCCATGTGGTGCGCTGCTTTGACGATGACAATATCATTCACGTCGTGGAGGACGCCACCAAGCCGGTGGCGGTGGACCCGGACGGCGACATCGAGTGCATCGACCTGGAGCTGGTGCTCTCCGACCTGGAGCTGGCCCAGAACCGGCTGGCCCGGCTGACCAAGGCCGCCAAGACCGGCAACAAGGCCGCCAAGGCGGAGGTCGCCTGGCTGGATCCCCTGGTGGCCCACCTGGGCGAGGGCAAGAGCGCCCGTACCTTCCCCTTTGACCCGGAGGATGAGGAGCAGCAGTTCGCCCTGCGGGAGATGGGGCTGCTGTCCGCCAAGCCCATCATCTACGCCTGCAATATGGACGACGACGGCGTGGCCGACCCGGAGGGGAACCAATACTATCAAATCGTGAAAAAGCGGGCCGATGTGGAGGGCGCTCAGGTCATCCCCATCTGCGCCAAGACCGAGGAAGAGCTGGCTGAGCTGGACCCGGAGGACCGTGCCCTGTTCATGGAGGATCTGGGCCTCAGCGACTCCGGACTGAACCGGCTGATTCAGGCCAGCTATGCCCTGCTGGGGCTGATCTCCTTCCTGACCGACGGCAAGAAGGAGTGCCGGGCCTGGACCATCAAGCGGGGCACCAAGGCTCCCCAGGCCGCCGGAAAAATTCACTCCGACTTTGAACGGGGCTTCATCCGAGCGGAGGTCTGCTCCTTTGACACCCTGATGGCCTGCGGCGGCAAGATGAGCGAGGTGAAGGCCCGGGGGTTGTACCGCTCCGAGGGCAAGGAGTATGTGGTGCAGGACGGGGATATTATCGAGTTCCTGTTCAATGTGTGAGGGGATGTTTAGTGGCTAGTGGCTAGCCGCCCCTTCGGGGCGGAGCTGTTGGCTGTTAGCTGTTCGCTGCTAGTGACCCCTCAGTCAGCTTCGCTGACAGCTCCCCTTTCAGGGCAATGTCATCAATTTAAGGTTTTTTCCTTAGGGAAAGATGGATAAAGGAAGTCAGTTCTTGCCCTCCCGGCGGGCCCCATTTCTTGTCCCGCCAAGAAATGGGGGA
>JAJQEV010000008.1 GCA_021201475.1 Clostridiales bacterium
AGCCGCCTTCTTTCCCCCATTTCTTGGCGGAGCAAGAAATGGGGCCCCCGGAGGGCAAACGCCTTAGTTCCTTATAGTATCCTTGTCTAAGGAGTGCAATCCCCTTAAATTGATGACATTGCCTTTCAGGGGAGCCTCAGAGTTGAAAGAACCGCTAGCTTCTGCCTCCCCTGAAAGGGGAGGTGGCGCGGAGCGCCGGAGGGGTTTGACCCCCGTATGTGTAGGGGCGGCCCTCGGCCGCCCGCGAAAACCACCTGCTTACCCCAGGCGGCCAAGGGCCGCCCCTACAGGATAGGAAGAACAGGCAGCGGCGGCACCACCGCCGCAATCAACCCTCGCCCCAGAACGAAAACCAACTCAAACTAAAATAAATCGTGTGCCCCGGACCTCCGGCGGCACAGGGAGGAGCATTATGACCGAAGTGATCGGCGTCCGGTTCAAGCCGGGCGGCAAGCTATATTATTTCAATCCCAACGGGGTACACGTCTCGGTGGGGCAGTCCGTCATCATCGAGACCAGCAAGGGGGTGGAGTTTGCCCAGTGTACTCAGTCCAACACCATGGTGGACGAGATGGAGCTTGTCTCCACCCTGCGGCCCATGCTGCGCATCGCCACCGAGGCGGACTCCCGGACGGTGGAGCAGAACCGCCGGAAGGAGAAGTCCGCCTATGAGATCTGCCAGAAGAAAATCGCCGAGCACGGCCTGGACATGAAGCTGGTGGAGGTTCAGTACAGCTTTGACGGCAACAAGGTGCTGTTTTACTTCACCTCCGACGGACGGGTGGACTTCCGCGGGCTGGTGAAGGATCTGGCCTCCGTCTTCCACACCCGCATCGAGCTGCGGCAGATCGGCGTGCGGGACGAGGCGAAAATGCTGGGTGGCCTGGGCATCTGCGGCCGCTCCTACTGCTGTAGCCAGTTCCTGTCGGATTTCCAGCCGGTGTCCATCAAGATGGCCAAGACCCAGAACCTCTCCCTGAACCCCACCAAGATATCCGGCGCCTGCGGCAGGCTGATGTGCTGCCTGAAATACGAGCAGGACACCTATGAGGCCCTGCTGAAGACCACCCCCAAGCTGGAGAGCCTGGTGAAAACCCCGGACGGGGTGGGCACCGTCAACGCCGTCCAGTTCCTGACGGAGCAGGTGAAGGTCACCCTGGACAACGACCCGGAGCCCCCCCGCACCTATCGCACCAACGAGATTGAGGTGATCCGTTCCGGCAAGGGCAGGCGTCCCGCCGGGTACGAGCTGCCGGAGGAGGGCGCCCCCGCCAGGCCCGCCGACAGCGGACAGAGGACGGCCCAGCCGGAGCATCCCGCCAGGGCCTCCCAGAGCAGGAAGCCCCGGAGCGGAGAGGCCGCCGCCCAGAGCGCAGGGGAGAAGGCCCCCCGCCCGCAGGCCCAGCCCAGGAAGAAGCGCACCCAGCCGCCGAAGAAGGCCGCACCCCAGGAAGGGCAGCCCTCCAACCAGGAAGGCCAGGCCACAGCCAAACGGCACCGCCCCCGCCACCACCATTCCAGGAGCGGGGCGGACGCCCCGCCCAAGCAGGAGCAGAGCGAAGGATAACCGGAAACCCCACACTGCGTTTTTGCACTGACACGCCGTGTGGGGTTTGCTTTGTCTCTTTTTGATTGGGCTTGCAGAGCTTTGCCTCAGAAACAGGCCCCCTCCGCCGGCTAACACCGCTCCTCCGCCGCCTGCCCTGTGGGAATCAGCACCCGCAGCTCAAACCACCCCTTCTCTGCATGGACGGTGGCGGAGCCGTCGTACTTCTCTGCAATGGCGCAGATGCTTTTCAGGCCGAAGCCGTGGTTGCGCTTATCCCGCTTGCTGGTTTTGGGGAGGCCCCCGGTGACGGTCTCCTCCTCCCGGCAGCGGTTCTCCAGCCGGATGCGAAGGAAGCCCCGTTCCTGGGAGACGGACAGGTGAATCAGCCGCTGCTCCGGGTCGGGGAGTTGAACCACGGCCTCGATGGCGTTATCCAGTGCGTTGCCGAAGAGGGCGCTCAAGTCCATCACGTCCAGGAACCCCAGCGCCGCCCCGTCCACCACGCAGGTCAGCTGGATATGCTCCTTCTGGCAGTGGATGCTCTTGCTGGTCAGGATGGTGTCCAGGTACTGGTTCCCCGTCTTGTTTTGGGTCTCATAGACCTGAATCTCCTCCTCCATCCGGTCCAGGTAGTCCAGCCGCTGGGCGGCGTCCACCCCGTTGCGGAGGATGGCGATTTGATGCTTCAGGTCGTGGTACTTCCGGTTCACCATGTCCACCGCCTCCTGGTTCAGCAGGTAGTTGGTGTACTGGGTGTTCAGCATGGTCTCCAGGGTGTTCCGCTCCAGGGTGGTGTAGCTCTCACACAGCTGCAAATGGTGGGCGTAGAGGATGGCCACGCCCCCAAGGTAGACGATGCTGCGGATGTTAAAGGCTTCGGCATAGGTGCTGCCGCCGAAGGGGGTATCCAGGCCGGAAAAGCTGAGGCTGCTGACCACATAGATGATGAAGGCGATCAAGACCGTGCTGACGCAGGACAGAAGGCTGATGGGCATTTCCGCGATCTGCTTCCGGTTATACCGCTCCAGCAGATACATCAGCGCAAAAATCACCCCATACACCGCCAGCATAAAGGCTGCCTCCACCGGCAGAGCATCCCAGGCGGGATAATGGGCCACCTGGAAGAGGTACAGCTGCCAGGCCAGAGAGGCGGTGAAGCCGCCCAGGATGAAGGAGCGGGCGCAGTAGGTGACGGAGCAGGTCGGCCCGGTCTTGCACAGGCACAGGAAGGGGGCAAAAGTCAGCAGTGCAATGCCCACATAGGCCAGGTTGAACGCCACCCCGTTCAGCGGCGCGACCTGCCGCATACCGAACCACAGCGCCAGGAACCAGCCTGCGGCGATGAGCCAGAACCGCCAGCGGTATAGCCCCTTCCGGCGGGGCAGGAAGTGGATATAGAGCATATCCGCTGTCCACAGGGCCAGGGCGTTCCAGAAGGGTGGGATATTTTGCAGTTCACTGCTCATTTGCTTACCTCATTGATGTAGTTGTTCAGGGCGTCCAGGAGGGGCTTCTTCTTGGCCCGGCTGACCTGGAGCTGCTGGCCCCCCACTGTGACCAGGTCGCCCTGGATGCTGCTCACGTGTTCCAGGTTCACCAGATAGCCCTTGTTGCACCGGAAGAAGCGCCCCGCCAGCTCCCGCTCCACCTCGTTCATGGCGCCGGAGGCGGTGACCTCCCCCTCGGCGGTGTGGTAAATCAGGGTGTGGCCCTGCACCTCCACGAAGTAGATATGGGACAGCTCCAGCTTACGGGTCTCCCCCTTGCCGGTGCTGACGGTGTGGAACTGCTTCGTGCGCTTGCGCATCCGCTCTATGGCCCGCTGAATACACTGGGTAAAGGAGTAGTAGGAGACGGGCTTGAGCACATAGTCCAGCGCCTCCACCGCGTAGCCCCGGATGGCGTACTGGGACATATTGGTGATGAAGATGATGACCACCTCCCGGTCCACCCTGCGGATGCGCTCCGCCGCCGTCATGCCGTCCAGGCCGGGCATCTCAATGTCCAGCAGCAGGATGTCATAGTCCGCGCTGTAATGCTCCACCAACTCCACGCCGTCGGAGAAGCAGACGGTTCGGAATTTCTCCCCGGATTCCTGTTCATACTTGCTCAGATACCGTTGTAGCTGGGCGCTGTAGATGGGGTCATCCTCCACAATGGCAATGCGCGTCATGGCAATACACTCCCTTCATGCCGCCAAAAAGTGCTTCTTTTTGTCTATTGTAAGGGATAATTTGCCAAACGTCAAGCCGTTCAGCGGGAGAAATCACATTCCGGTCACTGTGCCAAAGGGGCCACGCAGGCTGGCCTTGCCGTCAGAATCTGTCATGCCCTGGCAAAAGGGGTTCCGCGTTCCCGTTCTTCCGTAGGGGCGGGGGGGGGGGGGGGGCGGCCCCCCCCCCCCCCCCCCCCCCCCCCCCCCCCCCGCCCCGCCCCCCGCGGGGGGGGGAAAAAGA
>JAJQEV010000120.1 GCA_021201475.1 Clostridiales bacterium
ATAAGGTTCACAAGCAGGTTCCAAAGCCTACTGATGAGTGGATCAGAGTGGAGAACACCCACGAGCCGCTCATCACGCAGGAGGTTTGGGAGCAGGTGCGTCGGATGGACGAGCAGAATATGCGCAACCGCACAAAAAAAGATGGTACTACCGCTCTCTTTGCCGGACTTCTCTACTGTATGGACTGTGGCAGCCCCATGCGTCATTGTCACGAATCCCGCAAGCACAAGGACGGCTCTGCGTCCCCGTATCATAGCTATATCTGTAACCGATATGGCTGTGGAGGCAAAACAGCGTGTTCCGCTCATGTCCTCAATCAGAGGGTCATTACCAATATCGTTCTGCTGGACATCCAGTTGAAAGCGATGTGGGCGCAGAACAATCCCGAAGACTTGAAGGAAAAGATTCGTCAGCAGAAGCACGCCGCCGACGCTGAGCAGGTTCGTTCCCAGAAGGCAATGCTATCTTCTATCGAGAAGCGCCTCTCCGAACTTGACCGCCTGATCCAATGCACCTATGAGGACAAAGTGAAGGGAGCAATCCCGGAAACGGTCTGTGTGCAGCTTATGCACAAATATGAGGATGAGCGCCTGGAAAAGCTGGAGCAGAAAGCGGAACTCGCTGCTAAGATCGAAGCCTTAGAGCAGGCTGAGAGCGGCGCTGACGAGTGGATCAGCATGATTCAGGATTACTCCCATCTGGAAACGCTTGACCGTCCTACGCTGTTGCGGCTCATCAACCGGATCGAGGTTGGCGAGCGCAAGATGGTGAACGGCCAGGATGAACGTGAAATCAAGATTTATTACAACTTTGTCGGATATGTAGAAGCGTGAGAAGCATCAACGGCAACCTTACTGGAGAACATCGTTCTTTATGTAAGGTTGTCGTTGAACCAGTTCTTGATCCCGGCAAAGTCGTTGTCAATGCTGTTTGGGTCGATGGTGTCGAAGTTATCGTTGATAGCGATAAACCGGACTCCATGCTCGGCAAATGTGAAGTTGATATACATCCCGGCCATAGCGGAGTTCCTGGCAAACCGGGACAGGTCTCCTTGTGTCAAGGAAAAACCAACAAAAAAGAAAGTCCAGAGAGCTGAAGGAGGACACAGCCCTCTGGATTTTCTCAGTCAGTAAGCACTCTGATATTACAGCCTATGCACATCGTTCAGATTGAAGCCTCAGTTTCAAGAGCATCTTCACAATATGCCATGACCCTTTCAAAACCCTCGTATCCGTTATGGATGATACCTGCCATACGGCTTTCGCTGGACAACTCCACATCTCCAATCAAGCAACCAAGCAATCGGAGCGTGTTTTTCACAGCCGTCTCATAATGGAACGGATACTCTTGTCTGTATAACCTTGCAGTCTCTCCATTGACCATACCCTCACGGCGGTTCACATCAGCCATCATGCTCAGCGACAGCAGGATGCTGCAAACACGATCCTGTAAGTCAGCTGACTCTGTATCTTCAAAAAGAAGGTTTATCATTGTTTCTCCATTTCTGCCGCCAGCGGCGACTCAATCAAACTACCGTGGACACATCGCGCCGCCGGAAAAGGGATGCCTTGCATGATTGGCGATATAATCAGGGACGTAGGGTTCCTCCATGGGAGCGTTCATCCGCTCCTGTTCATGTTGATCTTTTATCGCTCTGCGCACCATCAGCTTCCATTGGTGTTGTTCGTATTTCTCCTGACGCTGCACCCGTTTTCGCTCTGCGAGGATACGGTTATGCGTGTCATAGATTGCTGAGATGGCCTGATATGGATTATCAAGATACTTTCCGCAGGCAACCTCCAGCGAGTTCATGGGAACAGGGGTAAATGCCATCACGCGCGCCCAATAGCGTTTTCCGTTGATACGGACGCCCTTTGTGTCTTTCCTCCGTGTAGCGACAACAGGTACGGTCAAGACCTGCGTATCATCGAGTTGCCGGATGACTACAAAATAATCAGCCTGGACAGACAGAAGGGATTTATCCCGGCATTCTGTGTTCAATTTACAGATGCAGCCTCTGTAAAGGTCACATCCGGCAGTGTTCTTATCCATCGTGTTGATCCTCCTGAGATTCAGCCAGCAGCGGCTCAATCAAATCTTTGAACTTCCATACAATTTCCACCTGTGAGTCAGGATACAGGTACAATTCCTGCACAAATGCCTGCACCATTTCAGCAGTCAGGGCATCAGCGCCCGTGTATGCCGCCTCCAATGTCTGCAAGGGATTTTCCTGCGCGTTTGCCTGGCTTTCGAGACTGAGGAGCAGCTTTTCCTGCTCACCGACCTGTTCCTCGGTCATTTTAATCTCGTCTGCCAGCTTGCTCTTGCGCTTGAGATAGCTTTCTCTGGTCATGGCGTCGGCTATGTAGTCCTCATACAACCGAAGCTGCTCCCGCTGATACCGTTCCAGTGTCCGCTGTAGTCTGGAGATTTCTGCGGTGCAGTCCTCCATGCGTTCTTTCCGGGTGAGCCGCAGGGAGCTTTCTTTATCAGCCTGTTTCCGGTAGAGTGTCAGAATATGCTGGATCGCGTTCAACACAATCCGTTCTATATCTGGCTCCTCGAAATGCTTTGACCGGTCGCAAGTAGCGTTGGGATCATACTTGCTCGTATCACAGAGATAGTAATACCCGTTTGCACCTTTCCGACGCGACATTGCCCTGCGGCACTCGGAACAGTGTACAATCGTCCGTAAAGGATAATTTGTCGGCCTCTTTTTCCTTTGCTGATAATGCGTAAGCAGTTCCTGCACACGCTCAAATTCCTCTTTGGAGACAATCGCGTCGTGCATCCCCTCCACCACAAACCAGTCCGCCTTATCATGTAAGACGGTCTTTTTGCTGGTCAGGCTGACTTTAGAACGCTTATGGCCGACAGTTGCGCCGGTATATTCATACTGGTGCAAAATATTGTGAATATTGGCGATAGTCCATCCGTTTTCGTCCTTTCGCTTCTGAAAGCGGTGGCTCTCCGGATGTTTTTGGCGGTAATACACGCCCGGCGTGACAACCTTTTCTTCGTTCAGCGTCCTGGCAATCTCGCTGGTCGTCTTTCCGGCCAGCGCCATATCAAAGATGCGGCGCACCACAGCGGCAGATTCTTTGTCAATTGCCAGCTTGTTGCGGATAGTGGGGTGAAACTTAAAGCCATACGGTTCAACACTCCCCACATATTTCCCTTGCTTCATCATCTGGTATTTGGCGGTGGTGGTCTTGATGGAAAGGTCTTTGCTATAGGAGGCGTAGACGATATTCCGCAGAACCACATCCATACCGCTGGTCATACCCTTGTAGTCGTCACTGTCATACCCGTCATTGATGGAGATATACCGGACGCCGAGGAAGGGAAAGACGCACTCCAGATAGTTTCCCATTTCGGTATAATCACGCATCGCGCGGGAGAAGTCTTTCGTGACTGTGACATTCAGTTCGCCTGTGCGGAGCTTTTTCATCATCGCCTGAAAAGCGGGGCGGTCTGTGTTGGTGCCGGTATAACCATCATCAACGAACTCCTCCCGCGGCGCATCTTTCAACTGCGGATGGCGATCGAGCCAGTCGTTAATCAGCATCCGCTGGTGCTGTACGCTGTCACTTTCCATTTTCCGATAACCGGTATCTTCATCAGCCAGGGAGAGGCGGATGTAAATTGCTACTTTCGGCTCATTCATGCGCCCGCCTCCTTATCCTGTGCCACGACATCAGGCAGTGCAGCATCACTCTGTACCTCGCCACTCTGCATCTCCAGAACGCTCCGGCACATATCCTGATAGACATCATCATAGCGAAGCTCGATCTGGACAATGCCATCTTCATAGACCAGAACGCGCTCGATCATCGCGTCAACCAGTTCCTGCGTCAGTGCTTCTGCATGAGTTGCCGCCTTCATCATGTGCATCCACCGGTTATCCGGGGAGATGGATTCCAAAAAGCGGTTCCGGCGCTGAATGGCTTCATCCTGCAATGCAGTGAGACGCTCGTACTCAGCCTCATACGTCTGTTTGGCATACAGATACTCCGACTCCGTGAGCGTCCCGTCCACATAATTATCATAGAGGTGGGAGCGCTTCTGATTCAGCGCGTTCAGCTTGATGCTGACGCTGGACACAGCAGCATTATATTTTTCCTTCATATTCGCTTCACCGGTGCTTCCTTTCAGAAGCCCCAGGAGCTTATCATAATCCAGAGCAATCTTGAGCTGATCCTGAATGGCGTGGAACACCTTTTCTTCCAAAACACCCTGCCGGATATGATGGTTGGTGCAGGTTTCATGTCTCCGCGAAGTGAATGTGCTGCAATTATAAGTGCCAGCCCATTTCTCCGGGACAACCTTGTCCACCTTATGGCGACGGAAGTACATCCGTTTTCCGCAGTCGCCACAAAAGCATCTTTTATCGAACAGGTCAATCATGGATGCCCGGATACTGGCGCTCTCAGCCTTTTTGCGCTGCTTTTCCGCGCTGGCCTCTGCAAGCATGGCCTGTACTGCATCAAAGTCTTCCTGTGATACCAGAGCAGGATGGGTGTTTTCATAAACCAGCCATTCATCCGATGGACAGTGATGCTTTTTGCGTCCCTTGTAAATCTCTGTTCTCATTTTGCCGTGTACGGTGTGGCCCAAATAAACAGGATTTTGGAGGATACCATTGATCGTTGATTTGCCCCATCCGAGGCCAACACAATCACCTTCGCGGAGTCCGTTCTCACGTTTTCTGAGTTCCGGATTGGAAACACCGGAATCCTCAAGCCGTTGTAATATCTGATTGATCGAAGCCCCTTCCAGTTTCCAGCGGAAGATGTCCCGCAGATGAACAGCTGCCTCCTCGTCGATAGCGTAGGCGGTTTTATCCTCATTCCACACATATCCATAAGGAAGGTTCCTGTTGCGGAAGGTGCCGTTTTTCTGCTGTGCGATGAGCGCAGTGGCCACTTTCCGGGATATGTCTCTGGCGTAGAGGGCGTTAATCAGGTTTTGCAGCGACACAGACAGGGACTCGGTGGAGCCGTCGCAGGTGAAGTTATCGAAATTCTCCTTGACAGAGATGAACCGTGTCCCAAGTGCCGGAAATATCTTCTCCAGATAGTTGCCGACCTCAATGTAGTCACGGCCAAAACGACTAAGATCACGAACCACGATTGCCTCAACCTTGCCGGTTTTTACATCCTCCATCAGCCTGTTCCAAGCCGGGCGGTCAAACACCGTACCGGTTTTGCCATTGTCCGAATAGACCTCCGTCAGCTTCAGATAAGGGCATCCGCTGATATATTCCTTGCAAACGTCGATCTGGTTATTGAGAGAGGAACCACCGTCCTGCTTGCCGCTGTTCTCAACGGAAAGGCGGGCATAAATCGCGGTTGCGAATGTGACCTGTGCAGCCACAACCGGCTGTTCCTGCTGTACTGTGTTTTTTCTGCTCTTTCGTGCCATGGGTTCCTCCTTTCTCAGCCTGCCTGTCTGCCGCAGAGTTCAACGTATTCGGCAGCATAAGCGTATTCATCCCTGTATTTGAACTGGATTTCGACTGCTTTATTGTCATAGACCAGAATGCGGTCAACCAGTGCCACCAGCACCCGGCGGTCTAATTCCTCGATATTCTGATATTGGGAAAACGCCTGCACCCAGGCACGATTGCCCATGCCGGAAGCAGCGGCCTGATTCTGTTCCTTCTTCATACGCTGGACTGCATCGGTTTTATCTTCAATCACCTTGTTATAGGCATTGCGGAAATCCGTGTATTCTGTCTTAGTGATGATCCCGTCAGCTAAATCCTCGTACAGACGGAGCTTGCGCTTCTTGTACTGCTCAATTTCTTCCTCCAGCCGGGTGATCTGCGCTTCATAATTAAAGACGCGCCGGTCTTCCATGGGAAGGCGCTCCAGATAGGCCATGACTTCATCCAGGTGCATGACCGTCTCGATCTGGTCGTGGACGGCATGGAACACCACTTCCCGAAGTTTGGCCTCGCTGATGGAGTGAGGTGTGCAGCTGTGCGTTTTCCTGTTCCTGCTGCAATTATAATAAACGTATTTCTTGCTGCCTCTTGTGATTGTCCTGCGAACCATGCCCTGGCCGCAGTCCCCACAGTAGAGGAAGCCGGAGAATAAATAGTGCTGGCCCTGTGCGTCGGTCGCCCGCATATCCCGCTGAAGCAATTCTGCAACAGCAAGGAAATCTGCATAGGAAACCAGCGCCTCATGGGTCGCCTCCACCCGTATCCACTCACTTTCATCCTTTGGCCGGATGTCATGAACCTTGTGGTTCGGGGTGCCGCGCTTGCCCTGGGTGAGAACACCCAGATAGACCTCATTTTTTAATATCCGGGCAACCGTGTTGTACTCCCACTGGGGAAGTTCACTGCGCCGGAAAGCGGTCTGGAATTTGACTCCCTGCAAACGCTTATGTTCCATCGGTGTCGGTACGCCGCTCTGATTCAGGCGCTCCGCGATGCGCAGGATGGGAAAGCCGTCCTTGAACATCCCGAAGATCATGGTGACGACTTCGGCAGCGTCATCATCTATCACAAGACGGTTTTTGTCCTCTGCGGACTTGACATAGCCATAAGGGGCAAAGGAACCGACATATTCTCCTTTGCGCCGCTTGACTTCCAGATTGGTACGGATTTTTACCGAGATGTCCCGGCAGTAGATGTCATTGACAAGATTTTTGAAAGGCAGTGTGATCGCGTCCGACGCGCTCCCCGGCGCGAGGCTGTCATAGCAGTCGTTGACGGCGATGTAACGGATACCGAGGGACGGGAAAACCTTCTCCAGATAGTTCCCGGCGTCAATGTAATTCCTCGAAAATCGGCTAAGGTCTTTACTGAT
Source organism: Clostridiales bacterium (assembly GCA_021201475.1). Taxonomy (GTDB): domain Bacteria; phylum Bacillota; class Clostridia; order Oscillospirales; family Oscillospiraceae; genus Onthomonas. Next base: position 6,822 of record JAJQEV010000120.1, read on the forward strand.
CGCGCAGTCGATTTTGCCGGAACGCATATCGGCCAGCATACGCTGGAAGCCGGGGCGATCCATGTTGGTGCCGGTATAACCGTCGTCCTCATCGTAAATCTCCACCAGCTCCAGGTCAGAATGGCGGCTGATGTATTCCATGCAGATCGCCTTCTGGCTGGTGATGGAATTACTTTCGCCGTTTTCGTTGTCCTCACGGGACAGACGGGCATATATCCCGGTGCGGTAAATCTTTTCAGGCATCATGCCTACCTCCATTTCTTCATATCGTTTACACGGAAAGGCAGCGCCTGCGCCCGAAAAGCATACAGGAACAAAGCCGCAGAGCATAGCCCCGTGACCTTGTTCCTGTATTTGTTTTGACCCGGTTCTATCTTACAATAAGATTGTTGGGGTGTAAAGGATGTCACACCCCGGCAAGATATACGCTGTTGACCCGTTCCTCAATCGTCGGCCCTTTTTCCTGAAAAGACAGCTTCACGATCATGCCTCCGTCCAGATAGCAGTAGGGGTTTTTGATCTGCCGGATATAATCCAGCAGGCGCTCCTCATGACTGGCATCCGGATTGAGGCAGACCGAATTTCTTTCTACCAGTGACTCCCGGCTCACAGTGCGGGGGTCAGTATCTCTTAACTGTTCCATGGTCTGTACTGCCATCACATTTCCTCCATCCGTTCTAAAACCATCTACTCCATACCTATGAAAGCACGGCCTGTCCTTAGAACTTCATCGGCAGGGATGTCTTACGGCTCCCGCCGTTGTAGATGCGGAACACCTGAAACAGATATTTCTTGTGGCCGGGCATATTCACGCCCATGGCCTGTCCCTCCCGGTAGATGGTCAGCGGGTCATAGCTGCTCAAACGCCGCACCAGCCTCCGGCGGTTGTACTCATCATGGTAGATGGAGACGAATTTGATCACACTCTGGACGATTTCGCCGCGCATGGACTGCGGGTCGCCGTCCCATGCCTCCCGGACAATCTCCAGCGCCTCAGTGTAAACCTCTGTGCCAACACACTGGAACTCCCGGAAAGCGGTATAGATGCAGCCCATCCGGTTGCGGCCACGTTTCTGATCGAAGTCCAGATGAATGCCTGCCGCCTCCGTCGCATGGACGAAGGCCAATGCCTCCGGGTCTTTCCCGAATACCAAGGCCCGCATCCGAATACCGGCAGTCAGTGCGGAGGACTCACCGAACTGCTGGGCGAACAGCAGCGCCTCATCCTCCTCGGTCAGATCGTAATACACCTTGCATTTCACAAGGACATCATTGCCGCCATTCAGGTTCTTCCGGGCGGCGATGGTGTGCTGGCCGTCGAACACATAGTAGTTGCCGTCCCGGTAGCTGACCTTCGGTTCATTGGCAAGATGTTCGTCGAACTTGTTGGTGATCGCCACGGCGTGTTCGGGGCGGAACGGGCGCTGGTAGGAGCTGCTGGGTACGATCAGCTCCCGGCTACTCAGCGCCATTTCCTGATAGGTCAATGTAGTTTCATTCATAAGGGAGAGCCTCCTGTCTCTATCGTCATAATGTAGTTTTTGGGTTTCTGCATGATCTCAATGAGCTGTGCGCGGTAGTGCGGGTCATCGAGCAGATGGGGGAATTCGTGAAAGCAGCGGTTACAACTGCTCATCATGGTATCTACCAGTGCAGAAATTGAAACCAGCATACTTTCCTCCGTCACTTTTCTGGCGGTCTGTAAGCTTTCACCGATTTCCCTCATCCGTTTCAGTTCTTCATACTTTTCCTTTTTGGTCATACGGAGCCGCCTGACCATCTCCGGGCGTTCCTCCGGTTCAGCGTCAGCGACTTCCGAGACATCCTTTGCGGTGGGAGTAATCTTGCCGGATAAAATATCCTGCCGAATACCGGGTTCGATTTCATCGGCGGCGTCCACACCTTTGGCATAATGCTCGGCGTTCAGAACATAATTCTTGCCCACATGATTTTCTTCCGCAATTCTTTCCCAAGTCTTTTCTCGCGGCCTCAAGTTCCCCCTGGGGGAACTTGAGGTGAATTGTCCTGTCTCCGCATCGCGCTGTGCGCCGCGCTCACCGCCGTGCGAAGCCTTTTCGGAATTGTACTGTTTTCCGATCAGATATTTCTTTTGCTCCTCTGTCAGATTGCGCCGTCCCAGCTGATTGTGGCAAATCCATGCCAGCACAGCGTAACGGTCTGGAAATTCCATCTCGAAGGTCTTATAAGGAATCTCCGGATGCTCCTGTAAAATGCGGTAGCGGTTATGGCCGTCTACGATGAAGCCGTTCCATGTGATGATGGGGCTGATGATCTCGCCGTCGGAGAGAATATTTTCCTCCAGCTGTTCGAATTCCTCATCTGTCAGCGGTGGTATCTGAGTGGAAAATTCCTCGTCAACTTGCAATTCCATGGCCGGCTTCCTCCTGTGGTGCGCTGGCTGTCGGCTGTCTGTCCTCCCAATCATACGGAAGAACGTAATAGTCATAGCCCATACGGGTCTGGCAGTAGGTGCAGACATCCTTGTCTTTCTGCTTGCGGTCTGCCCGGATGATGTAATACTGTTTGGTGTCGAAGAATTTGCTCCGGCAGGTCGGGCAAAGGCAGAACAGCATGGAAGGGTCGCCCTGCGGCGAAGACCGTTTCTTCCTGACTGGCCGCGGGATTTTCACATTCCCGTCGTTCATGTCCTCCAGCCCCAGGCTGGCAGCAAGCCCCACATTGACCTTTCGCTGTTGTTCCTCGGTGATTCGACCGGCGAACCCCTTGATGCGATGTTTGTCAATCGTGTAGAGCTGCTCCAGCAGGAACATGGAATCTCCATCGTACTCCATCCCCGGAATGTGGTTTAAGATCACATGGGTGGGAAGGTAGGGCTTCTTATCCGTCCGCTTCGTTGCGGCTGCAACGACCAGTGTGGGCGAATAGCGGTTGCCGCTGTCGTTCTGGACAATGAGAACCGGACGGATGCCGCCCTGCTCACTGCCGTAGTGGGGATCGAGGTTTGCAAAATAGATGTCCCCACGGTGGTACTGCTTAAAATCTCTATCCATATCAAAGGCTCCTTTCCTGGATATGTTCAAAGGAGCCGATACCAAGGAAATATCCTGCTACCGGCTCCGTAAATTTCATAAAGCGGTTTTTCTCACATTTGTCCTCGACACCCCTGAGAAGCGGGAAATCATCAGGCGGCGGTTTGCGGAACCGCTCCATAGGCGTCTAACCTCCCCGCCTTCTTTATGGCCGGGCTGCGAATTACAGAAGTATCATTATCCCTGTGTGGTGTCGTCGCTGTGCCGGTTGCAGTCCGGCATTTCAAAGCTGGTATTGTTCGCTCGCTTCCGGCCAGAGCCGGGAGGTCATGGCGTACCGCCCATGCAGCTTGTCACACGGTAACGTACCTGATGAATGACTATGAAATTGTCAAAGTTCCCGCCAGCCGGTGTTCCCCGGCTGTGATTAAATTGTAATTGAGCTGCCGCCGAATTTTTAGGACCTTGTAGGTCGAATTGCCGACCTCGTAGGTCGAATTCTTATAAAATTTCCTCCAGCTTAGTCAACTCCTGAATCAACCAGCGCACAATTTTCTTCGATATTGGTGCCGAGCGATCCTTTCCAAGCACAAGAAAATCCAAACTGACATCAAAGTAGTTGGAAAACTCCGTCAACAGGTCAATGGAGCAACCTCGCTTGCCGCTTTCAATCCGATTAACGTGATCGAGGCAAAGACCAGTCACCTCAGCCAACTGCTCCTGTGTGATTCCCTTCATGATTCGTAACTCTCTGATTCTTTTCCCACATAAAACTGGATCGTAATACATTTGTTCTTTCCTCCGGATTTTGAAAATGTTGATGAGTTCCAAAATCCGAAGCTCACGGATATTTCGCCGTGTACGGTTCCCAATGCTGCCGCATTTGCTTCCTCCTTCATGACGGAAGCAATCCCAGGCAACAAAAAAAGAGCAGCAGATGGGCGCAATATCCCTACGGTATTGCTTCCGTCTGCTGCTCTCCTCCGGCTCTCTGACCGGTACAGAACCTAATCACAAACTTTTGGCTCCTGATTCACGAACATGAGGGTTCAAGCCCAATCCGACGCCCTTACAGTTTGCCTCATTCTATTCAGTTTTGATGACCGACGCCTACTCTGGCCGGGTATCTTCCGACTCAGGACAATATTGAGGTGTCATTTTGATTTTGTCACCATCTACCTCAATCTTCCATGCACTTTTGCATTTACTGCAACGCAGGCAGCATACGCCGATATAGGCCCCCTCGAACAGCCGGTTCCAACAATGTAGGCAGCTGATCTTGTACATTTTTCCACTCATAACACTGTTCCTCTCTATTTGTTGCGTCTTGCGCACGCAAACAAGTATATCATAGGCTTTCCACGTGGGAGGTATCGTCAGAGGTCGAATTTTTGGAAATTTTCGAGTATGATTTCTGGTATGATTTTGGGAAGGAAATCGGTATCGTTTTTGGAAGAAATCCGGCATCATTTTCGGAAGGAATCTGGCATCGTTTCTGGAAGAAATCCGGTATCATTTTTGGAAGGATTCTGGCATCATTTTCGGAAGGATTTCGGAAATTCTGAGCGCCAGAATCGTCGATTTTCCCTGATATATCAATCAAAACAAGCATCGTCAAAAACAAAAAAATCCCCCTGCAACACCGCTTTGTATACACAGTGTTGCAGGGGGATGGAATACCGGTTTTATCTGTTTTTTGCCTCTTTAATTTCATGCTCCAGCTGCTGATACATTTCTTTAGGGAGTTTTTTCTTACGTTCTTTCAAGAACTGCCTGGCCGTATTGAGTTGATTGATACCGATATACGCTCGAATCAGCCAGATAATCAGGTCGGGATTATCATAATGGAATACAAATGCGTCCTCCTCAAGCTGTAATATTTTTCGATAATCACCAAGCGAGCAAAGTAGTTCCATACACTGGTTGAGTTTTTCCAGCCTCTCATACTCGTAATTCGCGATCACAGGTTTAATACCAGGCGTTTCACTTTGCGATGGAAGCAGTCTGCCAGGATGTTCCGACAACGCCCGGTACAGCAAATCGGCCTTCTTGCGTTTGTCTTTTTCCTGCTCCGCTGCCAGATATAATTCCTGCACCTCCTGGTAATCGGTTTTTACATGATAATAAGGGGATACCTTGTACTCTGAGTTCTCATAAACAATCAGATCGCGCTCCGGAAAATGCTGGCGCATGGCCTCGCGGATGCCGCTGCAAGCAGCCGAGACAATTTTTTTAGCATTTAACGGAGCATCGTCAGTCTCCCACAAAGAACTTACAATCTCTTCCGTAGCAAAGCCGCGCCTGTTCTTCAACAATAGGAGTGTGAGCAACCGGACATTCCTGTTGCTATTAAAATGCTCCTCGGTCAGTATGCCGTTAGCGCTATGTATCTCCAGCCCGCCAATCAGCTTGATATATACATCGCGGTCACTTGACCCCCGAATCAATCGCTCATCGCTCTGAAGAATTTCCATCAGCCTGCTCTCGTTGATCTCTGCCACAACCACATAGGAAAGAACCTGAAGAAGATCAATCCTGTCCTGATAGCGGTGTGGATTGATAACGCCAACAATTCCTGTATTACGTTTTTGGTATGGCACCGCCATAAACGAATACACATTTCCTTTTTGCATTCGTTTATATTCAACCGAATCCTTCGGGAACAGCGTGCTGATGTCAGAGGCAGCGACGGGCTTGTTGAGCGCTATCGTTTTCAAGAAAATCGGGTATTGAGACAAATACAATGGGTCATTGCCGCTGAGTGGGGCAAACCCATCACGGGGAAGTTCCCTCATAAGGCTACCGGCTACCTGAAGGTTCAAATCTGTATTTGCAAACAGCACACTGTCTGCATCATAGAAATCTCTGGTAGCAATCAGAGCCGCATTGATGATATAATCATAGTCATGCCCACCCCGCAGACTGGCCTCCAGGGACGAAACTGTGATCTGGTATTTGAGTGCGTGTTTCAGCGCTTCCTTATCCTCATCATTTGCATTGATTTCGTCTACAACAGTACAAAGCCGTTCAAAATCCTGTTCAGTCATGGAATACACCTTCCTCCCTCAAAAAAGCAAAAGCCGCCGGTCAAACAACCAGCGGCAGATGGATAAATTATTGTATATCGTTCAGCACAATCACATAACTGCAATGGGTATCAGGTAAGTATCTTATCGGAGAGGAGATTCTCAAGTGGAACGCGCAACGCTCTGGCAAGTGATATAAAAACAGCTATAGAACAAGACTGATTATTATAACTCTCAATCCTGCCGATTGTTGAGCGACTCACACCCGACGCTTCCGCAAGCTGAATCTGATTCATTCCACGCAGGCATCTGTAATAGCGCAAGCGACTGCCAATGGCTGTATAAACCGCATCATCTGGTGCTAAATCGTAGAAATCAAGCTGGTTCATGACGGCATCTCCTCCTTCCCGAATTTCTTACTTAAATTATACAATCTCAGAGCCTTCCGTGCTGACCCATGTTTGACGCTTATGCGCCAATTCTGACGCATCGCTTTTTTTCAAGCTCTAAAACTGTAGATTTAAGCAGCATATGAAGCAGCAGTCATGTGATAGGCTGGCTTGACAACAGCCCATATTATCGCCCTGACTGCCTTGAGCGTCTCTGTCCCTGTAGATGAACAAGAACAAAAAAATCCTGACAAGCTGATATTTTCATATCAGTCTGTCAGGACTTGACAATCAGATATAATTCGTAGTTATGCCGGATCAAATTTTTCTCAAAATCACCTGTGTTTCCTCAATAGGCGTCGGCACAGAAAATTTCATATGGTGTTCTACCGTCAATATCTCTCCAACAACCTCATTCCCGGCAATGGGAGACGGCACCAATACTGCATCGCCCTTTCGCAGAGAGCGGTCTTCGGTTCGATAGTAGACCTCCCTGTCCATATCGTGCAGCCTCACTTTGCAATAAACATAGACATGAAAATCATCATCCGCAAAGGGATCAACAGTATAACCGCAGGGAGCAGATGCTTCGTGCATGATCTCCTGGTCGGCATCCATTTCGGTGGTGTCTAAAGACTCATCATCAGAGAACTCGGCGTCTTCTTCCTCTGGCACGTCAATAGCAGATTCACGCGCCGCCTCCAGTGCCGCGTCATATTCATCCTCTGTTTCAAAGTCTTCTGGATCAGGGCCATATTCTGAACCATCCTCGCAGAAACTGCGCCAAGCATATTTTTCAGCGCGAAGCGCCTCATTGTATTCATCACGGGTTTCGTAATCTTCAGGAGAGATGCCGTATTCAGCGCCGTCCTCGCAGTTGAGCCGCCAGGCATATCGGTTGTCGTTTGTATGTATGTACGACTCCATTGAGAACAGATCATCGTCCCCAGCTACACCGTCATCATCGAAGGAACCCAACGCTCCAAGAACAGCGCCTGTCCTGATAATGTCATTGGTAGTTTTCATCCTGCCTGTGGCGATGCCCAGCGCAGAGACTTCATACGGATTGATTTTGCCTCTTGCCTTATAGTGATGTTTTTTCTCCATGCTGCCGGCGACAGCCGCCATAGCAAGCCCACCAGCCAGATCAATCATGGTATTTAGCGGCTCAGGGCATTTCTTGCTCTTACGACGTTTTTTTGATGAACTTCGTTTATGCCTTGCCATAGAAACACCCCTCCTTGCGGTTTATTCAACCCCCAATGCCTTGAACACAGCGTCCTCCGCACTGCTGTAGAAAATCAGATTAAAGCAACTGATCAAATCAGCCGGAACGGTTCCAAGATCAGCAGCGGAGGTCATTGGGAGCAACACTTTCTTTGCGCCGCTGTCTACACATACCTGAAGCACATTGGCAAGCTCGTCCACCTTTATCATGGTGCCGCTGATGCTGATTTCTCCAAGGACGGCCAGACTACTCAGCGCCGGTTTTCCCAGCGCAATCGAACAGATCGCGATGAGCGTGGGAAGGGCAAGCCTGTTGGTCATGCCGATGCCCTGCAAATCCTGATAGTTGATGATATAGTCTTTCGTGGTTGTGCTGATAGCACCACTGATCCGGCTGCCGTTGGCCTTCAGGAAGTTAAATGCCGTGTTGGTCGCCTCCCGGCATCCACGGTCGGAGCCAATGCCCGTACATTCCAGCTTGCCGTTTCCGGGCAGCATCTGGCTTTCCAAACGGAAGACACCCAGCATCCCAGACCTTCCTTGCGATACGGTATAAATCTGTCCGGGATTGCACATCCCCTCCGGAATGATTTTCCCGCCGCCCTGTTCCGGCACAGACACATAGTGTTCCTCAAAGGTTTCGTTGTCTATGTAAGAGAAGTTGACATCATAGAACTCCATGCCGCCCAGCTTTTTGAGCTGTTCCTTCACGCGGCGGCGCATCTCCAGCGAAAGCTGCAAAACTTCTTCCAGTTCCTCTTTGGTGAACTCGCCATCCGGATACATCAGCTTTATCAAACCGCCCACCATCTTGCGCACGGCAATGGTGTCGCGCTGGTTCAGGTTCTTGCCAAGATGGAAATACTGGTCTAAAGTATCCCCATACTGCTCCTTGCGCAGCTCGCGCAGAAACTCAGAGAGATAGTCAGTGATGAAGCCGTAATCATCTGTGAAATGCTCCGGGCGAAATTTGGGGATTTCCCATCCGGGGATATAGCAGTGGATGCGGTCTAAAAACGCCGTATCGGTTCCCATCTCAGGCGGGAACGGGTCAAATAGGCTGGACGTTTTCAATAGCACATCCACGCTCTGATTGATATTACCCACGAACACCATGGAAGCGGAAGCGGCCTTTTCCTCCTTGCCTCTGGCAAAGGAGCCGGAGGCCATGTAGTCCTTCATGATCTGGATGCCGTCTTTATCCTTAAAGTTGATACCGGCCACCTCGTCGAAAGCCACGCAGTCCCACAGTCCAACAAGACCGACCGTTTTCCTGGCTATATTGTAAAACAGATTGGCCACCGTCGTCTGTCCGCCGGACACCAGGATACTGTTCGGGGAGATTTCCTTGTAAATATGGGATTTACCCGTACTTCTCGGCCCCAGTTCACAGAGGTTAAAGTTGTTCTCCACGAGGGGTATCATACGGATCAGTAGAAGCCATTTTTCCCGATAGGTCAGCGCATCCGGCTCCATGCCGATGGAGCGGAGCATGACATCCATCCATTCTTCCTTTGTGAAAGCCTTCCGTCCCTGTTTCAACTCATCAATGTCAACGTGGGGCATCTGAATCGGCGTCAGTCTGCGGATACGGATGGGAGAACCGTTCTTTTTGTCCTCCTCCACATACTCATACTCCAGCTGGACAATGCACCAGATGCCGCCGCAGAGCAGGCGGTCATATTTGGTCGGATACTCCTCACTGATCGGGATTTTTTTGATGCCCAGGTTAGAGAATTCCGTCTCATACCGGTCATCCTTGATGTTCAGCGTAACCGTGAGCTTGTCAATCACCGTATAGCTTCCGCGCTGGCGGAGGGTGGAGATAATCTTTTGAGCCTCATCCGGGCGCACAAAATTATCCGCCAGAATGCGCTTCACATTGTTCACGCCCTCGGCAATGATGTCCTCATCGTCAGAGCTGCAATACTGTCCCAGCAGGAATTCCAGAACGTAGACCGGGACATTGGCTCCCTCTTTAATTTTTTTCGTCAAATCCTTTCGGACGATCCTGCCGTCAAAGCACTGGCGCAGCTTATTTTTAATCACCGCACGGGCGTCGTCCTTTTCCGTATATTCATCCATAGATAACCATCTCCCGTATCGTATAATCAGAATCCGAAGCCGAAATCGTCTCCGAACGCCAAGTCCATAATAACCGGATGTCTCCATGCCTCCAATCCGGTAGATTCATCGCAGGCCACCAGATAGTATTGCCGGTTGCGGTCATACTTCTGGTTCTTAAAGGTAAAGCGTAGTCTGGTCATTCGCTTTGCAGCATCTGTTTCCCGACTGTCAGCGACAAAAGTATTCTCGTTGGAAATCCGCTCGCCATCCTCCGAAACGAAGTACAGCCGATAGGTTGTTCCCTTTACCGTGTCCGTCACGGCGTCAGACTGGATGAAGTCCATGGAGACAATCAAGTTCGTGATTTTCGGCACAATGGATACAAGCGCAATCTGCACCGGCCTTGTCTCCATGTGATATTTTTCCATCTTGATGTCGATCACCGGCACAAGCATCTCCTGGGGAGATGAACCACCGTGGACATAATTGGCTCCACCCCCGGCCACCTTGAACACATTACTGCCAACAGGGAAGGAGACGATCTTTTCATCATCATTTCCTAAAATCTGACCCATGCTCATGCTCTGAACGCCGTCGCCGGAAACCGGCTCTTTGGCGACCACAAATCGGCGGTTTACAAACGCCTTTTTGCTTCCGACATCAATTTTATCACTTTCCGTCAGCTTGTCACGTTTGTAGATAAAGCCGTGGTCAGCAGTCACGAGGAAACGATGAGTGTTTGCGCTGGAGGAAATTCGCCGGATCAAATCCATAATCTCCTGAATGGCTTCCTCGCAGGCTACAAAGACCTCATCTTCTGTATTTGCTTTGTCTCCGCGAGCATCTATCTGGTTGTGGTACACATAAACCACCTGCTTGCCAGAGAACACACTGCGCAATTTTTCCCGATTTGCCGTTTTTATCTCATCGAACTGGACGCAGGTACTATCAGGGCAATAGCTCTGCAATACCGTCTGCCGTCCAGACAGGGAATCACACAGCGTATCATCTGCCAGCACCTTGTAATCGTCCGTCATGGTCAATGAGCGTTGCGGAAGCAGTGCAGCCATACCGAGCCGAGTATAGGAGGGAAGGACACTGAGCATCGCATCCAGCTTCACAGTGCTTTTCGGATCATCCTGCATCCGCAGGAACAGTTCCTGGCCTACTTCATATCGCATTGCATCAGAGATAATGACTACAGTGCGTTCCTTGCTCATAGCCGATCTTACAAAACGATTGAAGAAGTTCCGCTGCAAAGTCAACTCCGTAAGACTGTCCGGCTCCTGAATCCCTTGATTCCAGCGGGGCAGCAACTCCGTCAGATATTCATTGGTGTAGATATTCTCCACCAGCGTCCGCAGCTCCTCAAAGTCCGCTGTATCGTCCATCCGGTCATAATGGTAGTAGAAGTGCCGGTACTCCTGATCGAGAAGGCAGTCCTTCTCCCGATAGGTCTTTATGATATTTGCAAATCCGTCCGGACTGTGATAATTGCTGGCGCAGACAAGACGATAGGCGCTCTCCAGCATGAGATAGCAATCCTCATTCTGCGTCCCAAAGTGCAGCTTCATCCGGCTTTCACAAATTTGCGGAATGGTCTGTCCATTCAGTGCCGCGCCGGTGTCCTCCGCAACCAGCCGTCCAACCAGCCAATGAGAGAGAATTTCATCTACTACCCGGAAGGTATCGCACCCCATCAAATCCTCCGGCTGCATCCCGGCAAAAGCCGCACACACATTCAAACCGGCAGCAATATGGTCAGAGAGCGCATCATATTTCTCCCGATACAGAACACTGTTCATCAGGCTGTCCAGGAACGCGATGATATTGCCGGGCTTGAGAGACACGAAAGTATTCCACGCCTTTGGCAGCGCGGCCTGGACATACTTGTCCGTGTAGGTCACAAACATGGTCACAAGCAGTTTCTCCAGCGAAGGGTCAACGTCTGTGTAGCCGAACTGCTGCTCACAGAGCTTCCAAAACGCCGCTGTCAGGCCGTACTTGCCCATCTCTGCCAGATAAGCGTTTTCCTCCAAGTCTCCATCGGTGAGTATTACCCGGAGAGCCTCCTCAAAGGAGCAAATGCGCGTCCGGCAAATGGCGCAGATCAGTCCTGTCAGGATGGTTTCTTCGTTAAACCGCTCAATCTCCAAGTCGTAAAATCGCTTCGTCCGCTCCTTGCTGCCAAAGAACTTGACGTATTTTTCGATTACTGGCTTGTACTTTTCGGAAATGCCCAAATCCACGCACAGCAGAGAAGCCCTATCCGCATAAAAGCGGCGAGAGTACAGCAGAGTATCTTCCAGATGATTTTCCCGCACATCCGGTTTGGGGAAAGGAGCGTAGATCAGATAGTTGGTGGTGGTGTCCTCACGCTCCAACAGATACTTCGTGTAAAACTGGTTATCCGGGCGCAGAAAATACACCTTTGCGTTATCAAGCGCCACGTCCTGAATTTCCTCCGCAAAGTCAGCGTTATCGTCATACCAGAAGACCAGCTTCCGGGTGTCGCCGGTAAACTCGGCATTGAGGCGGTCTATAATTTGTTGTAGGTTAAGTTCTGCCATATTTCTCTATCCTTTAGCTATGCAATGTCTATAAAATAACCCCTGATGGTTATGCACTGTGTTTTTCACTTTCTGCTATTAAATAATTCAAGAAGGCACTACAAGTAACAAGCATGAATTTAGCCTCCTCAAATGAAACGTCGCTTTCAAATAATCCTTCGCAATGCCGTATTCCTCCTTCATCAGAAGTGTAGCCATATAAAGCAGACATTCCCCGTTCAAGTGCAGAGTGCAAATTTAGTCCATTACTTTTTAGCATTTTCAGTGCTTGTCCTAATGTTGCCTTATCGTCTCCTGTGATTATCTGGCATACCGACTCTACGGCGCTAATGCTTTCCTTAATGGAGTTTTTATAATCTCTACTCTCCCTATCGGCCAAAAACCCAACAGCCTTTTTCATATGGCTTTTACAACCGTCAAATTTACAATTACAAGCTGTGTTAATCTCCGAGATTTCATTTTCGTCGGTAATGGCCACGATTTTTGTATCTACGAAACGATATCCAACACTTTCTTGTTCAAACACACTATTAAATATCTCGTAAAAACCATCCGTTTGAGGCACAATATTATTATAGAGCCATTCACAAACAAACCATATTACATCCAGAACCTCATTATACGGTGCTTCGGCAATAACCTTATGTATATTCTCATCGTATACTGCTCTCCAATCAAAAGAGTAGCCTTTTCTCAGGTTAATTCGCTCGGCAAATACATTTGATAAAATTGACTTGCAGAACGAATTTCCGCCCTCATTTCCAAAACCATAGGGATCATACTTATATTGACACCCATCATGCCCAAAAGCAATTTCTAATACTTGAAATGTTGTATTGCTTAATATGGTTCTCGTTCTTGTATCGAAATCCTCTATCTGTAGACCGACACTATACGGAGAGATTCCTGTAGAGTCGCTAAACCCGCCTCTAACCTTGAAAAAAGAATGTTTTTCCTGGCTTTTTGACACTCTGATACCTCCATACCCTGCATTTAATTAAAAGTCCCTCTATTGAAATACTCTTGACTACTTTCTTTGACAATAGAGTATTTCAAGTTCATCCACTTAAATTTTAGCTAATACTTGATACTTCTTCCCATCTCGCGCAGTCTGCATCTTCTCATAGTTCATCTTCACTCCATCGTCCAGGTCAAGTTCGATACGGGCTAAAGCCAGATGGCTGATCTTCTCGTCGTACTCCCGGCACTCCTTGAGTTGCTTTTGCAGCTTTTCCTTCCGCTTCGTGGCCTGGGCTACCTCACGAGCATTGCCGGAATGGTCGATAGTGTCCTGCATCCGGTTAATCTCGCTCTCGTAAACCCGCTGCATCCGGTGGAGATAGTCAATGCGCAGGTTGCCGATGGTGTCAGCGTCATAGCGGTGGAGGTAAATCAGCGCCTTGAAGCCGTTCTGCTTGCCACTATCAAACAGCCAATAGATAGGCCGCTTCTGGTAAATCTGGCAGTGATCCTTGAAGAAGTCCTTCAGGAAATAATTCCGAATGATCTCCCGGCTGGTATCACCCTTATTGCCCAAGGCACCGGCAATGAAGTCCAGATTCTGTTCAAGTGTACTCTCGCCATAGACTGCCTTCAACCACTGGCACAAGCGGAAAATAATATCGTCCTCCAGATATTCCTCATCTGTGATTGGAATCACATTGTCCGCATCTGGGATGAAACTGCTGTATTTGCTGGCATCCCACTCGCCTCCGGCATAGGCCAGACCATCTACATCCAGTGAATACCGCCCAAACATACAGCCGACAGCATAAGAGAGCAAACTTTTTACGTCGCGGGTTTTGTCCGCCATTCGGACAGTCACATCCTTGTCGTCCACATCCGGTGTCAACTCACCCTGCAACCCATAGATGTTGATGAAGATGCGGTTTAGCTCTATCTCATTGGCTTTCACCACAGCAAAACGAGCATTGCATTCATTCTGCCATATGTCAAAAGCAGTGAACACGGTGGAAACAAGGCAGACTAACGGATGACGCTGGAAGTCCCAAGATGTTTCAAAAGCGTCCCAGTCGTTTTTTGCCTCTTCAACATTTTGCTTTGTTAGTTCGGTAACCATTGAAAGTCTCGATTCATCAATAGTGAATGGAAGACGAGCAATATCTCCCGCTTGACTGGCAAGGGTGGGGTTGCACACTTTCATAAAAGATGTGCAGCTATTTGAACACAAAAAAGCTAGCGCATAAAGCGAATATTTTTCATCTATAAATAGAGACATTCCGTTAATATCAAAAATGTGTCCACAAGGTTTGAACCTTGCTCCAAAAGCACTGCTATTCGTCAATGACCACGTAATTGAACTCCTAAAGTAGTAATTTAAATTTTGCGGTCTGGAGCGCAGCTTGCCAGATTTATCCTTGAAATTGCGAATTTCAAAGCCATCATTTTCCCAATTTACGATATAATCATTATTACCATACCATTTTCGGTATTCCCCGCCCTTATTGTATGGGAACCATTTTTTCTTTGATGAGACAGCATCCTCTCTACTCTGAGCATCAAATTCCACTTTCGATATATCTACTTCATACCAATTTCTCATAAAGCGATCGTTTTCACCTGTTGCTAGTCCTTGTTTGGTTTCTGCATAATCGCTTATATGAGACATAGAAAATGCTCTATTTGTACTGTCGCTTACCCAATACGCCACAGGAGAACCAGGGATTTTGGCAAAGTTGGACTGCTTGGCAGTTTTCCAATGCTCATTCTTAGTTGGGAATTCAAACGGCACACCATTTTCATCACATTCGTAATAAACGGTATACTCATATTGGCCGTTATAATCTGGTACATAGCCTTTTTTCATTATCACAGCGGCTGTACCGAAGTTGATGCCAAGACTTGTACCACCTTTACCTAAGTAAGGCATGTGAACCATGTTGATAACGGTCTTTGTCTGATTCACCTTGTTACGCAATTTCTCAAAGCTGGACAGGAACATCCAGCTTTCCATAGTAATCAGGGACGTATAACCGTTTTTGATGACCAAAGAATCTGCTTTCTCCATAAAACAGGCGAACATATCGCTCTTGCTGTCGGGGTACTCCTTCTTCACAAACTCGGACAGCTTTGCTCCCATGCCAGAGGAACTCATATAGGGCGGATTCGTGACCACTGCTTGATACTTTCCCGCCAGCATCTCCGCCACGTCGATGAGCGCCAGCACCTGGGCCAGCTGTTCCTGAAGGTCATTGGTCTCTAAATCGAATTGGTCAATGCCAGCCACCTTGTCCTGAGCAAATCTCCTCAGCTCGTCATGATCCAGTACCGGAACCGTCAATATCGAACCATACTCCTTTGCGTCCCGCATGACATCGAACAGATCCCGCATTTCCTTGTTGCCCTTCGTCCACAAGCCACTCAAGCCATTGCTTTCTACAATGGCATAAACATGAGGCTGGATGCCCCGGCTGAAAATGCGCCGGTCATACTGCCGCGCTTTCATCATCACAGCAAAATAGGCAAGCTGCGCCGCTCGCTCGTCGATGTCCAGACCGTAGAGATTGTTTTGCAAAATGCTCTGGGCAGCATCACGCTGAGTGTAACCCTGAGACTCATAAATCTGCATCAGCACATCAAAGGCATAGACCAAAATATGGCCGCTCCCCATACAAGGGTCGATAACGCGGATGTCTTCCGGATTTAATGTCCGATACTCCTGACGTATTTCTTCTAACTGCGCCTGCACATCCGGCTCCTGAACGGCTTCATCCAGATAATACTTCCAGCCGGATTTCAGGGCATCGTTAGGATGACCCTCCGCCCAAAGACGGCCAAGAGAGTTCTCCACCATATAGCGCACGATCCAATCCGGCGTGAACAGCTGGGTTGCGGAGGGAATACGCTCCTTTGTGATTTTTACATTCTTTTTCAGAAGCGCAAAGGTTTCGTCCTTCGGCTCAGTGTTGTAATACTGATACAGCCAGCCGATGATTTCCACCTGACCGCCGCGATTTACGTCGAAATCTGCCTCGTCAATGTCATGCACCAGATGCCAAACCACCCCGTCCTGGTCAATGACGGACAGGTTTAGCAGCAACTCAGTATAATGCCCGGTCACTTCAAACAGGGCAGACAGAATTTCATTCAGAACGTTGCACTGCTTGATGAACAGCAAACGGAACGCCTCGTCCAGATTGTTGTCCTGCTTCATCTGAATGAGAGAGGCTTCCTCCTGGGCAGTGAAGGGCAGGTCAGCGTCAAAGGGAGTCGTGACCAAATCAGGCTCCAGTTTACCAGTCTCAGAAGACAGGACACGAATGTGGGAGGGAAGATAGTCGTTGACTTCCATGAAGCGCACCGCGATCAGGCGATTGAACCAGGTATAGGCCACTTCCTCCATGATGTAGTTATAGGCGGTCTTGTAGTCCGTGTCCCTCTCCTTGCGGTGAATCGCCTCCACCAGTTGGCTACGCTGCGCCACCTGGTGGCCGCTGATGGAATACGGCTCGGCGGTGCCGATGTCATAGAACTCCGTTGCACCGATGGACTGGGGCAGAGGTTTCGCAATGCCGCTTTCCGTAATGCCCATCAGACCGGCACGGTAGCTGATGTCAGCAATGAGCTTATTCCGCGCCCAAATTGCAAAATTCTTAATGGCTGTCTTATTCATGGTTCAACCTCACGTCTCTATCTTAATCAGTCATATTGGTCGGTGAACGACCAAACTGTTGTTATAATTCTATGTTTACAATGGTGTCATCGTCCAACTGAGCCAGCAGGGATTTCCGCAGTTCAGCCACATACTTTTCCACGTCCTCCGGGCTTTCCAGCCGCCAGGAAGATGTTCCGGCAACCTTCTTCATGGAGAGGTTACGGGTTGTCCGCACCTTGTATTCAACCGGCGGTTCAGAGACCATGGGCTGATCGCCGCCCTGTTTCTTTTCCTGTTCTCTCCGGCGACGAGCTTCTTCCGCAGCTTTTTTCCGGGCAAGCTCGGCATCCAGCGCATCCATCTCATTGAGAAGCCGAAGTTTCAGCGCGTCTGCCTTGTCCGCAAATCCACGGAGGAGGGAGACATTGTTGCACCGTTCAGCGCCGTCCCTAATCTCTGCAAACTGGTCAAGATAACGCTGACGCTTAGAGGCTTCATATTCCTTGCCTTTCAGGACTTCCAGCACTCTGGCCCGCGCCTGGTCAATGGTGTCCAAAACCGGCCCGGTTTCTGCATCCAGCACCTTCATATAGGCATTGGTGAACTTGTCGCGCAACTCTGGCAGTTTCGGAATATCCCGATAGGGGCTGGGCTTACGGACGATGGAGCGCAGCTGGGCGACCACATCCTCCAGCTCCTGATCCACGATATAGGTTTTGCTGTCCTCATAAATGGCCAGCACATCCAGCACACGGGTGAAGATTTCCTTCTGTTCGCCACCAAAGAAGGCTTTTACCGGCTCATAGTCTTCAGCAAATTCGTAAAACTCATCCTGCCGTTTAGAAACCGTCTGGAAGAACTCCAGCGGAGTCTGAATCTGGAGAACAGATTGCAACAGGCGCTTTCCGGTAGCTAACACCTCTTTGCCAGGGTACTTGTAAGCGCGATATTCTGGCTCCAGCCGCTCGATTTCATGCAGCGTATTTCCACTGTAGCGCTGGAAGGTCTTCATCACGGTGTCCTCGTCCTCTGCGGAGGAAGTGCCATGGAACAGCTCCTTCATCACATCCCGAACGGCCTTTTTATCTTTGTCGGAAACACGAATACGCTCCTCCATCAGCAGCTTTTCTGTGAAGGCTTTCTTCGTGATGTAGCCGATGATTTCCTCCTCGGACTTATTCATCATGGTGACGCTGGCTCCGTTCACGGTAAATGCCAGGTCGCCCCGCTTAAACAGACGTGCCACCAGCCAGTGAACATCATCCTCCACAAAACCATAGGGAGCCTTCATGAAGCGGTCTTTAACCGTCTTCATGGAGGTTTTCATATGTATCCGGGAGTTTCCGGCGATAAAGCTGAGTACATCGTCCAGAGCATGGCCGTTCGTCTCGGAACCGCCCTCCAGCCCAAGAGAAAGTTGATTGGTGACTTTGAACATCTTGCGGATGTCTGCCTCACCCATCGCAGCCTCAATGTAGGACAGCTTGTGATAAACGGTCTGCACCAGACGGCCAATCGCCTCGTTGATACGGCTGTTGACTTCCTTTGCCTGCACACGCGCGATGTCGCCGTTGACATAGATGGTGGCGTCCTTCAGGCTCTCGGTCAGGTACAGCTTAGCGTTGCCGTTGCGTTCTCGCATTTCCACGCGCTTTGCTTCTTTAATGGTTTCATACTTCGTCAGCTGAGTAGAAGTATTCAGCCGCAGGAACTTCTCAATTTTCAGATAGACCCGGATTTCCTCCAGGAACGCGGCGTCATTGGGCAGTACCACCAGCACTTCACGCCCCTGGCCGGACATCATGCGCAGAGTGGCATCGTCCATGCCGCCCTCATACCAAGGAGTCAGGATGCGCAGGCCAATGTCATACTTCTGGTTTGCTTTGTAAGGCCGGTCGTCCACCGTCTGGTTAAAGGAAAAGGCGTAACGGCCTCCAAACGCAGGATACTGATACTTTTTCTCCTTGAAAATGTCCTCGAAGATCATCTCGGACACCTTATTGATGACCTCGGCCATCTCCACGTTCTGGCTGTCGATTTCCCGGTTAATTTCCTGCTCCTCATCGGTCAGGAATACATAGAGATTGCCGTTTTTCTGCACCAGCATCTGCCGCATGAGGACTTTCAGTGCTTCTTCAACACGGCCTTTCAGCTCAATGCGGTCATCGTCAATATGTTCGATCATCAGGCTGGTGATGTTTTCCAGGTTGGATTCGATCTCCAGCACATACTTAATCATAAACAGCGTCTTTAAGACGTTGATGGCAAATACATCCTTCTCTTTGCCCTCCGGGTTGATCTGGCTATTGTCATAAGCCCGGATAATCACGCCCTTGTGGGAGTGGTCGAGGAAGTTCTCCAGAGCGTCATAGAATTTATGGAACGGCACAATCGCGCCGGTTTCTTCGTTCATCAGCTGCATGGCTGATTCCTTGAACAGCGCCAGCATGGAGCGCTCACCCTCGGACAAATGCTTGCCGGATGCACCGTGAGTACGGATAGAGGTCAGAACACTGGCCAGCAGATTAAACTGGTATGGCACAAAAGGATAGACCTCGGAAAAGTTATCAGCGGAGGAGTAGAGCTTTTTCTCCACGCCGTCGTTGAAGACAATCAGGTTCTTGATAACCGTTGCTTTCTGGTCATAATACAGCCGCAGAGACTGTGCCGCCGTATCCGTCTTTTCCAGTATTCTCTTTTTGATAACGGCATCCACGTTGGCAGAGGACAGGGACAGACGGGTGTCAAAGCGCCCCTGAATCTTAGAGAAATCGTTGCCCTTCACCTGGGTAATGGAGTCAATGTCCTGCTGGCTGGTCACGATGACCCATGCCTTACCCATACACTCCTTGCCCAATTCCTCTGTCACGGTCTGGAGGTTGAGCATGAGCTTAGAATTATCACCGATGTACTGGCCGACTTCATCCACCAGGAACACGACATGATGATTATTGCCCTTCTTGTCAATATACGACTTAACACGCTTTGCGAAGTCTTCAATGCTGATCTGATAAGGCTCTACGGCCTTTTCACACCAATTCCGAGCAGCGGATTCGCTCATAAAGCCCATATCGGAAAGGACATCCACAACCGTATCCTGAATAAAATCGAAGTCCTGCCGGGAGTTTTCCCAAGCTGAACCATATTCTTCTTCAAAAGCGGCTTTGAACTCATCCAACCGACCCTCATCAGACAGCCGACGCTCCAGATCGGCTAGATGGGGCATAGAGCCGCAGAAGCCCTGCATCTCATTGAACACCTTCAGGAAGACATTCACGATAGCATCTTTGTCCTGCTTGCTGCCCGAATCGCTCTTAGAGTCAATGTTGAACAGGATCACGTCAGTTGGAGTGTCTGCCGCCAGCTTCATATCGGCCAGCACCATGCGGTCAACGATTTTATCATCGTCAATAAAATAGTCCAGAGCCTTTTTGTCCCCAACCGCCTGATTCTTCAACAGGTAGGACAGGATTTTCAGAAAGTGAGATTTACCACTTCCGAAGAAGCCGGAAATCCATACCCCCATTTTGGGGGTCATCCCGACAATGCCCTTTTTATAAGCGGCAAAGAAATCTGCAAAATGCCGCTGCAACTCCTTTGTAACGACGTATTCCTCCAGCTCCTGCGCGACATTCGTTTCTTCTCCCTGGCCTACGATGATAACGCCCTGAATTTCACGGTCGATTTCCTTACGGAACATTTCTTTAATCAGCATTTCAGTACCTCTTTCCATCACTTCACGAGCTTGAAAGCCCGATAGTAATTGTCGTCTTTTATCTCGTTAAACAGGATCAATTCCTGCTCATTGTAAGTTCCAGGGAAGAACAGCACCACCGGCACCCTGACAAATGCCTGATGCAGATTGTTCAGCACCTTATGGGAACGCAGGATAGGATAGCATTTCCCGATTCCGGTCAGAAACACAACCGCATTCTCCGGTGTATGGTCTTTGATGTACTGGACAATCAGGCTGTCATCATCGTTGATCTTCATGGAATTGTTGACCGCTTTGGTAATCCGGTCAAAGCCACGTTTCTGTTCAAAACCATAGCACTTGTCCATAAAGTTCTTATCAATCAGAAAGTCTATGATGATGTCATAGAGATCGAATACAACCAAGTCAAATCCGTCTGTTCCTTTCTGATTTTTGTTCTGTAGATACGCGATGCGCTCACGAACCTCCAGTTCCTGTTCCGGGGGATAATCAAAAATCCAGTAATTCACTTCATTCGCACGTCCGTTGCTGCTACGAAAGGAAGGCTTCCGGATCGCCTTTTCCATTTCGTCCAGCCGTGCAGCCAGGTCTGCCATTATCTCACCCCCGTCAGTGCCTTTACGAGAACACCCATGTCATGCGCATTCAGCCACCGCTCAAACACTGGGTCTAAAATCGGTCTGAATATCTTTCTTGTTTCTTTTGCCTTGTCCGTGATACCGGCTTCATAGAGCATGGTTTTATAGCAGCGCCCCAGACGGTTCAGCGTGATGTCCGTCCATTCTGCCACCTTTTCATTCTGCTGCTGTTTGTCCTTAAAGAAAATCCGGACATCACTGTCAGCCAGCTCATTGCTGCCGATAATCATTTTTTCCCTGACGACTTCATACACAAAGTCAAAAAACAGCGTATCACTGGCCATTACAGCCGCAAGATTAAATAATTTCTGCGTGGACAGGTCGCTTTCCGAAAAAACAGAATAAAAGCTGTCATCCAGACTCTGCACCCGCGTTGTTACTGTACTACAAATCTGTTTCGCTCTCGCGGGGGTAGATGTCGCAAAAAGGTTCTCCTCCTGGCTTAGCTGTTTGATGTCCTCGTATGTTTTGCCTTCGCCACGAAGCTCGACGACCTTCCGAAATTCCATAAACCAGAAGGACAGTTTAACGGCTCCCGCGCTGTATTCTTTCCGCTCCATATAGTCAGATTCTCCTCATGATGCTATTTTACCTGATCCGGTGTCCCATTTTCAGGACTCTCATCCGGAATAATTTCTACAATGTCCTCTATATTGCAATGCAGACTCAGGCATATCCGCTCCAGCACCTCCACCATCACGTTATCACCACTTGACAGTTTCGCTACTGTTGCAGGACTGACATTCGCCACCTGGCACAAGTCCTTTTTCTTCATGTCTCGATCAATCAGCAACTTGAAAAGTCTCTTATAAGATACAGCCATCGTCAAACCTCACTTATCCTTGTCTGCTATGAAAAACAATAATTGAATCTACCGCTGACCATTATAACATAGATACGAGAAAAAGCGAAGAAGGAATTTTGCGTTCTCAGAAGGTTTTTGGGCGAGCGCAACAAGAATTTCGGCGCATGAATTGATTTTTATCCTGCCAATTTTGCATTATCTATGGTATACTGTACTCGGCTACTGGACTCAGATGAAATACGATTGGAGGTGAACCGCTTGTCAGACCGTTCTTATATTGCCATCGACCTGAAATCTTTCTACGCATCAGTGGAATGTGCGGAGCGTGGGCTTGATCCGTTGACCACCAATCTGGTCGTTGCAGATAAAAGCCGGACAGAAAAAACAATCTGCCTTGCGGTGTCACCATCCCTGAAATCTTTTGGCATCTCCGGGCGCGCAAGGTTATTTGAAGTCGTCCAGCGTGTGAAGGAAGTCAACAACGACCGGCTGCGCCGCGCACCCGGACATACTTTTACCGGTTCATCAAGCGACATCAATGAACTGAACGCAGACCCGTCCCTGTCACTTGACTATATCGTGGCCACCCCGCAGATGGCACACTACATCCAGCGCAGCACGGAGATTTATCAAGTCTATCTCCGTTACATTGCTCCGGAAGACATTCACGTTTACAGCATTGACGAGGTATTCATGGATGTAACGAATTATCTGCGGACGTATAATCTCACGCCCCACGAGTTGGCTATGAAAATGATCCAAGATGTCTTGAAAGAAACCAGCATTACTGCCACTGCCGGAATCGGCACAAACCTTTATCTCTGCAAGATCGCAATGGACATCGTGGCAAAGCACATTCCTGCCGACAAAGATGGTGTGCGCATCGCAGAGCTGGATGAGATGAGTTATCGGCAAAAGCTGTGGGCGCATCAGCCTATCACGGACTTTTGGCGCGTGGGACGTGGTTATGCCAGACGGCTGGAAAAAATGGGGCTGTACACGATGGGAGACATCGCAAGGTGTTGTCTCACCAGCTACGGAGAAAATCAGCTGTACAAGGAGTTTGGTATCAATGCAGAATTGCTGATTGATCACGCATGGGGCTGGGAGCCTTGCCGTATCTCCGACATCAAATCGTACAAGCCGGAGAATAACAGCATCAGCTCCGGGCAGGTATTGCAGTCTCCATATGAATTTGAAAAGGCGAAGCTGGTGGTCAGAGAAATGGCGGATGCACTTTCACTCGATCTTGTGGACAAGGGAATGGTGGCCGACCAGATCGTTCTCACCATTGGCTATGACATTGAAAACCTGACTGACCCTGCGCGGCAAAAATCATATAAAGGCGAAGTCACCACTGACTATTACGGCAGAAAAATTCCGAAGCAAGCTCATGGGTCCATTAACCTGGGGAGGCAGACGGCATCCACAACACTTATCACAAAAGCGACGATGGAGCTGTTTGATCGCATTGTTGACCGGAACCTTTTAGTGCGCCGGATGTATGTGGTTGCCAACCATGTTGTCAGTGAAGATATGGTCAACCCACCGGAGCCGGAACAGCTTGATTTATTTACTGATTACGGCGCTCTTGAGAAACAGCGTGAGAAGGAACAGGCAGAACTGGACAGAGAGAAACGCAGGCAAAAAGCGGTTCTGGAAATTCAAAAGAAGTTCGGAAAGAACGCGCTGCTGAAAGGTATGAATCTTGAGGAAGGAGCCACAGGCCGAGATCGCAATGCGCAAATCGGTGGTCACAAAAAATAGAGGGGACAGAAAATGGCTGACAGAAAAATCGAAGACTACCAGGACATTATCAACCTGCCGCACTACGTCTCTAAAAATCGTCCACATATGTCCATGATAGACCGGGCGGCACAGTTTTCTCCATTTGCCGCACTCACTGGCTATGATGCTGCTGTAAAAGAGACTGCACGACTGACAGATCAGCGCGTCGAGCTGAATGATGATGAACGGCAAAAGGTTTCAGACCGGCTCACTATGCTCCAGTCCTGTCTGAAGGAGTCGCCCACTGTAGAGATCACATACTTTATTCCTGATGAGAAAAAAGCAGGCGGCGAGTATAGTACCGTGACCGGCATTGTGAAGAAGCTCGATGAATTTCAAAGACTGATTATCATGATGGACGGCACCAAGATTCCAATCGAAGAAATCATAGACGTGGGCGGTGCAATGTTCCGCTCTATAGAGGACTCGTTTGCGTGATTGCTCTCGATAATAGAAAATCACAAGGAGGACGCTATAATGTTCGAAATTAAAAATGGGCGGCTGTACCCAGACCTCAAGCCAATGTGCTTATCGTTCGAGATTCCGGAAGACTTTTGGATTGACCCCTGTACAGAGGTCGTGAAGCCTAATTTTATCTTTTTCCGTACTGCTGATAAAACTGTGTCTGTTGAAATCACCTTCACATATAAAAACTGTGACACTACCGCGGAGGAAGTCCTCGATACGCTGGAGAGCTGTCCCAAGGAGAAGCTGGATGGGCCGTATCCCATCAATGTGAATGGTATATCTGGTCACTATGCTTTTTGTGCCAACAGAATCGCACAGTATATAGTTGACCTGGACATAGGCAGACCAGTCTATGACCCTTCTGGTGAACAGCTCATTGATCTCATTGATTTTGTGGTAACAGTCAATTCAGAAGAAGGCCCAAAGGCAATGGAGGACATTCATGCCGCTGCAAAGAGAAATGATGTTGTGACCCTGCTAAACAGTCTCCGTATGGAGTAAAATGCAGGCTTTTCGGACTTTTTTTCATTCTGAGAAGCTAAGTCGCAAGCAGGGCCTTTGTCTATACAAAGGCCAAAAAGCCGCCATTCCGCCCTCCGGCGGCCTGACGGTTTTTTGCTTGTTGGGGCATATCCCCAATCCCCTTTTTTGAAGAACACCACTGGCGTGGTGGCTACGCATTCCTGCGGAACGCTGATAACACAATACAGCAAATCAAGAAACCTCGCTGTCAGCAACGCTTTCAACAAACCAACGATAGTCTTCTTCCTCCGGGTTAAATACTTTCACAACGTCGAGGTTCAGCGCATAGCAAAGCCTGGCGAATTTGAAAGCATTACCGTGCCTGGCATCCCGCTCGAATATGCTGATGACGCCTTTTGAAAGTCCAATTTTCTTCCCCAGTTTCTCCTGCGACAGACCGGTTGCCTTTCTTGCTGCCCTGATACGTTGCCCTGCGAGTTTTCCGTCTCGGTCATCGTTTCTTCTCATGTTGTAAACCCACCGCCTTTCCACGAAGATGTCGATTATATTTTAGCGGGTTTAACGAGTAGTGTCACTGTCTGCTTCTGTCGTATTCTGTCGCCTATTGTCGCTTCCGTAAATGCCGTCCGGATTTCGTGTTCGTCTCCCTCGTATCACAGACCATACTTTTTCAAGATGTACTGGAAGTAATTCTCCAGTTCATATTTCGCCTCGTTCGGGATGCGCTGATATTTCAGAACCTCCGGGATAACAACAGCGGATGTGTTTTTGTTATCGGAAGTGATATGAAAGACAACTCTTTTCCGGCCATCCAGGTGCAGATTTTTTATCTCGTATCCATTGTCCAACCAACATTGACTGATGTTCATAAAGCCCGTCCGATACCAATACTCTTTTCGCAGCGCGGTGGCTCCGAGCGGAACCCCCATGATTTCCTCAATCTGCGAAAAGGTGAGCGTGACAGAATTTTTATCACAGGTGCGGAAAAATTCAGAGAGAGCATAATACTTCTGACCAATCGGTTTACGTTCTTCCTCCAGTTGTAAAAGCAAATCCATAACTTCATCGAGGGAAGACGGTAGGCTTTCTGTATCGACATAATCGAACGAGGAATTCATACATCTTTTGTGGACATAGGCTTTTCGCTTCACTCTGCTCGGCTGGCTTTCGTCAACGTCCACGAGCGTTTTTTCCTCATCGCGCAGGATACTCCTGCCGCAGTAATAGCACTTTCCATTTTGCCTGTTCCAGATAGAGCGGTATACGCCTGTGACACTGAGTATTTGCCTTTCCGCAGTCCTGCTCTCCAGATAGTCAAATTCGATATATGGATTGAGATTTGTTTTGACGGGATTGTATGGATAGAAAAGAGAGTCTGACATAAATTTCACTCTGACTTCCTTTTTGTCTGTAAGGGCATAGCAATGCCGTCCCTCATAATCCACATACCAATATTTTTCCAATATCTTTTCCCGCGTCCACTTCGGATGTTTCTGCTCACAAAGCTGGAGCAGTAATGCCGATATGTAGACATCCATCTGACGAAAGGCAGCGGAAGCCTCGGATACTTTATGATACGTCACCCAGCCATCAATCTTTTTGTTAATTTTCGCTATCAACGATTTCTGAGAACCAGTATAACCCTCTATGGTTTCCTTCATGGATGTCATGAAGCGTTCAACCGCAGAGTCCGATGGCCGCGCATATAGTTGATCCCCGCGCTTTTCATATGTCCTCGACATGAAAGTAAAACCATCTTTGATATTGATAACACGGCTTTTCTCTGTAGACAGTTCCAGACCACGTTCACCTAAAAAATCGCGAATCACTCGCTTTATAACATTCGCAGTTTCTTCACTTCGCACAGCGATGATAATATCATCAGCATAGCGGAGCAGATTGCCGTTGGCATAATCAATATCGCCATTGGGGTACAACCGGCTGAAAATATATTCTTGCAGACCGTCCAATACCATATTTGCGATGATGGGGGAAATGGAGCAGCCAATGCCGATTCCCACATCCATCGGGAACAGTTCTCCCGCAAAGACATATCCCGCGCCGAGAAATTCCCTCAGTACATTCTCCGCCATGGGGATGTGCTTCAGTATCCAATCGTGGCTGATGTTTTCATAGCACTTTCGGACATCAGCAATAAAAGCCCATTCTGGTGCGCCCTCACCGGAAAATGCAGAGATGATATATTCATTCATGTCGTATTGGGAGCGCCCCTTCCGATAAGCGAAAGACTTCCTGTCTCCCCACGACTCAGCAATCGGATCAAGAGCATACGCATACAGTGTCTGCATGGCACGATCATAATAGGTTTCAACATGGACGCGGCGCTGTTTGCCTTGCTTGCTCTTAATGAGGAGCAGACGCGAAGGAAGCGCACGGTAGCCCTTTGATGTAAGCGATAGTGCAGCCGTCATCTTCTCCTCAGAAGTCATCCATTTTATACGGTCAACACCGGAACCAGCCGCCGTGCTGCATACATGACGAACAGCAAGGAGCTTTGCATCAATGGAGAATACGATTTTCTTCTGCCACTTTTCTATCAGGTCAGGGCTGTGAGTATATGCGGATTTTGCGAGTGCCATCTGCATTGTCTGGAGATGTTCCTCCGCTGCATTCCAGTCTATGCTTTCCCACAGTCCCGCCAAATCAGTAAATTTCGTATTTCTGAAAGGAATACGTCGCGTCTCCATGTCAATGAGATCATTATATTTGTACTTTACCGGTCTGGGATTTTCCTGAACGGGTGCCTTTTCGCCTGCCGATAAATCAATATCGAGCATGATCGGGCAATGGTCTGAACCGTAAACATCGGTCAGCATTGTCGATTCATGGATATTGCCAGCAAGTGATTCCGATGCAAGAAAATAATCAAGACGCCACCCACGGTTTTCCTCACGTTTGTGGAGGCGATTTGACCACCAGGAGAACTTTCCTTTTTCATCAGGATGAATCTGCCGGTAGCAGTCAACAAAACCGCTGTTTATCAACGCTATAAGATTATCCCGTTCTTCGGAACTAAAACCTTCGGCATTCCATTCCTGCCAGTTGCTTTCACTGTAAATATCCTCATCAGCTATCGGGACATTGAAGTCCCCACATACAACAACGGGCTTTTTTCGATCCAGCCTTGTCAAATATTCCTGCAATGCTTCATCCCAGTCAGCGCGGTAATCTCTGCGCTTCCCAGACCGTTGCGAATTGGGGAAGTAGCAGTTGACGAAATAAAACGACTTGTATTCCAGAGTTATAATACGGCCTTCCGTATCAAAGTATGGATTGCCAATTCCCCGATCAACAGTCACCGGCGTGTATTTTGTGAGTATAAGGGTGCCGGAATATCCTTTTCTTCCGTCACAAAAACTCCAGTAGGCTTCGTACCCGCCAAGTTCCGCCAGAAGGTATGGCTCATTTACCTTTGTCTCCTGGAACGCATATATGTCTGCGTCATATTTGCGAAGGAATGTCGAGAGGCCATGATTCCATGTGGCACGAAGCCCGTTGACATTCCATGATATGAATTGCATAGTACACCTCTTCACAAAACCAGCCTAAAGCGTGGCACTCCCTCTTTTAAGAACAAGCCCCAAGGGAATCTAAAATGCGCATTTCAGCTACGTTTAACCCCTTTAGTGCATTTGGGAATGTGACAATCAGGGAAAAGCCGAGGTCATTACTTGGCGAATAGAAAACAGCCACCCGGCGAAGATCGGATTTATCTGTGGCAGCGACCGCCAGTACCCCATAAAGGTTGGGCATCGAGATTAATTCTTTCCACTTGCGAACATCCGGCAGGGTACCTCCGCCATATTCACCATTTCTGGAAAAAGACAGCGATGCCGCTTCCCCTGTGGCCTTGCTGCTGGTGAAAAAGGTGACTTCGGGGTTCGTGAGGTCTTCCCGCAATAAAAAAGCGTAGAGTGCGGAGAACATTTTCTCCTTCGTTTCGTACTTGACTTTGTAGCCGTTCAAATCATTTTCTTTCATAGCTTTCTCTCTTTCGTAATAGGAATTTGGTCGCTAAGACGATTCCGCCAGCGACCGCTAATAAATATAGCACAGCCACACGATATATGAAAGGAAATGTCTTGAAATTACGACGTTTTTCAGGCTTGAAGCACTGAATATTTTTGTCGTTTGTTGTCGAATCACCTCATAGATTGTCGAATATACTCGAATTGCCTCGAAAAGCGTCGAACGATTTGTCTTGAGCAGTAACGCCTAAAATGGTAGGATAATGTCGAAGTGTCGAAAGATGGTTCGACAGTTAAAACTGATGAACTGTTCGCTCTCCTCCATTTTGTGTTACTACATCAGAATAATTGCTGTACGCCAGCAGGAAAGGACTACCATGGAAAAGATAAGCTGCATTTCACCAATGGGAGCAAACCCAGATTTTCGGGATCAGGTTTATGACCTGATGAACGGCTTCGTTGACCTCGATGAAGAACCCGTTCCAATAAGTCAGTACGTTGCAAACGAATACGCCGAAGGGAAAAGGTGTGAACGACTGTATGATGAGGTTTACAATATGAAGCTGCACTTGTTTACACGGCTTCGCTCTGACGACGATGAAGAATTGGAGCAGCTTGTAAACCGTCTATGCGAGATTGAGAGTATTATGAGCCGCAAGATGTTCGATTATGGCTGGTTCTTTGCGAAGCGGGATACTATGGAAAAAAGAATGACAGAGGCGACAGAGGCATAACTTCTCACCCAAAAACAAAAAAAGTACCGACAGGCTATCACAGTGCTTGTGACAACCTGCCGGGTTAAAATTATCTGATAGGCTTCTTTTTCTGATCTTGCTGTCTATTCTGTTCTTCCTGTTCCTGTTGCATCTCGAAGAATACCTCCACATTGTGCCGTGCCTTCTGATATTCCTGCATCTCAGACCGGGCAGCGCGATATTCCGCGTAAGTCGCTTTTTTCTCCGCCAGCACCTGGGCATATTCCGCACTCAGGTCTTTGACCTTCGGCAGCTTTTTCACGCCCAGCTGGTCAAAGGCGTTTTTTGCCTCCTTGTGCAGTGTGATTTCAGTCCGGTTCGCCTCAAAGAACTTCTTGCTGTATCCGGACTTTCGATACTCTACATAGGTGTCCCTGGTCTTAGAATAGTTGATGATGTGGGTCTTGAGCGCGGCGATCTCTACCAGCCGCTTTTCGGATGCTTTCAGCCGGTCGCTGAGTTCATCAAACTGGGCGGAAGCGGCATCGGTTTTCTGTTGCAGATCATCCAGACTTTCAATGCCATGTTCCCGGATGAAAATCATGGTCTGTGCCATCTGTTTCAGATTATAGACTGTCGCCCAGCGCTGGTAGCCGATGCCTTTGGTCTGCATCTTCTCATCAATATCCACCAGTAGATTGAACTTCGGTTTTCCATGAACCTGGCTGCTTTTGAATTTGGAGCGATGGGCTTTTTCACCCAGAAGCACCGCACGGATTTCCTCCTCGGTGTAGCCTTCTCCCAGGGAGCAGAACCGGATAAACCGCTTCTGGCCTTTGCCCCGGAGCGCGGTGTTCTTTCCTCGCTTCACCTCATAACCCTTTTGAGCAAGAAGCTGTAGAAATTCCTCGAAATCCTTCGGCTTTTGCTTCATGACAGCATCAATGTCCGCACAGATGGTATCCCGGAAGGTTTCTTTCTTTGGATACTCGGTGCGTTTCACTCGCTCCCGATAAGGCCTTTTCTCTATAATAGATAGCCCATGTTCAACACAGATAATATCACTGCATTTCTGTACGGCCAGACCGGACAGGTGGAAGTCCTTGAATTTTCGCTTGCAGTCGATGGTGGTGGAGTTGAAAATGATATGATTATGGATATGCGCCCGGTCTACATGGGTAGCCACGATGAAAGCGTGTTTCCCTTTGGTAAACCGCATGGCCAGCTCATAGCCGACCTTGTTTGCTTCCTCCGGCGTGATTTCCCCCGGCTTGAAGGATTGGCGTATCTGATACGCGATGACATTGCTTTTCTGCTGTCGCCCGGTGATGTGCTGGTACTGCCGTTTGGCAAGCAGAAATTCTTCATCCACGGTCATGGGGTCACAGGCATACGCCGTGACCAGACTTCCTTTTGCCGTTTTTTCCGGGTTCTGCGCGTAGTCCGTCCGGTCACGCAGGCATTGCGCCAGCGTTTTCCCTTTATTCAGGTGCATCGCGATCAGCCGCGTCGCCGCCATATAATCACCATCCCTTCAAAAAAAGAAAGAGCTGCCCGGTGAGGACAGCCCATAATAAAATCGTGTACTTTACTCTCATGAGTGCAGGAACCCGACCAGCGCGTCGGTCATGGTATCCAGCAATGTCTCCAATACAGCGGCGACGAACGTAACGGCCACACACAATGCCGCCAGGACAACCATCACCACAACGGAAGTCCACCACTGGTTTACAGCAGCGACCACGCCGCAGAGGATAATCACCAGGATAAAAAAGCCGATGATGTAGGAGGAAAGATTGTCCACGACCTTCAACAGCACTGATGCAACAGCGCAGATGAGGATCAGCGGAAGGGTCAGGAGCTTCAACGGGAGCTTTATGAGTGTCATCAACATGGCGGTCAACCATCCTTTCTTTTCTTATGCCTTCATTATAAAGGCAGGGTATCAGACTGGCAATGATGTCGCCGGTCTATGTTTACGGCACAGCGGTTTGCTCCGCCATGCCGTTTTTTATAAAATCTCCGGTACAAAACCCGGACATTTGCGCTGTCACTGGACAGTGGCAAGCCTTGTGAGTATCTCTTTACAGCTTACCCACAAATCATCCAGACGGCGCTGCAAATCCTCTATATCCTCCGAATAGATACTCCCGGTTTCATGAGCCTTCTTTGTATACTGATTGAGGTTATTCGAGGCATAACGCAACAACTGCACCATCTGGGTCACATCGGTCAAATCCATATTGACACAGATGCCGTCCAGCGCCATCTTACGGATATAGGCGCTCATATTCTCCACGCCGATCTCGGCCATTTTCTCCTGTATGCGGTCACGCTCCGCCTGGGAGACGCGGAGCATGATCACTTTATCTTTCTGTTCAGTATCCATCACAATACCTCCTCGGAGTGCTGCTGTTCACCGGGCTTCCGGGGCGGCAGCGTCGCCGCCTTGCTGCGCAGGTCGGCCAGTACAGAGGGGCGGCTTTCCGTGCCGGATTCCGCATCGCGATCTCCATCCTCACGGACAGGTGCAGGACTGTCGTCCATATTCAGGGCAGCGTCCAGTTCCGCCAGCCGTGCGGATTTTTCCCGCAGCTCGGCTTCCTGGGGGAATGGTTTCCCAAGCTCCTGCTGTGCAGCTTCCATCTGGTTTTCCAGATTGGTCAGTTGTTCCTGCGCTTTCTCCAATCGCGCTGGGATACCCGCCAGGGCGTTATCCATACGGATCAGGTTGCCTCTGGCGTCAGTGCCGAGGGAAAGCCGGTGGCTCATGGCACCTTTCAGGGTCAGGTCAAATTCCTGCCGGAAGGTATCATAGGTGAGTTCCATCTGGAAGCCGCGATAGCTCCCCAGGTGCATCGGCTCCGTCCCGTGATAGGCTTTGCAGGCGGCAAGAAGCGCCTCGCCAGCTTTGAGTTTATCCGAAAACTGTTGTCCCCGAAGCTCCAGCCCGACAAATTGTTCCTTATCCTCCGGCAGCGGATGCGCTGCAACGGTCTGGATGTCCTCTTCAAATCCGCGGATATTGCCCTTTGTCCGTTCAATCTCCTGCGGGAAGTGCTTTAACAGGCGATCTTCCAGCCGGTACTGTTGGCTCTGGTGGTCGGACTTCAATACTTTCAGCCGTGCCACCTCCACATCCAGGTCCATCTTTTCCCGGATCAGCGGATTACCAGCGCACAGCGCCTTGATCTCCGCGTAGGACAGGGCCTGCTCATCCACATCGTCACAGCTTCTCACCGGACTTTTGCTGGTCATGATCTGTGAGATGAAGCGCTGCTTGTTCTCTAGTGTCTGATACAAATAGGCATCGAAGGTGCCTTCGGTAACGTACTGGAAAATCTGTACGCGCTTGTTTCTGTTGCCTTGCCGGATAATACGCCCGTTTCTCTGGGTCATATCGGCAGGACGCCAGCCTACATCCAGATGGTGCGCAGCGATTAGCCTGTCCTGAACGTTGGTGCCAGCGCCCATTTTCTGCGTACTGCCAAGGAGAATCCGCACCTGGCCGGAGCGGACTTTGGCAAACAAGTCTTTTTTCTTCACCTCCGTGTCGGCATCATGGATAAAGGCAATCTCCTCATGGGGGACACCCATCGCCTCCAGTTTGCCGCGAATATCGTCATAGACATTGAACGTGCCATCGCCCTTTGGCGTAGACATATCACAGAACAGAAGCTGTGTTGTCCGGTCGCCGGTGCCATCCTGCCATATCTGGAAGACGTTATTTACACAGGCGTTGAGCTTACTGCCGGGATCGTCGGGGAGCAACGGATTCATCAGCCTCTGGTCAAGACCGATCTTCCTGCCGTCTGATGTGATGCAGAGCATATTGTCAACGGAGGCATCTACTGCGCCAGCGTGAACCTTCGCCGCCCGTTCGGACAGCGACGCCACCATTTCCTTTTGAATTTCTGAGGGTTGCACCACAATCGTCTGGAAGTCGGCCTCCGGCACCGGCAGATCAAGCTGGTCGCTGGTTTTAATATCGGCCACCTCTTTGAACATGGTCATCAGTTCCGGCAGGTTGAAGAAGCGGGCAAATCTCGTCCGCGCCCGGTAGCCTGTCCCTTCGGGACTAAGCTCGATGGCTGTGGTTGTTTCCCCAAAGGTTGACGCCCAGCTGTCGAAGTGGGTCAGACCCTTTTGCTGGAGGGTGCTGTACTGGAGGTAACGCATGACGGTGTAAAGCTCTGTCATGGAGTTACTGACCGGTGTGCCGCTCGCAAAAACGACGCCGCGCCCGCCGGTAATCTCG
The DNA here is from genome assembly GCA_021201475.1 of Clostridiales bacterium. Taxonomy (GTDB): domain Bacteria; phylum Bacillota; class Clostridia; order Oscillospirales; family Oscillospiraceae; genus Onthomonas. The sequence continues at coordinate 40,566 of JAJQEV010000120.1, forward strand.
TCCATGTAGCGACATTTCATAAACATATCTGAACTGCGTTGTGCCTCGGAGGTAGATAAACCGGCCACGTTCCGCATTTTCGTATACAAGAAAAGGTTTTTGTACGCTTGGCTCTCGTCTACAAAGAGCCGATCTACGCCCAGCTGCTCAAAGGTAATTACATCATCCTTCCGCTCTGTAGATGTCAGTTTGTTCAGCCTGGCCTGCAAGGATTTCCGGGTTTTCTCCATCTGCTTGATGGTGAAGCTCTCGCCGCGGCTGTATTTCAGCTCCGCAATCGCGTCCTCGATGTCCTCGATTTGCTCCCTCAGCTGTCGCTCCTGACGCTCTGCGGAGATGGGGATTTTCTCGAACTGGCTGTGGCCAATGATGACCGCATCATAGTCGCCGGTAGCAATCCTGGCGCAAAACTTCTTACGCCGGGAGGTTTCAAAGTCCTTTTTGGTCGTCACCAGCAGCTTTGCGCTGGGATAGAGCCGTAAAAACTCATTCGCCCATTGCAGCGTCAGGTGGTTGGGAACCACGAACATGGACTTCTGACACAGGCCCAGGCGCTTGCTCTCCATAGCCGCCGCAGCCATCTCGAACGTCTTGCCTGCCCCCACTTCGTGCGCCAAAAGGGTGTTGCCGCCGTAAAGGACGTGTGCAATGGCGTTTCTCTGGTGTTCCCGTAGCATAATCTCAGGGTTCATCCCCACGAAATGAATGTGGGAGCCGTCGAACTCACGGGGACGGGTGCTGTTGAACAGCTCATTGTACTTCTGGCAGAGCGCCTCCCGGCGCTTCGGGTCTTTCCACACCCAATCCTGAAAGGCGTCCTTGATCGCCTGCTGTTTCTGCTGGGCGAGGGTCGTTTCCTTCTTATTCAGCACACGTTTTTGCTTTCCGTCTGCATCCTCAACGGTGTCATAGATACGGACATCCTTCAGATTTAAGGTGTCCTCCAGTATCCGGTAGGCATTGGCGCGGCTCGTGCCGAAGGTCATATTTGCCGCCACATCGTCATAGCGGGGCTGTGTCTTACCAGTGATCCGCCATTCTGCCGTGTGGGTGGAGTATTTTACCTCAATCGTGCGGCGCATATAGAAGGGCGTCTGGAACGTCTCGTGCATGAACTGCTGGAAATACTTCGGGTCAATCCACGTCGCGCCCAGGCGCACATCAATCTCCGAAGCATCCAAATCTTTGGGCTGCGCTTTGGTCAGCGCTTCCACGTTGACCGCAAACGCTTGATCGCGATCCGCGGCCATGGTCGCAATGCGGAGCTTATCCCTCACATTGCCGGAGAGGTATTCATCCGCAGTCTGCCAGCCTTCTTCCGGCGCATCCGGCCCCATGGGGTCTTTGAAAATCACCCCATGAAGGCTGCTTATAATAGCATCATATTCTCCGGGGGTGCCGAGCAGCTCTGCCATAAAGGGCAAATCTACCGCGCCTTTTTCTCCGATAGAGATCGCCAGCGCCTCGCTGGGCGTGTCAACGCTGGTTACTTTCCGCTCCGGGCGAATGGTGCGCTTCGTGAACATATCCGCCTTACCGATGAGCTGCCCGTCCTCGTCGATATTCTCCAAAGAACAGAGCAGATAGTAGGACGAGTCTTCGCTGAACGCCAGGGAGTTGCCGCGGGAGTTGATAAGGCCATACCTCTCGGTGAAGCTGTCATAGGCAGTGTTCAGTTCCTGCTGTTTTGCCGCAATATCTGCCTCGGAATAGTCCTCCAGCTGATATTCGATCAGGTCATTTACGATCTGGCGAAGCTCCACCAGACCTTTCACCCGGCCTTTGGCGGTGTCATTCAGCTCGACAGGCTTCATGACCGAGTTTTCCCGGAAGTACACCTCGCCGTCTACAACAGTATAAGAGAAGTTTTTCACGTTGGGGTCGGCAGGGATAGGCTGCGGTCCGTCCGCAACGTCCACTTCCTCCGCTTCCAGCGCGATTGCCTGGTAGCTGCCCTGGATGTGTGTCACAGCTTCATGCAGTTGTTCCCCAAGGTCAGCGCCGGGGATGGGGATAACGGTGCATTCCTCCCGGCCATATTGGGTACTTTCGGTAGTCAGCTCGCCCAGCACCATCTCCGGGTGGTCGATGAAATAGCTGTTTAGGGTCAGGCCGTCCGGCGTTTGCCCCAGGTGTACCCACTCCGGTTCAATGTCAATGGGATGCTCCCGCTTTTGCAGGAAGATAATATCTGACACCACATCTGTACCGGCATTGGCACGAAAGGCGTTGTTCGGGAGCCGGATAGCCCCCAGCAGCTCCGCCCGTTGTGCCAGGTATTTGCGTACCTCCGGGGATTTCGCGTCCATTGTATACCGGCTGGTGACAAAGGCCACCACGCCGCCGGGACGCACCTGATCCAAGGCTTTGGCGAAAAAGTAGTTGTGAATAGAGAAACCCAGCTTATTGTATGGCTTGTCATTAACTTTATAATCGCCAAACGGGACGTTGCCAACAGCCAGGTCGTAAAAATCGCGCCGGTCGGTACTCTCGAAACCGGCGACTTTAATATCGGCATTGGGATAGAGCTTCTGCGCGATGCGCCCGGTGATGGAATCCAGTTCCACACCGTAAAGTTTGCTGCCTGCCATGCTGTCAGGCAGAAGTCCGAAGAAGTTGCCCACACCCATGGACGGCTCTAAGATATTGCCGGTGGTAAAGCCCATCTGACCAACGGCCTCGTAAATTGCACGAATGACCACAGGACTGGTGTAATGGGCGTTCAGAGTGGACGCGCGCGCGGCGGCGTACTCGTCCTCGGAGAGTAAGCCTTTCAGTTCCCGGTACTCATTCGCCCAGGAATCCTTCTGGCTGTCAAAGGCATCGGCCAGGCTGCCCCAGCCGACATATCTCGACAAAATCTGCTGTTCCTCCGGTGTCGCGTTCCGGTGTTCGGCCTCCAGCGTCTGCAAGGTGCGTATCGCGGCCACGTTCATCGCATACTTCTGTTTCGGCCCGCCTTCGCCCAGGTGGTCGTCCGTGATACGGAAGTTAGAGGCAGGAATGGACTGCTCTGTAACGCTTTCGAGTGCTGATTCCGGGGTGGACGATAAAATATCCGTCTGGCTATCAGAGGGTGGCACATCACCCGGCATTTGCCCAGGTTCTGTACCGTAAATGTCCTCAAAAACAGCCGCCTCCGGGTTTTCCGGCGTTACATCCGATACCTCCGCTGCTGGTGCCTTGCGTTCTGGTTCATCGAAGTGCAGCATCCTGATCTCCACATCAAAGGGAAGACCGTTCTGCTCACCGGGATAGAAGCCGACGGTTTCCTCTGTCACGGTTGGGGCATCGGTCACTGAGGGCTGTTCAATGCTTTGTCCTTCCTGCTGATTTTGCGGATAACGCTCCATCAGCCGCAGGAAATTCTCACGGCTTTCCGCACGGAACACCGGATAGCGCAGCGCCGGGTCACGGAGCTGGACATCAAATGTACCAATGCTCTCAATCACAAAAGGCTTGCCATCCTCCAGATAGACAGTATCACCGACATGGAAGGGAAACTCCGGCTCCGGGTGAAGCACAGCCTGCACCTGTTCCCGCAGGCCGGGGAAGTCTTTCAGCTCCGCGCTGTCGATAAAGTCATATGCGGCCTCCCAACTGTCAAAAGTAATGGGGTAGTCGTCCAAATCCCCGAAGTAGATGGGGTTGGCTTCTGTGGGACGGAACGGGAAACCGGCAGTCTCCATCGCTGCCACAATACGCTGCTGGTCTGGGGTCAGGCCGGACAGCACCTGTTCCCGGTAGGCATCCCGTTCAGCGTCAAACTGTTCAGCCTGTTCTGCAAGGGTAGGTTCTGCTTCCCGCCGGAGTGTATCAACCAGATCATCCCGGTATTCCTCCGCGTCCCAACGGCTCACAAAGTCGATGGTCACGCCGTCGCGATCTACATAGTAGTCGCCGGTCTGGTCGTCCCAAATGGAATACGCCGGTCTGCCCGAATACCAGTCCACATCTACCACATGGAAGCGGTCTTCCGGGGCAAGGGTATCGCCAGCAGCTTCCGCAGCCGGTTCATCCTGTGCGGCTTCCGCAGCATCTTCCTCCGCAGCTATGCGCGCTACATCGGCCTCCACCATCTGAATAAAGGGGCTTTGCGCCAGCTTGTCCGGGTCAACCACTTCGCCGTTCACGATACCGTGTTCAGCAAGCCGCGCCCGTACCCATTCCGGATCAATGTCTGCAAAATCATCATCATCTTCTGGCTCCGTCCGTTCTTCCTCATGGGGCGAGAGCTGGGCATAGGTTTCTTCCAGCACCGCCTGTGTCAGCCGGTTGTGGAAAGCGGTATTATCGTAAAAAAGACCGTAAAGCTGCGTGTCATACAAAGAAATGACCGCCCGATTGATGGCAGCATTGCCCTCCGTCATGGCATTTTTCCGGTCAGAGTTCCGGCAGGCGTTCTGATAGGCTGTGTCTGCAAGGACAGCATCGCGCACAATGGGCAGATAATGCGTATAAAGATCGCCCACTGTGGGAGACGCAGCTTCTTCAACGGGGCTTGCCGCCTCCTGCACCGCCGGTTCCGGTTCTGCAGGAGTTGTCTGCGCCTGTTCCAGTTGTGCCTTTTCCTTATCTGTCAGGTAGCGGCCTGTCTTTACCAGCGTATCAATCCGTTTTACAACAGCATTCCAGGACAGTGTGACCTCCGCACAGTCCGTCTTACTCAGCCGGATACCTTTTCCGTCGTGATCTTCAAAGCTGTGCGACTTATTGGAAAGCGCACCGCTGTGACCGCCGATGCCATATTCCTCACGGAGAAAATCTGCCCGTTCTTTGGTGCTGTGTTCATCGGAAAAGTATCTGTAAATCCTTCCTTTGCCGCCGGACACGGAACTACCATGAGAAAGAGCTTCATCCACTTCATCCTCAGTGATAAACTGCTCGGTTTTCGGCACCGCATACATATCGGTGCTGTATTCCCTCCAGGGCATTTCCAGATTGTGCAGTCCCTCCACCAGCATCGGGACATCGTGGTAATGGAAGCGGAGGACGCCGCGCTGCTGGGCGTAAACCTGAGCGAAAAACTCCATATCCCTTGTAATAGAGGCGAGAGTCTGCGGGTCAGAGAGCGCCTTTGCAAGACGCGCCGTTTCGTCTGGAAAGCCGCCACCCCGATACTCATCCAGGGAAGAAAGCAGCGGCACACCTTCCGTCATCTCGGAGAAATCATGCCGCAGATACCAGATGGATTGCGCCAGGGCAGAACGATAATGGTTCTGCGTTTCGGTCAGCTCCACGTTGGTGGCAAACTGCCCGGCATCCATCAGCTCCCCGATACGGTCAGTGACATCCATCCAGGGAATAAACATCCCCGGCGCAGCATCGCGCGCGTGGTCGCCGCGGGCAAGCCATACGCCCCGTTCATCGAACCATGTGGACACCTTTCCGCTGTCTGTATTCAGTCCCATGCCGCCGCGATACTCCTGTTTAAGAAATGCCGCGATCTCCTCCGTGGATTTCCCCATCATAAACTGTGCCGCGACCCTCATGCGGCTTGCGTCATCACTCCCGCCCAGCCGAAGCACCTGGTCAATGTCATTTTTGGGCAGAGAAAAAGCGGAGGGCATTTCGCTCTCCGCCGCGTGGTCGATTGCTTCGATCTGTTCTGCTTCTGTAGGGAAGATGAAGGATAACTGCTCAAATTCTCTGGGAATCGTATCCCCGAAGGGGTTTAGCTGTACACCAGCTCCGTCAGCACTGTCTCCTCGGCCATCGCTTTCAGGCTGTTCATGTGGCCGACCCAGGCCATCTGCTGTGTCATTTTGTCCGGGGCCGGATACTTCAAAAGCAGCTCGTCCATCAGCTGTTCCATTCTCCGGGTGGCTGTCTCCTGAATCTCCCACAGATGGGGGAACAGTTGCTCGGTCAGCACCAGGTCGCTGTACAGCATCGGATTGTGTTCCTGAAGGAAGCTCCTGCGCATCCTCCCGTACTTGCCCATGGGCTTGCGCTCCTGTTCGGTCAGTACGAGGTTCGGGATCAGGTAATCTCCGCTCTGGGTGTAAGTCAGTTCGTTCATCATGGTTTTGGCTCCTTTCTGCCGCCTGTCGGCTGCGCTCATGGGTTCGGATAGCGACTTCAATCTCCCGGAATACCTGGCCGGATACCCCATTGACGGCAGCACCCAGATAGTTCATGGTCTGCCGGGTATTGAAATCAAAGATGGGAAGAAAGTCCTCATGCTCAAAGTAGCTGGCCGGGTCGTCCAGGCACCGGACGTATAACTGATAGGTCACGCTGACAGCGACGGCTTTCCGGAAGGCCACTTCGATGTTGTATTCATCATAACTCTCCAGATAGCTATCCGCAACGATGTCGAGGAACTGTTGGCCATGCTCCTGCCAATAGTCCACTGCCAGGCTGTTTGCGATCTGCTCCAACTGGCTTTCCAGCGGCAGCGTCTCCGATACGCCAAACGCTTTTGCCAGCGCAGACTGCACCGGCGTTTCATAATCGTCCTGCATCTTCCACAGGTAGACCGGACGGGAGTTTCTCCTTGTGCCGGTATCCGACACATCGAAAACATAGCGCAGTCTGGGATAGTCGCCGCTGCTGTCAATGAGGGCGATTCCCCTGGCACCGCGCTTTACATAGCGGTTCATCCGCTCATTCCAAAGGTCATATTCTGCACACGCTGTTGCATCCGGCCTCTGGGTGAAGATCATCAGCTGATCCTCATAAGGATATTTGTACAGACGGGCGGCGGTGGTCAAGAACCCTGTCCACTGGCCAACGCTGGCATTTACAGTGCCGGCAGCGTCCCGCGCCATCTGAGAATAAATCTGTAACTTGCTCGGCAAGGTTTACCTCCATTTCTCATAGCTCCCGGTACAGGTCAAGCCGGTCAAATGCCTCATCGGACATCCCGTCCAGCTTTTCCAGCACACGGTCCGTAAGCTCCAAAAGTTCCCCCTCATCGGGGGTAAGACAACATCGCATCTTGCGAAGCGCTGTTACAAGCCCCGACTTTGTGCCGGGGCTGTAAAGCATCATCAGAAACCGTTCATCCTGGGTAAAGTCCATCGCTCATAACTCCCTGTCGGAAATATCTTTTGCAGACCGCTTCGGCAGTTCCGGCACCCGGCTTTCCCGCAGCTCTTTCAGCTGCTCCAGCACAGAAGGACGCTCATCGCGTTCATCCCGGCGACCATTGTTGATAATGCCATCGCCAACCATGTCGTAGTCGTCCTCCATGGCCATCTCCGCATTTTTCAGATAGCTTTCCGGTCGGATAAAGCCCGGAACCTCCCGAAAACCAATGCTGTCTACATAGTGAGAGCTTACCACACCATTCTGGCGCAGCGCCACGATGTCACTGACGGAGAGGCTGTGACCGCGGAAGTCCTCCGGCCTTGCCAGATTAAACTGCTCATAAAGCCCTTCCAGCAGGACATCCTGACTGGAAGGGGCGGGCAGCTCACCCACATAGGTCACTTCATAGTGGTCGATTTCCGGCTCCCGTCCGTGCTTCTCCAGCCAGGAGTAATTCATAAAGCGATCCTGTGCCGTCTCATCCACCAGCTTTAGCTGCAAAATGGCGTAGCTGTCGGTGGTACTTTCCAGAAAGGTCTGGAGCTTTTCCTGGCTTTTTGCGCCATACACTTCATCCCATGCTTCGATCTTCATCGTGAACCTCCTGCTCAAAAGGATTGCCGTTTAAAGCGGCGTCCTGAATCTGCTGTTTCCGGCGCTCCTCACTGTATGGGGGACGGATGGAAACACATTTTTTCGGTATCTGGTAGGTGACAGCCCGTCCGGGGCCACGCCGCTCCATCTGAAACTGGTTCGGATATTTCTTTGCCAGTTCCTTCAGCTTTCCGATCATCCGGGCGTCGTGGGTGTAGATACTGGCGGTGTCCAGCTCGTTGTCCCATAAAATCACCGTTTCCTGCTCCGCAAGGGAGAGTCCCCGGCGGCTCATAAACTGGCCTCCGCAACCCTGTGCTGAGTCTTTTCAGCTTTTGGCAGGCTGTCTTTTAAGGCAGAGAGTTGGTCAAGAACCGATTCCCGCTTACCGGCGAGATCGCTTTCCGCCACCACCTCGGCCTTTTCCGCGATGAAGTCATAGCCAACAGCGGTGCGGCTGCGCCGTCCTTTGCCTGCATCCTCCAGGATGGTTTCACGGGCTTCCAGCATGGACATCTCCGGGTTATCCAGCTGTCCGCCGTCCACCTCACGGAAGTTCTTATCATACAGGGTATAATCCCAGCCATCTTCGCAGGACTGGAGCGTGAGATAGTGGCTGCTTCCCAGCCGCCATCCGGCGCTTTCCCTCATGGGGTCGATTTCCGGCTCCGGGCGGCAGGTTCCGCCGCCGCGCTCCAGCATTTCCGCAAGCTGGCAGATATGCAGGCACTCCCCGTTGAGGTACAAATGATAGTCGTCGATGTATTCGCACTTTGCGGAGAAACGGCGGTCAGGATAGATCATCTCCACCGTGCCGCCATTGGGAACACGAAAGCGCTCCTGATAATCGACGGTGATGAAACGGACATCATCGTTGGGCAGCGTCTCCGGCTCCATCATTCTGCGGCGGCGAACGCCGGAAGCCCTGAACTTCTCCAGGGAATTGATAGAAACCCGCGCCGCTGGCTGTCCACCCATCCCGGCCTCCTCCATTGCCAGCACCCGCGCCGCAGTCATTGGGCTGCGGATGGGGCTGCGCTGCACATCCTCCGCAGAAATTTCCCCGCCAAAGGACTGTACCGGATTGTCGGAAAGAAAAGCGGTGTAGGCATAGCCCGTTGCCGTCTCTTTCATATGAAGAAAGTCCGTCTCCCCAATCAGAAAAACGGCCTCCTGTCTGGTATCGCTCATTTCGTCTTGCCTCCCTTATCAAACTCCATTGTAAATTTTGCCCGCCCGTCTGCCTCAGTGGAGAGAAGCAGTGAGGCATTATAGGTCTTGCCGGTTCTCTGGCTCTTGCAGTCCTTTAACCGGACGCGGCCATCGCGCACCAGCTTTTTCGCGATCTGCGCTGTCATGTGCTTGCCGATCTTCTGGAAATAGGCATTGTCCTTCCAGAGAACAAAGCGGCACTCCCTGTTGGCACAGAACCAGCCCTTTTCACGCTCCACAACCTCGGCCCCGCAGTGGGGGCAGTTCCCGATCACTTTCACATTCGACATCAGCGTATCTGCTCCTTTCACAACTTCGTAGGTGTTCACCATGGTTTCCATCATGCCGGAGATCTCCTGCATAAATTCTTCTGCCGGGTAAAGGCCCTTTTCGATCTGCATCAGCTTTTCCTCCCAATCCGCTGTCATGGACGGGGACTGAATTTGTTCCGGCGTCACCGTAATTAGGGCTTTTCCCTTATCCGTGGGGATCAGGCTTTTCACCTTGCCGCTGCCTTTGCGCTCCAGAAAACCCTTTTGTACGAGCTTTTCAATGGTCGCCGCGCGGGTGGCCGGGGTGCCGATGCCTTTGCGCTCAGCCTCATCCGGGAACTCGTCTGCGCTGGCGGTCTCCATGGCCTGCAACAGCAAATCCTCCGTAAAATGCTTCGGAGGGGTCGTCTTGCCCTCCTTCATATCCACAGAGGCAAGCGGGAGAACAGTGCCTTCGGCCAGCTCCGGCAGCGCCGCGGCCTCTTTACTTTTATCCTCAAAAAAGTGCTTCTGCACGGCTTTCCAGCCTTCCTGCAAAACAGTCTTGCCTTTAGCTGTGAACACCTGACCGGCACATTCCAGCTCCAGCGTAGTCTCCGCATACCGATACGGTTCCCCAACTGCACAGAGCAGACGGGCGGTGATCAGTTGCAATACGGCAAATTCGCCCTTCGGCAACTCTGTAAAATTACAATGCTGCAATTCCTTTGTGGGGATAATGGCGTGGTGGTCAGAAACCTTTGTGCTGTCAATCACCTGTGCTGCATGAACAGGTGGAGCTTCGTTCAATCCAAATGCAATGCTGACCTTCTCCACCAGTCTCGGCAGCATCCCGGCCATATCATCCGTCAAATAGCGGCTGTCTGTGCGGGGGTAAGTACAGAGCTTCTTTTCATACAGAGACTGCGTATAGTCCAGCGTCTGCTGTGCTGTAAATCCCAGCAGCCTATTGGCATCCCGCTGGAGGGAAGTCAGGTCATAGAGGGCAGGAGCCTTTTCCTGTTTCTCTTTTCGCTCCACAGCCTTCACTTTTGTTTCCATCTCCTTTTTGCAGGCGTCGCGCAGGGCAATCGCTTCGGATTTCTTCTTGAAACGGTCACTTGCGGCCTCACATCCATCGGCCAGCAGCCGTACTGTATAAAACGGCTCCGGCACAAAGGCGGCAATAGCAGCCTCCCGGTCAACGGTCATGCCAAGGGTCGGGGTCATGACACGGCCAACATTCAGAGTCTGACGATACAGGCAGGAAAAAAGCCGGGTCGCGTTGATGCCGACGATCCAGTCGGCGCGCTCCCGGCAAAGGGCTGCTTCATAAAGACTGTCATATTCAGTTCCCGGCCTCAGACCAGCGAAGCCCTCCCGAATAGCGCTGTCCTCCATACTGGAAATCCAGAGCCGTTCAATGGGCTTACTGCATTTACACTGGTGATAGACCAGACGAAAAATCAGCTCACCCTCGCGGCCAGCGTCACAAGCATTTACAGTGCTGGAGACATCATCCCGAAACATCAGGTCTTTCAGGATGGAAAACTGCTTCTTTGTGGAACCAGACACCCGATACTGCCAGCGATCCGGCAGGATGGGCAAATCCTCTTTGCGCCATTTTGCGTATTTCTCATCATAGGCTTCCGGTTGTGCCAGCTCTACCAGATGCCCGACGCACCAGCTGACCACATAGCCGCCGCCCTCCAGATAGCCGTCACAGCGCTTCGTCGCGCCCAGCACCTTTGCGATGCTCTGTCCAACGGAAGGCTTCTCGCAAATCACTAACTTACTCAAACAATCATGCTCCTTTCCATGCTGGCGATGGTGCCAGGAGCGGCAAAACGCCGCCCCTGACGTAGCCCATCTCCGTTATCAATCAGACCGGCTCGTCATCTGTATAGCCGTCGTCATAGTCCTCACTATCCGCGCCGAGTTCCTCATCCTCCGGCAGAACGTACTCGTCGTCATCATCCCTGTAGTCGGCGTCCGGGTCCGGGCGCTCCTCGGTTTTCTGCTTCTTCTTTGTCTGCATGAAGAAGTATGCGCCGCCGCCACCGACCAGGAGCAGCACCACGAACACCAGCGGAAGCATACTGGAAGAACTCTTTTCCTCGTCCTCCGTGTCGGTGCTTTCATCGGCTTCTGCATCAGCGTCATCCGTATCCTCGGTTTCCTCTGCATCAGATGTGGTAGAAGTGTCAGCAAAATCCTCATCGGTATTGGTCACACCATCCGTAGACGTGTATTCCGCAGCCTCATCCTCATCCATCAGCGCCAGCAAATCCGCCTCATCCACAAGGTTCAGGAAGTAGACGTTTTCGTCTCCATCGTCGTCCCGGTCGATAATCAGGTAAAAAGTATTGCCGTCCTTGCTTTGCAGCGTGATGAACTGCTGACCGGCCTCCGTAGTGGAGCCAATGTCGTCCACCAGCGTCAGGTTCCCGTCCGGGGTCAGGCCGTCCGAAGTTGTGTCATCTGTGGTATCCATGCCGAGCATCATCATATACAGAAGCAGCGTCAGCATATCAGAGTCCAGCGATTCCTCACTGTCCGATTCAATCGTGGCTGTCCCTTCGGATACATCCAGATAGTCCCCGTAGACATAGCCGGTCATTTCCGGGACAACGATCTCATACCAGTTTCCATCCTGTCCGATGACCTCCACCTCAGTGCCGTTCAGTAGTTTGCCAAGGATAGAATAGTCCGTCCCAGCGCCGGAGCGCAGGTTCAGCCAGGAGTTGACATTCACCACCGTGCCGGTGCCGATCACCTCGGTATCATCCTCGGAAGTCTCCTCATCGGTATCTGCCTCGCTGTCCGTGCTGTCAGCAGGGAGCGTCCAGGTCATGCCTCCGTAAGTAATGGTGTAGGAGCCATCATCGGCAATGGTGACTTCCACAGAAGATGCGTCAGTCGTCTCCACATCTTCCGTGGTTTCCTCGGTTTCCGTTACGTCCTCATCATCTGTCTGCGCTGCCAGACAGGTGGTCGTCATGGTGCCAAACACCATGATCCCGGCGAGCAGCGCCGCCATCATCCGCTTAATCCTCATGCTGAACGTCCTCCTTCATCGAAAGAATATTACCCGGTGCGTCGTGTACCATGCGAAGCAGCTCACCCAGCTGTTCCGGGGACAGCTTTGCGGCGTGAACCATCTCATGGATGTCCACGTTTTCCTGCTCATGGTACTTTTTGTCCAGTTCCTTATAACGGGCGTCCCATTCATCCCGCTTCTGGCGCGCCTTTTCACGCTCCGCGCCGATTTTGTCGAGTTTTGCACTCATAAAAGATAACCTCCAATCTGTATGGTGCTGCCGGTTACATACCGGGCAGGCGTCCATACGCTAAAAAGTGACTTTGCCAATAGCTCGTGTTGATGCTGGTGTACTGGATGGGGTCCCCGCAGTGGATCATCATCCCGTTGCCAACGTAGATACCCACATGAGAGGCCCCGCTGGTGTTGTACGTCCCCTGGAAAAAGATCAGATCGCCCGGCTGTGCATCCGAAGCGGAGACAACCGTGCAGAGATTTAACAGACCGTTCGCGGTCTGCCGTCCCACACTCCATCCATTCCCGCAGTTATTGATGACCCAGCTGACGAAGCCAGAGCAGTCGAAGCTGGTACTCGGTGAGCTGCCGCCCCACACATAGGGGTAGCCGAGATATTTTTCGGCCTCCGCGATCATGTTGGCGAACGCCTCATCGCTCAATGCTTCCGAAGGAATGGTGTAAGTGGTGTAATCGGTACTGTAATAAAGGGAGACATAGCTGGAGTCCGCAAACAAGTCCGGGCGGTTTCCCAGCGTGGACATATACAGAGAATACCGTTCCAGCTGTTCCTCGCTCATAACGTACACCGGCACATGGGAGAGGTTGAAATTTTCCAGCGTCACAGTGCAGATGTAGTAGGTGTACGGCACCTGCACTTCGTACTCATATTCCTCCTCAACCTCATATTCGTACTCCTCGCCGGTTTCCGGGTCAGTTCCCGTCTCCGTGACCGTCCGTGTTCCTGTGCGCGTCTCCGTCCTGTACCGTGTCTCGGTGGTCACAGTCTCCGTCAGGGTGTACTGCTCATCAAACAGCATCTGGATGATGTCCTGCACTTCGTCGATTGTCCAGGCGTTGCCGTCCATCAGGGCGGTGATCGCAGAGATCAGCACATAGGCATCATGCTCGATGTCGTCCAGCTCATAGATATACTCGTCATAGTCGTGGGTGCTTTCATAGTTGTCCAGATAATCCTGAAGCTCCTGTTCCAGCGCACAGTATTGTGCCTCTGCCGCCAGCATATCGGCGTCCTCGCTGGGGTAGGTGCTGGAAGCGACGGTGGTCGCGGCTCCCTGAAACATGGCTGTGCATGAGGAGAACATCCCCATGATGACCAGAATCAGCAGAAGAAGAATCCCACCGATAATCAGGAAGTGGCTGTTCTCTGATACGAACGCGCCGATTTTTTCCACCACCGTGCCGGTTTCTTTTGCCGCCTCCTGTGCGCCCTTTGCCGTAGCGGTGGTATGGGTCGCGGTGCCTCCGGCAGCTTTTGCGGCGGCGTACTCCTTTTTGATGGCCTGTTTCTGCTTCCAGCGGGAGATCAGGTTCGACGCTGCCTCCGGGTTATCCGCCAATGACTGCTGATAGAGCGCGTTGATATTGGCCTTATCCGCTCTGCCTTCCAGCTTTGCCGCCTTGTCATAGGCTTTCAGCTTGCGGCTGTAAGAAGCGTCACTGAGAACATGGCCGGTAGTTTCCACCGCCTCCTCACTCTGGTGCGCCGCCTGAACGCCCACATTATCGTCCTCACCCTCGGCAATCTGCCGGTGGATGGTGCCGGAAACAGAATCTGTGACTGCACGGGTGGCGATGTGGCTCCCCCGACTGGCGGGGGACACCACCTCCTTTGCGTCAGCATCGAAGCGGAGCCGGTCTTTCACAGTTTTTGTAGCCGTGGATTCCGTTCTCAGCTTGCTTTTGGGAGTAGTCGCAGACCTCGCTGCTGTATCTGCACTTCGGGGTGAAGTGCCTTTTGCCGCCGCGCCCCTCGGTGCTTCACCGGTCGCCGTTGTGCTGCGGGATGCCGTCCCCCTCGCTGCTTCACCTTTCGCCTCTGTGCGGCGGGCAGTAGCACCCTGGGATTTTGCGCCGCGCGATGCGGCGCCTTTTGCCTCTGCACCATGCGATGCAGTGCCGTCTACTGGCTCCTCACGCGCCGCAGAGTCGCGCAGTTTCGATTTTTCTTTCTCTGTCCGCAGCTTTGATTTCGCTTTGTCTGCCTTATCCGCAGCCCGCTCTGCTTTGTGCGCAGCCTTTCCGACTGCGCTGTTATCCAGCTCATCCTCTGTAAACCGAAGCCGCGTCGTCTTACTTTTCATTCTGTGACTCCCGTTCCACGATCTCACTCAGGCGGGTCGTCATAATGCTGTAAAGCTCCGTATCCTGCGGGAAGTGGTCAACGAAGGGCAAAATCACGTTGCCATAGAACAGCAGACCTTCGCCCTCGCCGGAATGGGTCACATAGGACAGCTGATGAGGTGAGATGCCCAGCTGCTTCGCCAGTATCTGACGGTCGCCCGCAGCCTGGTTCAGCATGATGATGAAGTCGGAGTTTTCAAAGATATTCTCCACCTCACGGCTGGACAAAAGGTCTTTGACGTTCTGCGTGATGCCGGTGGGGATGCCGCCCCACTTACGGAACCGCTTCCAAATCTCCACGCTGTAAGCAGCCGTCTGTTCCTCCTTCAGCAGAAGGTGGAACTCATCGACATAGTAGCGGGTGCTTTTCCCGGCGTTCCGGTTGGCCGTGACACGGCCCCACACCTGATCCTGAACAATGAGCATCCCCAGCTTTTTCAGCTGCTTGCCCAGCTCCTTAATGTCATAGCAGACGAACCGGTTCTGGATGTCCACGTTGGTGTGGTGATTGAACAGGTTCAGAGAGCCTTTGACGTAGATTTCAAGAGCGGTGGCCACATGATGCGCCTCTTTTTCCTCCTGTTTCAGCAGGGCGTTATAGAGGTCTTCCAGAATCGGCATATTCTCCGGGGTGGGGTTTTCAAAATAGGGCTGATAAATCTGATGGACACAACGGTCAATGACCGTTTTTTCTACCGGCAACAGGCCATCCTTGCCGCCGACAACCAGCTCACAGAGCGACAGGATAAAATCACTCTTTAAGGCCAGCGGCGAATCCTCCTCCGAGTAGTTGTCGGTGATGTCCATGGGGTTAATATACTGTGTACTGGTGGGGCTTATCTTTACCACCTGCCCGTGCAGCCTCTGCACCAGCGCCGAATATTCGGCCTCCGGGTCACACACGATGATGTCATCATCCGACACCAGAAAAGCGTTGGTGATTTCCCGCTTTGCGGAGAACGACTTGCCGGAACCAGGGGTGCCGAGGATCAGGCCATTGGGGTTTTTCAGGAGCTTCCTGTCCACCATAATCAGGTTGTTGGACAGGGCGTTCAGGCCGTAGTAGATTGCTTCTTTCCCGTCCTGATACAGCTCCTGGGTCGTGAACGGTACGAAGATCGCCGTGGAGGAAGTGGTCAGCGCCCGCTGAATCTCGATCTGGTTCATCGCCAGCGGCAGGGAGGACATCAGCCCCTGTTCCTGCTGGAAATCCAGCCGCCGCAGGTTGCAGTTGTGCTTCTGGGCAATGGAACTGGCCTGGAACACGTTGTTCTCCAGCTCCTGGGGCGTCTTCCCGGTGTTCATCACCAAAAAAGTGATGAGGAACATCCGCTCATTCTGGCTCTGCAATTCTTTCAGCAGGTCTTTAGCGTCCTTGCCGTAGGTAGCCAGGTCAGAGGGAATGATGTCCATGTCGTATCCGGAACGGACAGCCTTTTTCTGTTCCTCGATCTTGCTGCGGTCAAGCTCCGTGATGGTGTGCTTGACGGTTTTAATGGCCTTATTCTGGTCAACAGACTGAATGTGCAGCGTGACGATCTCGCTGGAATCCATCTCTAAGAGGTCTTTCAGCAGCTGGTCACTCAAATCCGAGGCCGTGATCGCCAGATAGCTCATCGCGCCGTACATATTCCCCATCTGGAAGGTGCGCCCGCCAGGGAAGGAGAAGGACGTGGGCGCGATAAAGTCCTTGACGGAAAGCCCGGACTTCACAAGCCAGTTCCAATCGAAATAGAACTTATCGCGGCTGCCCATGTGGAACATACTGTGCATGACACGCAAGCGCTCCTTGCCGTTTAACACCCTGGCCGAGACACCCAGCCGGTGGAAGTTGTTCAGCAAATCCGTCTGCACATGGTCAAGCCGGGGCTTTGCCTGCTTCATGGAATCCGCCTGGATACTGAAAGTCAGGTATTTGGTCTTCGTCAGACCGTTGTTGCCCTGTGCCAGCTGCTTGCGGAGCATCTGGCTGAACTCGCTGCGCACGTCGTCGAAGCCGTCGCGCATGGGCGGGATGCGGACGCTCTTTTCAAACTGCTCCACATCGGTGGACATATTCATAAAGGACAGCTCAAAGTGGATGGAGCTGTCAAAGAAATTCAGGAAGCCGCACCATTCCTCAAAGATCGCGGTCTTATCTTCCTGCTGGGCAAGCTGATAGTTGATGTCCTGATATTGAATGGTTTTCGAGTAATACCTGTCCCCGGTGCGGCAGATGCCGTCCGGAAACATCCGTTCAAAGGGGATGGACTGCTGCGCGGTGCGGGGAACGCCGTCATCACGGCGCGCCTTCTCAATGACCTGCTGAATTTTCTTCTGGTCACTGCGGGAGAGGTTCTCCGGCACCTTAACGCTTTTGTCCTTTGCCGCCTTTTTTCTCATAGGAATTGAGAACAATGCGCTGTACCTCCTGTTCTGCCTCCGCCTGCCGGATCAGAGCTGCATAGTAGTTATTGGTCTGATAAGGCCGGACTTTGGGGCGAATGAATTTTGCCTGAATGAACTGCTTTGCAATGACCTCCAGCGGCTGGCCGTCCTTCTCGTACATACCGAGGAAGAACAGCGGGAGCATGACGATCATCATGCCCATCACCGCCAGGGAGACATTGCCCAGCTGACGGAGCAGAAAAAAGGTCGGAACGCCGATCAGAGCGCCCGACCCGAAGCAGATAAGCTGCCGCTTCGTCAGGTTAAAAAAGATTTTGGATTTCACCCGCGTCAAATCGCGCGGGACGGAAATATATGCTGCCAATCGTAAAACCTCCTTCTTATCAGTGCGCCGAGAACACGGCTTTGGACAGGGAGCCTGTCTTAAACAGCGTGAAGCACAGCAGCACGGTATAACCCATCACGCCCCACAGGGAGGCAACGATGTCATCGCTGATGGAAACGCTCTGGATCAGGACTGCGTAGATACCGACGCAGATCATAATGAGAAAGCCCTGGAACGCCAGCGCCATCAACGAGCGCAGATAATTCTGCCCGATCTGGCTCTGTTCCCGGTTCCCAAAGGTGGAGAACGGGATGGGTGCAAGGCTGACCATCAGGTAAATCTCGATCATACGCCCGTAGACAATGACAAAGATAATCAGGCCCATGATCCACATACCAAAGCTCAAAACAAGCGTCTGCATCAGGACACTCAGTAGTTCCCCGATCTCCATGGCCTCCAGCGTGGTCTGCATGGATGCCAGCGTCGTACCGTCAATGGAAGTGGAAGTGCCGATAATGCCGCTGGCACTGTTAATCACGCTCTGTGCCACATCGAACACTGCCATGGCGATATTGAAGCAGTTGGTAATCAGCATCACGGCGACGAAGGTCTTGAAAACCCATTTGAAGAAAATCCAGGTTTCAAAATTGGCGAGATTGTTGTGGTCGATAATCATCTGAATAAGCTCGTAGCAGGCGATAATCGTGAGGAAAATGCCCGCAATCGGGACGATGACTGACTCGGACACAGACTGTATCATGGAGAACACCCCCGGCGAGAAGTTCGCCGGGGTCGTCCCCACCTGTGTCGCAACATCCCCAACCTGCTGGTTGACCGAATCAAACATCCCCGACAGATTATTCATGACCGCACTGACCAGCATTTCCTTTATCCAGTCAGTGATCTGTTCGAGTATGCTGTTCAAAGGATATTACCTCCGCGGCTCAACCAAACAGGCCAGAGAGAAGCGGAACCAGAGTCGTACCGATCAGGGCGACACCGCCGCCCGCCATGAGCTGCTTCATTCCCTGGCTCTTCGCGCCGGGGTTGTCGTTGCCGTAACCTTCCAGAAGGTTGATTGCGCCCCAGATACCGAGGCCAGCGCCAAGGGCGATAACGAGAGTCTGCAATACAGTAACTGCACTATTGAAAAATGCCATAATGAAATCCTCCAAAAAATATAAAAGTGTAAGTGTATAAGGTGACATTTGCCCGCCTGCGTACCGACCTGAGAACCAATCGTTTTTATGCTGCTAACCGCAAAAGGTGTTCTGCTGACGGCTCCTGACCAAATCCGGGCAAACAAAAAGACCGCCTGTAATAGACGGTCAGTTGACGGGGATATATGAAAACACGCCTGGGATAACAGATAACCGGGCGTGATCGCGATTATCTGCCGCAAATAACATTACCCCCAAAAAGGGGGAGGGCCTCGGACGGCGCAGCTCCGGTCAGTCTGCTTCCACGACATGGTACACATCCTTCCCGCGCAGCTTCAGCCTGTGATCCAGGAATTTTTCCATATCAAAGGCGTTGC
This sequence comes from Clostridiales bacterium, assembly GCA_021201475.1. GTDB lineage: Bacteria > Bacillota > Clostridia > Oscillospirales > Oscillospiraceae > Onthomonas. Next base: position 59,327 of record JAJQEV010000120.1, read on the forward strand.
GCTTGTCTGCATCTGAGGTATAGCGGTAGTTTGGGTGCTGGGTGACATCGTATTTATCCGACAGGAATGGGCGGACGCCGCGCAGCTGCAAAATACATTTGCCTCCATCCATCACAGCAAGCTCATCCTGACTCATGAGTTCATGGCCGGTCTTTTGATAATTGGTGCCGTAGGAGGGACTGTTGCCGCGGGTATCCGATGTGTTGAACATATCAATCGTTTCCTTGCCCAGCGCCGCATTTAGCTCTTTCAGCGTGGTCGGCTCAGAGCCGCCCAGAAAGAGCTGGGAGTCCATATTGCCGATGATGGTGTCCGCGTTGTCCTTGTAGATAGCTTTCAGCTGGCTCCGGGTCTGCAAAATCAGGCAGGCCGAAATCTCACGGCTTCGGATAGTCGCCACCAGCTTTTCCAGGTTCGGTATCTGGCCGATATTGGCACACTCGTCGATCAGGCAGCGGACATGAACCGGGAGCCTGCCGCCATACACATCATCCGCTTTTTCACACAACAGATTGAACAGCTGTGTGTATGCCATGGAAATCAGGAAGTTGAAAGTGCTGTCAGTATCCGACATGATAAGAAACAGCGCCGTTTTCCGGTCCCCGATCTTGTCCAGCTCCAGCTCATCATACGCTGTGATTTCCCGAAGCTCCTCAATATCGAAGGGAGCGAGGCGCGCACCACAGCTTATAAGGATCGATTTTAAGGTTTTGCCGGCAGCTAATTTGAAAAGACGGTATTGCCGAACTGCAAAGGAATTTGGCTTCTTTTTTGCCAGCGCCTCAAACATCAGGTCAACGGCATTCTGGAAGGTTTCATCCTCCTCGCGGACTTCCATCGAGTTGAGCAGTTCCAACAGCGCGGCGAAGTTCTGTTCCTCTTTTGGGGCTTCATAGTGGAGATATGCGATCAGCGCCGTGTACAGCAGCTTTTCAGCTTTTTCCCAGAACTCATCCCCGGCTTTGCCCTCGCCTTTGGTGTTGGCCATCAGGGTCGTGACCAGCTTCAAAATATCCTTTTCCGAATGCACATAAGCGAACGGATTGTAGTGCATGGACTTATGAAAGTTGATCGTATTCAGGAACCGTATCTGATAGCCCTGCTTCTCCAGCACATGGCCGCATTGCCCCAGCAGGCTGGATTTCGGGTCAGTGACTACATAAGAGCTGTGGCACTGTAACAGGTTGGGCAGCACGAAGAACCGGGTTTTACCGGAACCGGAGCCGCCGACCACCAGCACGTTCTTATTCCGGGAGTCCGTCGGGTTCTTTGCCCGGCTTTCCATGGTCAGGCGCTCCGTCTGGGTCAGGATCACATTCTCCTGGAACTTTGGATTGACGAAGCGCTCAATATCCTTTGCGTTTCCCCAGCGGGCGGAACCGAACTCCTGATTGTGGCGGTATTTCTTTGCGTTCTTCCCACGCAGATACACCGCCAGTTTCAGACCGCCGCCACAACACAGGCCGACCAGTAAATCGAACAGGTGGAAGCTGGGCAGCGGATTCCCGAATGCCTGGGGGATGGTGTACATCAGGCTCATGATCTTTTCGCCCGATGTGCTGCCCGTCGCCAGCCGCCATGCTTCACCGATATTTGTAGCGACCAGCCCCATAATGACATAAGGCAGGGCGAGGATCAGGATGCGTTTTATTTGCTTTTGGGTCATAGATCACGCTCCGGAGTTTTCTCCCGTACCTTCTTCGGGGTAGCAGCCACAAGTTCCTTCAGTTTCGCCAGCTCCTTCAGGACGCTCTTGCGTTCCTCTTTTTTCAGAACAGAAGCAGAGTATTCCTTAAAGGCGGCAGTCAGCGCATCGCCGTCCCGCGCCTTGAAGAACACCAGGAACCGGGGCGAGTTCTGAGACGCATCTTTGGTGATGGCGTAATCCACACCGTATTTGTCCAAAATCCGCTTAAAGCCCTTGAGATCGGTCTTTTCAATCTCAATATTGGTCGCTCCCTGGTTCTGACCAATGAGCTGGTCAATGGTCTGTTCGCCCGTAGGCTTTTCATTGGCTTTGGCCTGAGCGTTGGCCTTCATTTTGGAATACTGCTGGGCGAACTTCCGAAACGCCGTCAGTATTGCACGGCCTGTCAGTTTGGTCGTGCTGATCGCCAGGTTGACTGTCCGATTGGTTACTTCCTCCTCCAATATTCACCACCTCCTCGTGGGGACTTCCGATTTGCATCAGGCACATGATGAAAACACCACATACCGCGCCTGCAAGGAATGAACATATTCCGATTAACATCAACATTGCATTTCCCACCTTAGTTTCATTTCTGCCGGATACAGGTCATTTTCCGGCTGGCGCTTACCTGTCCAGCGAAGCCCTCCGGCCTTTCCTGCACAATGCCAACCGGCTGCTTTCAGGCTTGTACCTGGTTCAGATTCCAATGTGTAGGTAATGATTTTGTGGTAGCCCATAGCACGGGCGGCTCTCCATGCAGCAGCGTAAAGCATACTGCAAGCGTTTTTTGTGCCGTCCGTGCATAGGCGATTGACCTCTAGTGTCCAGCCATCATCCAGATAGCGGCTGACCGGACGCCCCACAATAGCAACGCCCACCAGCTTTTCACCGTCTGTGCATCCGATGGAAAATTTATGGCCTGTGACTGGCTTGTGATGCCGATGGTGCTGCTGGACATAAGCGTTTGCTTCCTTCAAAGATACCGGACAGAGGGACAGCGCCGACATTACAGCACATCCTGTTCCGGAGCTGTCTTTGCCTTTCCGGTGACAACTTTCTCAGCTGCCTTTTCCCGTTTCCTCATGGCCTCATCGTCAATCGGGATGGCCATGATACTGCGGCCAAGGCGGATAAACGCCTCCGGCTGGTGGAACAGCTTTTCAAACTGCTCGGCGTGTTCCGGGGACAGAGAACCAAAGTCGTCCTCGGTCAGCCCGACCACAAGGAAGTTGCCTGCTAAAATATCGTAGGTCTGGCCGTCCTCATCCCGGAGGGCGCGGTTAAGGGGAAAGCCGTTCAGCTTGCCTTCCTCATTGCAGATAATGCAGACCGGCTCCTCGAAGGGGTAGGTCGCTTGGATGTCTCCACCGACTGCTTGCTGCATGGCCTCCAGCGTGTTCTCCATCTGGATGATCTGAGGATATTTCTCCGGTTCCACCAGCAGGACGGAAATCTGCTCCCTTTCCACGGAACGCTCGTCCTTTGTTTCAAAATCCACATGGGAAAAGTCGTCCGCATCCAGAATATAGAGCGAATCATTCCAGTTCTGTTCCACAAGCTCCTCGGCTTCCTCGCGGCTCTCAGCCTCGACCGTTACGGTTTTCTCCAGCGTCTCCGTGATTGTCACATCGTACTCTTTCATAGGCGATACCTCAGTCAATGGAAATGGCAGCGAACTTCCTGCCTTTCTCCGTGAGTGTGACAGTGTGGCTCTCCACTGCAAGGCGCACAGCATAGATTTCCTGTGAGGTCAGACTGATTTCCTCTCCATCATCGTCCACGTCATAGAACAGGATAGGGCCAGCCACATACTGCTTGCCGCCGACCTTCCGAACATCTTTCTCGTCATAGCTCATAACGTCACAGGTTTTTCCCAGTGAGAAATTGATAACATCGTCCTCACCGAAGCAGTGAAGGATGGAATACGCCTCCTCGACATCGACCACCTTGATGGGCTGGCCGGGGATTGCAGCGACCATGATAACCGGCTCGTCGTTCTCATCGGCGTCCTCGCAGATGCAGCGAAGCATTTCCAATGCGCCGTCCAGAACGGAGTGAAGCCCTTCCAGAAACGCATCCGTTCCGGTCTTTTCATTCAGGGAATTGGGGATACAGTCATTTGCAATACAACAACAATTCATAATAAAAACTCTCCTTATAGTCTGGGGACAAAACAAAAAAGGCGGCCATCCTGGCACTCCGAAATGAGAGTGCGGATGACCGCCTTATGATCTGCCCGTGTTCATATAGTTACCTCGATTGATTGCGCTGCCGGCTTTTCTGCCACTGTTCCAGCAGCCGGATAATGGTGTCCTCCATCTGTTTGGGGGTGAAGGATTTGGGGAAATACTTCCGCAGCAGTTCCGTGGGCAGCGTCACGGTGGGAGCCAGTTCTTCCTTCTTTACCTCATCCATCAGAACCTCCATCGCCTCCGGCGAACACTGTTTCAACTGGCTGAGTTTTTTCAGTCGCTGTGCCTGTGAAAGAGAAGGAGTTGCCTGGGCGTAGTCCATGGCCTCCAGAAGATGGGACTGCTCATCGCGCGTCAGATAGGAAAGCTCCACAGCGGGCCGAAAGCCAACTTTCCCTTCATCCACCATGTCCATCAGTTCCGGAACCAGATTAGTCAGGCGAATATACCTCTGTACTTGTCGCCCGCTTTCTCCGGTGTCTTTCCCAATTTGGTCAGCGGCCTCCAACTTTCCGACCACTGGTCGGGAAGTTAAATCCGTCCTCGCTCCCTGATGCTTGATGGCGTCCATCTTCATCTTGTACGCCCAAGCCCGTTCGCTGGGGAGAATCGTCTCCCTTTGCAGATTGGAATCGACCATCGCGATGATCGCTTCATCATCATCCATCTCCCGGACAATGACCGGCAGAGTTTCCAGCCCGACTTGTTCTGCCGCGTGGCAGCGCCGGTGGCCGGAAATGATCTCATAGCCACCGTCCGGGTCAGGCCGCACCAGCAGTGGAGAAATCACTCCGAACTGTGAAATGCTCTCCACCGTCCGGGTCATGGCCTCATCATCCACCACACGGAAGGGATGCCCCTCAAACGGATGCAGTTCAGAGATAGGAATTTGCTGAACCTGCTCCTGCATGGGTGGTGTTTCGTCATTCTTCGACATTTTTCACCTCCAATCACCTGCCATAGAGCAGGTCTTTGACGAGTGCTTGCTTATCGCGCCCAATCTCTGTGCGCCGGTCTGCCCCGCGCACCTGAACCGGCGTACACAGCTCCAGCACCCGGCTGTAGATGCGGGCGTGAGCCACATCCTCGGCGTTGCGTATCTGGTTGATGGTCAGGTTGGTCGTGACGATCAGCGGCTTGTTGGATTTGTACCGTTCGTCCACAACAGCGTAAACCTGTTCCAGCGCGTATTCGGTGCTACGCTCAATCCCAAGATCGTCGATGATAAGCAGGTCAAAAGACGAAAAAGAAGCGATATACTGATACCGCTGTTCCGAGTACATCCCGCCCATCTGATTCAATATCTTAGAAAAGTTCGTCATCAGCACCGGAACGCCGCTCTCCAGCAGGGCGTTGGCAATGCAAGCGGCTGTAAACGATTTGCCTGTTCCAACATCGCCCCAGAGAAGCAGGCCAAGATTATTCTGTTTTGCCTCTGACCAGTTCGCTACATACCGTCTGGCCATCTGGATGCTGGGATTGTTCTCGGCATTGGCAAAAGTCCAGTTATACAGAGCTTTCTCCTGAATACCGTTGACCTTCAGACTGTGAATCCGGTTGCGGCGTTCCATCTCCGCCATCCGGCGCTCAGTCGCTTCCTGTTCTTCCTTTCGGCACTTGCAGATACAAGGGACTATGTGGGTAGCAGAGCCGATCTTCACCCGGCATTGCACGGGAGTTTTGCACTTGCTGCAATAGAGCAGGCCATCATCACCCATGTACTCATTTTCACCCGGTTCAGTGCGTTGGGGAAAACGGGTAAGGAACTCGTCAAAGATACTCATAGGCTGTCTCCCTCCGCACAGGTGTAGTTGCTGTGACTATAAGAAGCCGTTTTTGGCTTGTCGCGCCGCGCCCAGCTACGCAGAGTAGCAAGGTGATTTTTGTAATGCTTCCCGGAAGAAGCGATATACTCGGATAATCGCTCCAGGCGCTCCTGCCAGTCAGCAGGAAATTCTGCTTTGAGCTTTGCCAGCTCCTCATCTGTCAGCAAAACATTCTGATAGGCTCCATACTTGTGGCGGGTGTCTTTCTCATTCAGTTTATTGATCTGTTCAGTATTTGTTCTATTAGTTATTATTTGTGGCGGGTTTTCCGTATCCGGTTTTTCCGTGTTCGGATAAGCCGTGTCCGGTTTTACCGTGTCCGGATTTTCCGTACACGGTGATTGAGGCTTCTCGAAAATCACATACTCGATCACCCCCATCTTGCCATTGTCCTGGCGCTGCTGGTGCCGCTCCAGATAACCGGCATTCTCCAGCTCCTGCAACGTCGCCACAATACAATCACGGCCTTCCTTGCAGATTGCGACCAACCCCCGAACGCTGTAATGCCATGAATCGGGCAAGCTCAGAAATACAGAGAGCAGCCCTTTGGCTTTCAGGGACAGGTTGTTATCGCGGAGATGGTAATTGCTCATGGTGGTGTAGTTGCTGTTTCTTTCGACTCGAAATACTGCCATCTTTGACCTCCTTCCAGTGACGGCACATCATCACTTCCGATATGCTTTGGACTTTTGCTTCCGTTGCCGGAAACAAAAATAGAGCGGCAACCCATCTGCCGGAACCGAAGTTCCAACAGCGGATTGCCGCTCTATGTTCATTACGATATTCCTTTGTTGCAGGCGTTTCCCTCCATGCGCCGCCTGTTCAGCGCAAATCTCGGTTGATATGGACGATTTTATCTGTTTTCGGGTCAAAAACAAATAGAACCAGGCCACGAAAGCCTCTCAAAAGGGCCTTTCCGTGTTGGTTCTATTATTACACAAGCATCTTTCACAATGATCTGACCTACCCGGCCTGCCTCGACCTCGTTCAGCATTGCCTGAAAGCCTGGCCTGTCGAAGCTGGTGCCGCTGTACCCGTCGTCCACAAAGAAAACGGGGTTCGGGAAACGGCGGTCTTTTGCATATTGAAGCAAAATACCCTTTTGATTTTCGATGGACAACGACTCGCCAAGTCGCTGATCCTCCTGAGATAGTCTGCAATATAGGGCAGTGATTTTTCCTGCCGTTGCTCCTGGCATTTCTGCGTCCTCCTTTGTCTGTGGAGCAACTGCCTGTACAGGATTGGTTGGCTCTATTATAGCAAGATTTGTAGTGTTTGTCATTCGGATTCCTCCATGCCTCTCATAAAATTCTGTGCGGTGATGCGCTCCAGCTTGCGGAGGAAGGTCTGCGTTCCCTCGTAGCTGCCGGTAACGGTGTAGACGGTGCCGCCGATCTCCTCCGTGATGGTCAGCTCCGGTATCCACCAGGCGGACAGATTCTTCACATGGATGTGACCTGCCTCATCAAATTGGAAGATATGATGAGGTTGGCTTTCTGATAAGTGGGGCTTGGCATAAGGGCCTGGGTCAGAGAAGTAATACTCCGGGGGCGTGTCGCCAAAATCGGTTTCGTTGGTGTTCATGCTGTGTACCTCCTAAAATCAATCAATGTCGTGCTCCTGCCTGCGGTGGCCAGGTTGTTTCTGGTGTTCGTTGCTCATAGCCTGATCTACACAGTGTTGGATAACGGTCAGTGAGCGGGTGTCATGATAGATCGCACTGTATTCCGTTTCTTCCGCTCCGTACTCCTGCTGCAAACGGGTCTGCTCGTTTTGCCATTTTGTGACTGGCAGCTTGCTGCCCTCCGCAAGATATGGTTTGAGTTTTCGCTGAGCCATATAGAACAGGCGCAGCTCCTGGTCGTGCTGGGCTGCATACTTTTCTCTGGATTTTTTGAATTTGATCTGATTCAGCTTGTCGTAAACCGGCTTGTTATCCCGGTAATAGCCAGCCATCCGTAGCAGCTCCTCCAACTCTTTTATCCGTTTCGATTTGGTCTGCATGGACTCTTTCAGTGCAGTGGACTCCTCGTTGGCGCTGGTAATTGCCTCCTTTAAGCCCTCCAGAGTAGCGATGCCCTTCTCCTGCAAGAAGGCAATGGCCTCGGCATGAGATTTCAGGTTGCTGAGCCGTGCCTTTTGGCTCCACGCCCCGGCGTTGCGCTGGTCATAGTAATTGTTTAGCAGCTCCGCAAGGTCAGGAGACTTCGGCCTGGCAAGATCCTCTTTCAGTGTGGCGATCCAGTCGCACAGCACGGCAAGCCTTTTGACTGTGGCAGCGATCATGCGATTGGTGGCCTTGATGAATCTGTTCAGATTGCCCTTTTCGGTTTCAATACCCTTCTTCTCCATCTGCCGAACAGCGGGGCCTTCATGGACGGTGGGGATTTGGTCAATGCCCTGGCGTTCATAACTGCGGTGGTCGATTCGGACATCCAGCCCCTTCTCCGCAAACCTGGCGTTGCATCGCTCTGCCCATGCCTGTCGCCAATGCGCCAGCGTCTCCGGGCTGCCCCAGTCAGTGGTGGGAACTGCGTTGAACCTCCTGTGCCCGGCATCGTCCAGGATGGGAGCGCCGCTCTCATCAACCAGATATTCCCGATGCTGCTTGGCGTCCCACTCGCCGTTTTCCTTCAGGGGACGGATAGGACACATGACATGGAAGTGGGGATTGGCAATGCCGCCTTCTTTGTCTGGTAAGTGGACAGCGTAGTCCACGATCATGCCTCGGCTGACGAACTCGTCCAACAAAAATTGCCTTGCAAGGACGACGTTCTCCTCCAGAGAGAACTCGTTTTGCAAGGCAATGTCGAAGCTGTATGCGAGCTGTGCTTTTTTACCGGACTCCGCTTTTTCGACGGCGTTCCAGAGGGTTTGCCGGTCTGCGTACTCCGGTGGAGCGTGACCTGGCAGTAGAATCTCAGAGCAGACCACGCCGCCCTTGCGGGTGTAGTCGCTGACCTCTCCGTAGTACTCGCTGTACAGCCGCTCGCCGGAGCGATAGGCGGCGGAGGCTATTGCAGACTGTCCGGCGCTGCGCTTGATCTGGGTCACATGGAAGTGGTAGTGTGCGATGGTGGATCACCTCCTTCATAACGTGCGAGGAATGTCTGTACTTCCGACAGCGCAGTCAACTGCTCGAACAGCAGATAGAGTGCCGCCTTGTCCATCTCCTTAGTGGCCGGGATGAAATGCTCCACCGCCCCGCCGATGTTGCAAAGATGGTGGGTGCGTTTGGTTCGCTCCCCTTTTTGAAGATAGGCTGCACGGTTTTCCAGGCGTTCCAGCTTGTGTTGCGCCTGATCTCGCTTTTGCCCGGCGATTTGCATCTCCTGCAAAAGCTCCTGTGATGATTTTTGCTTCATGGGGAATACCTCCTGAAATAGATTTAGGCCGCCTGCGCAAGACAGGCGGCCTATGTATGTGGCTCTACTATTGTTATGTGGGAATTTTGAAAAAGCAGGCTAATCACAGGACAGCGTCAAAACAAAAAACATGACAAACTCCCCCTCATAAATAGGAGAAATCAGGGCGGTCAAGCGGAACTGTTTTTGAAAAAATTTGACCTGTCGGCGGGAATGATTTGTAAAATCGTTCTCCGTCGGCAGGTGGGCAGGGATAGCCGCAGAGCGGCGCAAGGGGTGCAGCCCCTTGAACGGAGCGCAGCGACGCAAAACAGCCCGGACTTTCGACTAGTCCGGGCTGTCAGCTCCGCACGCCGAGCCGCAGCGAGGCGTTTCGGAGGCCAACCGCTGCGAAGCAGCGGCTCTTAGGCCGGAGATGAATGCACGATACGGGCTTGCCCCGTATAGAAGTGCGCCCTTACAAGTAAGGGATCAAATCAGTTTTCGTGAATGGAAGCAAGTACAAAACCTACGTCCTCATCAATGCAAATCGACTGATGTGAAATTTCTCGTGGGCAAAAGGTTTCCCCTTTATTGATGCAGGCATAAGTAGCCTCCGGATTTTTCGCTGTCATCTGCCAGAAGGGATACTTGATAATCACCGGAGTATTATAACCGACTCCGAGTTCCATGAACAGCGTCTGCATTCCTTCATGACGGCGAAGGAACAGCGAGTAGCGTTCCACTGCCCTGTGCCAGCCTTCATCCTCCACAAAGGTATCATCGCTTCGCAGATTCATCGTCAAAGGCTTGCCGCAAACCGGACAGCGGGGAATCAGATCTGTTGGGATTTTCATACCCCGCTGCTGCTTTACCATCTGTCGGATGCTATCTTCGTTGTCGTAGGTTTTCTGATGGCACGGTTCGGAGCATTGGAACAGCCCATAATCCCCCTGGGTGTAAAAGAGACGCTTTTTATCAAATCCAGCTTTCTGAAAACAGTGATCCACATTCGTGGTCAGGACGAAATAATCCTTATTCTTTACAAGTGAAAGCAGCTCCTGATAAACCGGCTTTGGCGCATCCACATATCGGTTGACATAGATATATCGGCTCCAGTATGCCCAATGCTCCTCCAGCGTATCATAGGGATAGAACCCGCCAGAATACATATCGTGGAAACCATACTTCGCTTCAAAGTCAGAAAAATATTTCTTGAACCGTTCTCCATTATACACGAATCCCGCCGATGTGGAAAGCCCCGCACCGGCTCCGATCACAACGGCTTCTGCTTTGTCCAGAGCGGATTTTAACTGCTCAATCTGCCGTAAGGAGTTCTCTGTAGATTTGAAAGTCGATGTCCTTAAAAACATTGAAGATTACCTCGATTTTGCTGTGGGTTTGTTCTTTGTATTCCTTCACGGTGTGGACGGCGATTTCCGCTGCCTTATAGTTGGGAAAGTGAAATTCCCCGGTGGAGATGCAGCAGAACGCAACGCTCCTAATATTGTTTTGCTCCGCAAGCTCCAGGCAGGAGCGGTAGCAGGAGGCCAACAGCGCCCTGTCCCGACTGGTCAGCCGATAGCCCACGATGGGGCCGACCGTATGAATGACATAGTCACAGGGAAGATTAAACGCAAGCGTGAGCTTTGCTCTGCCGGTTTCTTCTTTGTGTCCCTGACGCTCCATCAACTCCGCACAGGCCGCCCGGAGCTGAACCCCCGCATAGGTGTGGATGGCGTTGTCAATGCAGCCGTGGTTGGGGCAGAAGCAGCCCAGCATTTGCGAATTGGCGGCATTGACAATAGCGCCACAGCGTAAAGTCGTGATGTCCCCTTGCCAAAGGTATATCCCATCCTGAACCGGCGTCAGCTCTGCAATGTTTGTAATGCCTTTCTGCCGGGTCGCCTCCTGTAAATAGGCGTCCTGCACCGTCAAAAATTCCTGACTGACCAGCTTCGGCATCCGCACGTTGAACAGCGCCCGCAGGAGCCGTTTCTGCTGTTGTATATCCGTGGGGATTTCCATATCCCGATATTGCACTTCCTCCGAAAGAAGCGCTCTGATTAAATAAATTCTCCGCTCATCCTGTGTCATATTACCCCAATCTTTCGATTGCCTTTACCGGACAATTCTCAAAGCAGTTGCCGCAGTGAAGACAATGCTCCTGATGAATCACGCTCGGCTTGCCCTTTTCGATGGTTCTTTGTGGGCATATCTTCACACATTTTCCGCAGCCGATACAGGCGTCTGTGATGCGATACCCCTTCGGCCGGACCGTTCCCTTTCCAATCGTATAGCTCTCCCTGAAAATCGGATTGACACCGAGATGAAAGTATTCGATTTCAGCATCCCGTATTTCAAAAACGACACCGATTTTTCTTGTATCACCAGGGTAAACATTGGCAAGATAGGGCTGCTCATCAAAAATGATGTCTGTCCATTTCTGCTGCTCCTCCTGGGGAACGGGAATCGCCCGCCCGGAAAGGCGGAGCATTTCCTTGTAACGGGTGTAACCCAGCACCTGTACCCGCCCGTCGGATAACAGTTCCCGGCAGAAGTTTTTTCCCCTCGCCGTAAAAAAGTACATTGCGTCAGGCTCATAGTGAATGGCGCTGATATTTCTGACCTGTGGGCTTCCATCAGAATCTACAGTCGAGAATGCCAGCACACCAACGTATTGCAGTTTCTTCAAACAGGTCTGTGCGTCCATAAAAAGCCTCTCGTCTAAAACCTTAATATACGGTCATTTTTACGTGACTTTCCTGTGGGGTGAGGGTCGCCCTCACGGGGATAGCCCAGCAGGAGCTGCATGACCGCATAATAATCCGTGCGGATGTTCCATTTTTTCAGGATTTCCTGCCCATAGGGGTCGGCAAACGCCGGCCAGCCCTGGCCAAGATAGCAGGAGCCGATGCCCAGAGAATCCGCCACCAGCATCATGTTTTCGGCAGCTACCGCACAGTCCTCCGCAGAAAAGAGGAAGTTCTTCGGCGCAAACATGGTGATGACCGTAGGCGCGTCGTAAAAGGCGTTTTTGATATTCGGGTCGTCAGCAATACTGGGCTGCTCCTTTGAAACATAGCTTGTGGCAGTCGCCATATGCGGATTGGAGTTAGCCCGCTTGATGCGTCCCAGCCGTTCGTTGACCTCTTTGTCCTGACAGACGACAAGAATCACTCCCTGCTTCCCTCCTGCGCTGGGAGCATACAAACCGGCCTGTAAGATTTCCTGCAATGCCGCTTCTTCGATCTGCCTTGTGTCAAAGCGGCGAATCGCTCTGCGGTGCAGGATCGTTTCCATCAGTTCGCCCATTTTCAGATAGCCTCCTTTTCTGATAGTTCATGCCAACACTGCGGGTCAGCGGCGTAGAAGTTCCCGTCCTTCCCACTGGCTACGGCGGGACAACCCCGGCAGAATGCCAGCAGCTCACATTTGGAGCATTTCTCAAATTTCGTATACTCCCGGTAACGCTCCATCTCGCAGACCCAGACATCCGCCAGACGGTCATCAAACACGTTGCCGACCCTGCTGTTCTGGACCCGGCGGCAGGCGTACACATCCCCGGTGGGCAGAATAGTCAGATGACAGTTTCCGCAGTTGCATCCTCCGTAAATCATCCCTTCCTCCACGGTTTCGGGGATTTTGAACGCACCCGTCTCGTATTCGTAGAGCGTCCAGAGGTGGTCTTTCTTATTAAAGTAAGTCTGACACCCGGCGGCTTCATACTCTTTGAATTTTCGGTCGCAGTCTGCCAGCAGCTTCCGATAGCGGAGCGGCTCGATACCGGTGTCCTTTTCCTCTGATGTCGGGCAGTAGCGGGCGAAAGCAAACACATTCGCCCCGGCTGCAACCACAGCGTCAATGATGTCAGGTACTTCATCAATGTTCGTACCGGAAACAGTGGTCATGATAACGCTGCGGATGCCCACCCGGTTGATGCAGCTGATCTTTTCCAGTGTGATGTCAAAGGAGCCAGGCTTGCGGAACCAGTCGTGTGTTTCCCGCATTCCGTCAATGGAAAGCTGGTACTTCTGGCAGCCGTACTCCTTCAGACGGCGGCACACATCATCCGTCAGATGAAACGGATTGCCGAGAATGATAAAGGGAATGCCATGCTCCTTCATCAGCCCCAGCAGCTTCCAGAAGTCCGGGTGCAAAATGGGATCGCCGCCGGTGATATAAAAATACGGCAGACGGTGATACACTTTACAGAAGTCCAGACAGTTGTAAAACGTATCCTGCATCTGCTCCCAGCTCATAGCATCCAGCTTTTTGCAGACGTTTTCGGAAAAGATGTAGCAGTGCTTGCACCGCTGATCGCATTCGTCTGTAATATGCCATTGAAAAGAAAAATACTGTTTCATAAAGCATGGTCTCCTTTGGGTTTATATCGTAAAATCCGATGAACGGATATTGTTTCGCAAGTGCCTGATGAACCGACAGCCTGATCGGGTGCCGATCCACCAGGCGTTTGTGATTGGACGGTTGAAATTACTTGTCGGACGCACCGCAGGCAGAACCGCAAGCGGCGGGAGTTTCAGCCGGTTTATCGGCTGCACCGCAAGCCGCAGGTGTTTCGGCAGGCTTGTCACCAGCACCGCAGGCGGAACCGCAGGCAGCGGGAGCCTCAGCCGGTTTGTCAGCTGCGCCGCAAGCAGAGCCGCAGGCAGCGGGCTTTTCTTCCGGCTTGTCCGATGCTCCGCAGGCTGTACCACAGGAAACAGCAGATGTCTCGTTCTTCCATCCAGACAGATCGGAAAGTGCCATTGTTGATTACCTCCATATTTGTATTCAGGAGCGGTCATGCTCTCTGTAATGTTCATTATATCGGAGCCGATTCTGAAAACAAGTACGCACCTTTTTATTACATAGTCACAAAAAGGTAACCTATGGATTTTCCACGGGGTTGTCTGTAGAAACTTCCCATTCTGCCCATTGATTTTAATGGCGTGTTGCATTATAATTCGAGTATAGCATTCGGATTTGATGTTAGAAGAAAATAGAGTGTGAGGTGCCTTTATGAAAACAAAAGACGAGTTGCCTGCCTGCCCTGTGGCAACAACAGTTTCTCTGATTGGAAGCAAGTGGAAACTCCTGATTTTACGAAATCTGCTGGTACGTCCCTGGCGGTTTAATGAATTGCGGCGTGATTTGGAGGGAATCAGTCAGAAAGTGTTGACGGACAGTCTGCGCTCTATGGAGGAGGATGGAATCATCACACGCACAGTCTACCCGGAGGTGCCGCCACGGGTGGAATACGCACTCAGTGAATTGGGGGAATCCATGCGGCCGGTGATTAAGGCTATGGAAGATTGGGGAACGGAATATAAAAATTCGCTGTCCCAATGATATAGTTCGCATGAGCTACAGAATTTTATAAGCGTTAGCGTTGGAAGTGATCCATAGCAGGCAGTATTTCACCGCTTTCAAAATCAGCGAGGATTGTCAGCATTTTCAGCAACGGCTACAAGGATAAGCGGACCATAGCAATTTTGACTGCATACGGTTAAGAGCGGTACAACAGCCAAATTTTCAGTTTCGCTGAGTTGTATGTTATCTCTCGATTCAGTGAAAAGGCACGCAGTTTAGTGATGCAGTTATGCGTTTTCATGCATTGCGATTCTGTAGAGATACCGGGATAAAACCGCTAAATCTTTCACGGAATTCACAATGCTTCGGTTTCGCATTCTGAATTGGCCATTCTTTCGGGGAAGGCATAGTGCAAAACAGTGATTGGAAAACCTATGCGGATACCACAGAATTTTTATATCAGGCTGTCCGCATGGGATGGTGGGTCTATCCTAAATTCTGTGTAAACCCAAAATCATCGGGCAAAACAGAGCAAA
>JAJQEV010000036.1 GCA_021201475.1 Clostridiales bacterium
TTGTCCCGCCAAGAAATGGGGGAAAGAAGGCGACTCAGGAAGGGGCTTCGGGGTTCCTCCGTTATCAAGAACTTTAAGGCACTACCTACTCTTTTAAGTGGCTTCGCCAGCAAGCTGGCTCAGGATTTTGCTAAAAATATGCCCCCGGCATATTTTTTACGCAAAATCCTCCCTAAGAACCCTCCCCCTATCCCGCTGTGGGCTTCGCCTTGTCCCTCAATCAGGTGGTCTATCCCGTTAGAGACGATGTGACTTCTCACTGGTGAGACTGCCGCCCATGGCGGCTGGCGGGGATTGCCGCCTCGTCCCTCCGCCGTCAAGCGGTATTTCCGCTTCGCTCCCTGGCCTTACGGCGGGACGGGCGGCAATTTTGTTGCCCTTTGGTCGATGAAATCTAACTGTACGGCTGCGTTATTCCCTTCAGCCCAAGATAGGTTCCCATGCACCGCTTCCGAAGGTTTCACTCCTCCGGCATGGTATCGTCCTCCCGCACCCAGTCCTCCACATGAACCACGTTATACTCCGTGGGGCTTTTGCGGATGATGACCTTCTCAATGCCGGCGTTGATGATGGTGCGCCGGCACATGGAGCAGGAGGTGGTGTCCGTCAGCAGGTCGCCGGTGGCGGCGTCGTGGCCCACCAGGTAGAGGGTGGCCCCAATCATGTCGTTCCGGCTGGCGGAGATGATGGCGTTGGCCTCGGCGTGAACGCTACGGCACAGTTCGTACCGCTGACCGGAGGGCACCTTCAGCTCCTCCCGGGTGCAGCGCCCCAAGTCCACGCAGTTGCGGCGGCCCCGTGGCGCGCCGTTGTAGCCGGTGGAGATGATTTCGTCATGCTTCACGATGATGGCCCCGTACTGCCGCCGCAGGCAGGTGGAGCGCTCCAGCACCGTCTCCGCAATGTTCAGATAGTAATTGGTCTTGTCCACACGCTGTTCCACGTTGGCCGCCTCCTGTTCCTTTGGTATACGCTCATTATAAAGGAATCCTGTGGAAAAGGCAAGGAAAATGCGAGGGCTGCCGAAATTTGGGGCACGCTGCCTTTCCCTGCGCTTGCCATATCAGGCCGCAGACTCCGTCAGTGGGCGTGATAGCTCCCGCCGCCGATGAACTCCCGCAGCACGCTGTCCTCCGGCACCAGGGCCTGGTCGATGGGCTCAAACCGGTCAAAGGCCGCGATCATGTTCAGCATCTCTTTGCGGCGGATGTCCTCCTGGGGGATGGCCCGGAAGATGGGGGCGGCGTAGTGGCTCATGACTCCCACCTCATAGGGCAGGGCGGAGTCGAACGTCAGATCGGCCCGGTGCTTGTAGGGGGAGATGTACAGCTTCTCCCCCCGGCGGATATTGTCCCACATGGAGAGGGTCAGCAGAATCTCACTGCCCCGGAAGTTCAGATCCCGCACGCTGCGCCGCACCAGCCGCATCCAGGTGCCCTTAAAGACCACCTCGCCGTGATCCAGCACGTTGGAGCGGGCGGAGAGGTAAATACGGAACGCCTCCGGGTGGGCCTCAAACAGGGCGTCGTTCAGGGCGTGGATGCCCTCAAAGACGGCGATCTCGTCCTTCCCCAAGGTCAGCTCCCGGCAGCGGCTGGTGTCCCGCATATGGCGCAGGAAGTCGTAATGGGGCACCAGAATCGTTTCCCCCCGGCTGAGGGCGGTGAAATGCTCATTCAACAGCTCCATGTCCAGGCACTCCGGGGATTCAAAGTCATACTCCCCGGACGGCGTGCGGGGGGTGGTCAGGGGGCTGACGGTCTGGAAATAATCGTCCAGAGAGACGGTGTGTGTCTTGATGCCCCGGCGCAGCAGCTCATCCCGCAGCTTCAGGGAGGAGGTGGTCTTGCCGGAGCCAGAGGGCCCCGCCAGCAGCACCACCGGGCTGACGCTGAGATGGGCCGCGATTTGCTCGGCGGCGTCCCGCAGTTTCCGGTCATAGTTGTCCTCCCCCAGCTGGATGAAGCCCTGGGGGTCGGCCTTTGCCATCAGGTTGATTTCTTCTAATTGGAATGCCATGGTGATTCTCCCTGTTGCGCGGGGGCTGCAATCCGCCCCAGCGGTCATGCCCGGGAAGCCAGCGCCCGGTGGAACTCCACCAGGGGGCGCTTCTCCGTGCAAATCTGGTCAATGCGCTCGATATACTCCTTGGGGTACTTGGGGTTGGTGATGCGGACGATTTTGCCGGTGGCGGGGTCGGTCATCTTGGTGGAGCCCCCCGCCCCCAGGGCGAGAATGGTGTGCAGCTCCTCCATGATGCAGATGTTGTACAAACCCTCATAGCCCGGCTTGCACCAGCCGATGTTCTCCAGCGCGCCGGACATATATTTCTGCCGATACAGGTAGTAGGGCACCTGCCCCGCCTGCCGCAGCGTTTTCCAGGCATAGTCCAGCATGGCGGAGGTCTCCGCCCCGGAGGGGAGGCGGTGCTGCTCCAGCATGAGCCGGGAACCCTTTTTCAGGGCCAGGGTGTGAACGGTGATGTTCTCCGGGTTCAGGGCCAGCACCTGATTCAGGGTGCTTTGGAAGCCCTCCACTGTGTCCTCCGGCAGACCGGCGATCAGGTCCATGTTCACGGCGGGGATGCCTGCGTCCCGGACGATTTGGTAGGCAGTGAGGATGTCCTCCGCCGTGTGGGCCCGGCCCATGGCCTGGAGGACGCTATCCTCCATGCTCTGGGGGTTGACGCTGACCCGGGTGACCCCCCAGCGGCGGAGCACCGCCAGCTTCTCCGGAGTGATGGTGTCCGGCCGCCCGGCCTCCACCGTCAGCTCCGTCAACTGGGACAGGTCGAAGGCGTCTCGGAGGTGGGAAAGTATCCCGTCCAGCTGCCCGGCGGACAGGGTGGTGGGGGTGCCGCCCCCCATATAGACGGTGCGCAGGTGCAGCCCCGCCTCCCGGAGCAGCCCGGCGGCGCAGTCGATTTCCTGGTGCAGGGCGGCCACGAAGGGCTCCATCAGCTTCATGGCCCGCTTTACGTCCGCCGAAACGAAGGAGCAGTAGACGCACCGGCTGGGGCAGAAGGGGATGCCGATATACAGGCTCACCTCGTCAGGGCGGAGGCTCTCCTTCGCCGCCAGCCCCGCCCGGGCGGCGTCCAGGGCCAGCTCGGTGCGGCTGAGGGAGACGAAGTAGACCTCCCGGAACAGCCTCCGGGTCTCCTCCTCGGTGCTCCCCTGCTCCAGGGCTTTGGAGGCCAGCTTGGCCGGGCGGATGCCGGACAGCGCCCCCCAGGGTGGCTCCGCGCCCAAAATCTTCACGGCGGCCTTGTAGATGGCCTGCTTTAAAATACGCTGGAGCAGTCTGTCCCGTTCCAGCTTCCCCTCCGGCAGGGGGAGGGAACAGCGGCTCTCCCCGGCGGCGGAAGCGCCGTCCCAGCCGATTTGGGCGCGGGCTGTGACAGCGTCCGCGCCGTATTCCAGGGCGGAGGTGCAGAAGCGCTCCCGCTCCTCCGGCGGGGCATCGGGGTACTCCGGCTTCTCGCCGGGGAACAGCACCATCAAAATTTGCTCCACCGCGTAGCGGTAGGCGTGGCCGGTGAGGTATAGCTTCATAGGTGGGGGTGTCTCCTTTTGGGTTTGGGTTGCGTGGCCAGTGGGGGTAACCCCTCCACCAGCTAACGCCGGTCCCCCTCCCCTTTCAGGGGAGGAAAAAGTTATTGTAACCACTACGTCAATGGCTCTGCCGTCAAGCGGCATTTCCGCTGCGCTCCCTACCCTTTCAGGGCAATGTCATCAGCTTAAGGATTTATTTTCGTTTTTTCTAAAGAAAAAATGCGTTTCCGCACTGAAACTCAGATTAGCACGACCAAAGGAAAAGCAGAATGTTACCCAGCCGCCATGGGCGGCAGTCTCACCAGTGTGAAGTCACATCGTCTGTTGCCT
>JAJQEV010000094.1 GCA_021201475.1 Clostridiales bacterium
GCTGATTGAGGTGAGGGTCCACCTGTTCCCATTCCGAACACAGAAGTTAAGCTCACTTTCGCCGACGATACTTGCCTGGAGACGGGCCGGGAAAATAGGTAGTGCTAACATCGGAGGCTGAAATGCCTCCGACATATTCCTCAATAGCTCAGTCGGTAGAGCACGCGGCTGTTAACCGCGGTGTCGTAGGTTCGAGTCCTACTTGGGGAGCCATAGATGTGCCGCCACGCGGTAACGCCTCGTGGCGGCATTTCTAATTATGGGCCTTTAGCTCAATTGGTTAGAGCATCCGGCTCATAACCGGACGGTCCCGGGTTCGAGTCCCTGAAGGCCCACCAGTCTTTTCCAGGGGAAACGGCGAGACCCTCCCTTTGCTTAGGGGTATAGCTCAGCAGGTAGAGCGACGGTCTCCAAAACCGTATGCCGAGGGTTCGATTCCTTCTGCCCCTGCCATTGTAGATTGCAGGCTCCGCCTGTTCTCTAAATAAAGTTCATAGGCATTTGGCCCGGTAGTTCAGTTGGTTAGAACGCCAGCCTGTCACGCTGGAGGTCGACAGTTCGAGCCTGTTCCGGGTCGCCAATGCTGCTGTAGCTCAGTCGGTAGAGCGCATCCTTGGTAAGGATGAGGTCGGCAGTTCGAATCTGCCCAGCAGCTCCAACAAAAAGCACTTGAAACGTGAGTTTCAGGTGCTTTTTGTTGGTTTTTTTGCATTTTTCAACCCGATTTTCGGCTTACCGTCAAGGTGACGAAAAAGGGGCGTTTCCGCGAAGAACCGCCACAGGCCCTGTTTTCCGCCCGTGCTTGACGGCAGAGAGGGAGCTGCGCGGCGGAAGGCGGGGCTGTGGAGCGGCCCTCAATCCGCCTCTGTCCCCTGTAAATAAACCATCAGCGCCGCCACATCCGCCGGACTGACCCCTGAAATCCGGCTTGCCTGCCCCAGATTCAGGGGGCGGATGGCCTGGAGCTTCTCCCGGGCCTCCAGCCGCAGGCCGGAGAGCTGGCTGTAGTCCAGGTCAGGCGGCAGGGCGTGGGCCTCCATCCGCCTCTGCTCCTCCACCTGATGGAGCTGGCGGTCGATATAGCCCCGATATTTCAGGCGAATCTCCACCTGCTCCGTCACCGCAGGGGGCAGCGTAGGCCGCTCCCGGTCAAAGGGGGCCAACTCCTCATAGCGCACCTTGGGGCGGCGCAGCAGGTCGGACAGCTTCGCCCCGTGATGGCAGGGCGGCTCCCCCTTCTCCGCCAGAAAGGCGTCCAACGCCGGAGAGGGAGCCGCGCCGCAGTGCTCCAGCCGCTCCATCTCCGCTGCAACGGCGGCGTACTTCTCCTGCACCGCCCGGTACCGCTCTTCGCTGACCAGGCCGATGCGGTAGCCCACCGGGGTCAGGCGCTCGTCCGCATTGTCCTCCCGCTGGATCAGCCGGTACTCCGTCCGGGAGGTCATCATCCGGTACGGTTCATTGGTGCCCTTGGTCACCAGGTCGTCGATCAGCACGCCGATGTATCCCTCATCCCGGCGCAGCACCAGAGGCGGCCTGCCCAGCAGCTTCAGCGCCGCGTTGACTCCCGCCACAAAGCCCTGGGCCGCCGCCTCTTCGTAGCCGGAGGAGCCGTTGAACTGGCCCGCGCCGTACAGTCCCGGCACGGTCTTGCACTCCAGGGTGGGCAGCAGGCAGGTGGGGTCGACGCAGTCATACTCGATGGCGTAGGCGGTGCGGGTCAGTTCGGCCCGCTCCAGGCCGGGGATAGTGTGCACCATAGCCACCTGCACGTCCTCCGGCAGCGAGGAGGACAGGCCCTGTAAATACAGCTCCTCTGTGTTCAGGCCCATGGGTTCCACAAAGAGCTGGTGCCGCTCCTTGTCCGCAAAGCGGACGATTTTCGTCTCGATGGAGGGGCAGTACCGGGGGCCGGTGGCGTCGATGGTGCCGTTGTACAGGGGGGAGCGGTCCAGGTTGGCCCGGATGATGTCATGGGTGGCCTGGTTCGTGTAGGTCAGGTAGCACACCGCCCGGTTCTCCGGCACGTCCTCCGTGGTGAAGGAGAAGGGCAGGGGCAGTTTGTCCCCCTCCTGCAGCTCCATCCGGCTGGTGTCCACGCTGCGGCGGTTCACCCTGGGGGGCGTCCCCGTCTTGAACCGGCGCAGGGGCAGCCCCAGCCGCCTCAGGCTGTCCGTCAGGGGCAGGGCGGCCTGGAGGCCGTCGGGGCCGGAGGTGCGCACCACATCCCCCACGATGGTCTTGCCCCCCAGGTAGGTGCCGGTAGCCACCACCGCTGCCCGCACTCGGTACACCCCGCCGTTGGCCGTCACCACAGCGGAGACAGCGCCGGCTTCGTCCGTCCGCACCTCCACCACCTCCGCCTGGCGGAGGAACAGGTTGTCCGTGGTCTCCAGGGTGTGCTTCATCACCTCCTGGTACCGGCGGCGATCCGCCTGGGCCCGGAGGGAGTGGACGGCAGGCCCCTTCCCCCGGTTCAGGAGGCGGTACTGGATGCAGGCTTTGTCCGCGGCCCTGGCCATCTCGCCCCCCAGGGCGTCCAGCTCCCGCACCAGCTGACCCTTGCCAGTACCGCCGATGGCCGGGTTGCAGGGCATATTGCCCACCGCGTCCAGGTTCACGGTGAAGCAAAGGGTTTTCAGCCCCAGCCGGGCGGCAGCCAGCGCCGCCTCGATCCCGGCGTGGCCTGCGCCGATCACCGCAATGTCATAGGTTCCCGCCTGGTATTCCATCGTGGGGTCATCCTCCCGTCTTACGCTCCTCTTTTTTGGCGCGCTGGGAAGCCGCCTCCGCCTGCTCCAGCGCTCTGGCCCGCTGCCGGACGGCCTGCCGTAGCAGCCGCCGGGCGTACAGCTTATAGGCCAGAGTGTAGGCCGCCGCCCTGGTCACGGTCAGGGCCTGCCCGTCCCGGGGGGGCGTCTGACCGGCGAACACGCTGCGGAACACCTCCTCCAGCTCGGTGCAGAAGGTGTCATACCGGGCCGGGAAGTCCTCCGGCTCCTCCGCCACCCGCAGCATGGCAGTGATTTCCCCCAGACTGTACACCTGCTTCAACAGGCAAATCAGGTACAGCCCCGCCAACTGGGCCCGGCCATAGCGCTTCTTTTCCGGTGGGGGGATGGCCTTCACCTTCACATAGTTGTTTACCATGGTGGCGGTGATTTCACCGCAGTGAAGGGGAGCCAGGTAGCGGTTCAGCTCCTCCACCACCTGGTCCTTATACAGCGGGATGGAGGGCAGCTCCTGAAAGCGGGGGCAATGATACCCCGCCGGCCCCGCCTGCTGAAAACCTGCCATACGTTATGCCTCATCTTTCCGATTACGCAAAAAAACTTCCTACAGCATCATTGTAGCACCTTCCCGCCGGAAGTCAAGGGTTGGGTGCAAGGTGACCGTTGGTGAGAAACGAATTTACCTGGTTTTCAACTCCACAAGGGACGTGGCCAAAGGAGGAGGAGGGGTGGATTCCCTAGATGAGGTTCTCTGGAGGAACTACGGCGTTTGTCCTACCGGCGGGGGTAGTCGTTCCCTTTTTTCGTAGGGGCGCACACTGTGCGCCCGCCCACCGTTTCCCCTTAGATGAGGTTCTCTGGAGGAACTACCGCATTTGTCCTACCGGCGGGGCTTGGTTTCCTTAGATATGTTTTTTTGTAGGAACTACGGCGTTGCCCTCCCGGCGGGCTGACTACCGCCTGCTGACCCTTTACGGTATCCTCCTCGGTCAGTGAGCCTTGCCAGCATAGCTGGCATCGGTTTCCGGCTAAAAATGTGCCGCTGGCACATTTTTGGACGCCGTAAATTGCTCCGCCAAGAAATAGGGGAAAGAAAGCGGCTCAAGAGGGGGACCTGTGGCCCCCCTCTTAAGAATCTCCCCGTATCCCGCTGGCGGCTCCGCCTTGTTCCTCAATCAGGTGGTCTATCCCGTTAGAGACGAAACAAAATCAAAGCCCAGCGAAGCGGGTTTGATTTTGAGAGGAGGCGTTGTGGAGCGAACGAGCATTCGGCTTACAGACGGATGCGAGCGATACGGAGCTAACGCCGACGAGGTGAGACTGCCGCCGATGGCGGCTGGGAACGATTGCCGCCCGTTCCGCTGAGGCGAAACGGACGGCAATTTTGTTGTCGTTTGGTCGTGGAAATCTGAATTTCCGTTGAGGATAGGCTGCTGTCCCTGGCAAACCAGTAGGGGCGCACACTGTGCGCCCCTACTGGAACAGGGCGAGCCCAGGCGCTGCGTCAATTCCGGCGGCTCCGGCTCACCAGCCGCAGCAGATAGAGGAAGATGTTGATGAAGTCCAGGTACAGCTGCAAGGCAGCGTAGACGCTGTAGCGCTCGGCCAGTTCTCCCCCGCCGGTCTGGTCAAACATCTGGCCCAGCTTCTGACTGTCGTAGGCGGCCATGCCCATAAACAGCACCACGCCCACAGCGCAGATGAGGGAATCCAGCATGGGCGACTGCAGGAAGAGGTTGACCACCGCCAGCACCAGCACCCCGATCAGCGTCCCCATCAGGCTGCTGATCCAGGGGGACAGGTCCCGCTTCGTCACCGCGCCAAAAATCGCCATGCCCCCGAAAGCCGCTGCCGTGGCCAGGAAGCACTGGAAGATGGTGGCAACGTCAAACAGCAGGAACAGGCTGCCGAAGGTCACGCCGGTAAGGCAGGCGTACCCGGCGAACATGGCGATGACCTGACCGTACCCAGCGGTGGCGATGGCCCGGTTCAGCGCCACCACCAGCCCGATTTGGGCCACGCACAGCAGCAGCACCACCATGTAATTGTAAACCAGCCAGGGGAAGTACATGGCCGTCACCAGCGCCGTGGCGAAGGTGATGAGTAGGCCAAAGGCCATGGTCTGATAGGTGCGGGAGAAGTAATTCCGCCTGGCCGCCGCCCGCTCCTCCGGGCTGAGATAGGTATAATCGTTGTAATCCTGATACATAGAGGCTCCTTCTTTCCGTCTCCCGGCGGATGCCGGGGCAGAGTGTCTTACTCCTTCACTTCATAGTATACCGCGGATGGGGGACAGAAATGCGACCACAGGATTAACATTTTGTGAATAAAATTTCTCTTAAAGCGAACCGACCCTTAAATCTGGTTCCCGGCGAACTGGGTCATATAGAGGTCGTAGTAGCGTCCCTTCCGGGCCAGCAGCGTCTCATGCTGACCGGTCTCCACGATGCGCCCCTGGTCCATGACGACGATGAGGTCGGCGTCCTGAATGGTGCTGAGCCGGTGGGCGATGATGAGGCTGGTGCGGTCCTTCATCAGGTTCACCATGGCGTCCTGAATCCGCTTCTCGGTGCGGGTGTCCACGCTGGAGGTGGCTTCGTCCAGAATCAAAATTCTGGGGCTGGCCAGGAACGCCCGGCAGATGGACAGCAGCTGCCGCTGCCCCTGGGACAGGTTGCTGCCCCCCTCAGAGAGCTGGGTGTCGTATCCTTCCGGCAGGCGCTGAATCAGGCCGGTGCAGCCGGACATGGCCGCCGCGTGGTCCAGCTCCTCCTGGGTGGCGTCGGGGTTGGAATATTTCAGGTTGCCCCGGATGGTGTCGGAGAACAGCACGGTATCCTGCAGCACGATGGCGGTGCTGCGCCGCAGCTCGTCAGCGGAGATGTCCTTGATGTTGACGCCGTCAATCAGAATTTCCCCCGCGTCCACATCGTAGAATCGCATCAGCAGGTTGACCACCGTGGTCTTGCCGCTGCCGGTGGCGCCCACCAGCGCCACCTTCTGACCGGCCTTCACCTCCAGGTTGAAGCCGTACAGCACCTGCTTGCCGGGGACGTAGGAGAAGTCCACGTTCCGGAAGGTGACGACGCCGGTGGCGTCCTCCATGGTCTGTTCGCCGCTCTTGTCCTCGTCCGCCTCGTCCATGATGGCGAAGACCCGCTCCGCGCCGGCAATGGCCGTCTCAATTTGGGCGTACAGGTTGGCCAGCTCGTTGATGGGGCGGGAGAACTGCTTGGCGTAGACGATGAAGGCGGAGATGACCCCCACGGAGATGATGCCGTGGATAGCGAAGTAGCCGCCGCACACGGCCACGATGACGAAGGCCACGTTGCTGACCACGTTCATCAGCGGCCCCATGGAGGAGCCGATGACCTCGGCGCGGATGCCGGTGTCCTTCAGGTCGTCGGAGATGGTTTCAAACTCCCGAATGGTGGACTCCTGCTGGTTGTAGGCGGTGACGGTGCGGTAGCCGATGACCTTCTCCTCCACAGTGCCGTTCAGGTCGCCCAGCAGGCTCTGGCGGCGGCGGAACAGCCTCCGCATGACCCTGGAGATGGCGGTGGTAATCAGCACCGAGGCCACCACCGTCAGGCAGCTGAGGATGGCCAGCTGCCAGCAGTAGTACACCATCATAAAGATGGTGCCGATGATGGTCAGCACGCCGGATACCAGGGAGCTGAGGGACTGGGCGATGATGTTGGAGATATTTTCCACGTCGTTGGTCATGCGGCTCATGATGTCGCCGTGGGAGTGGGTGTCCAGATATTTGATGGGCAGGTTGACCACCTTTTGGAACAGGTCGCTCCGCATCCTGCCCACGATGTGTTGGCTCAGATGTGCGGCTACCAGCCCCTGGAACAGGGTACACAGGCCATATACCACATAGGCAATCAGCATCAGCACCAGGTATCGGGTCAGGGTCTGGTACGCCCCTGCGGAGATGCAGTCGATGGCGGAGGCCTGGAAGCTCGGCGCGGCCACGGAGCCGATGCAGCCGATCACCACCACGGTCATCAGCCCGGCCACCAGTCCCAGCTCTGCCCGGAACAGGCCCACCAGCCGGAGGAGGGTTTTGCGCCCCTCCTTGGGCTTTTCCATGTTAAAGCGGCTGTTGGGGCCTCTCCCGCCGCGTCCCCGCAGATTTACAACAGGAGCAGATTTTTCGTTAGCCATGCTGCTCACTTCCTTTCAGCTGGGAATTGTAGATGTCCTGATACACCGGGCAGGTGCGCAGCAGCTCCTCATGGGGTGCGCAGGCGATGATGGTGCCGCCCTCCAGAATGGCGATGCGGTCCGCCCCCTTCACGGAGGCCACCCGCTGGGCGATGATGATCTTTGTGACGTCGGGGGCGTCCCGCCGCAGGGCGGCGTACAGGTCGGCCTCCGTTTTCAGATCCAGGGCGCTGGTGGAGTCGTCAAAAATCAGAATCTCCGCCCCCTTCAGCACGGCGCGGCTGATGGCAATGCGCTGTTTCTGTCCGCCGGACAGGCTCATGCCCTTCTCCGCCACCGGGGTGTCAAAGCCCTGGCTCTTCTGGAGGATGAACTCAGTGGCCTGGGCGGTGTCCGCCGCGGCCTCCAGATCCTCCTGTCCGGCCTCCGGGCGGCCGATGGCGATGTTGTCCCCGATGGTACCCCGGAACAGCTCGCTTTTTTGCAGGGCGATGGAGATTTTATCCCGCAGGTCAGAGAGGGAATAGTCCTTCACGTCCACGCCGCCCACCAGCACAGCGCCCTCGGTGGGGTCGTAGAATCGGGGAATCAGGTTCACCAGGCTGGACTTTCCGCTGCCGGTGGCCCCCATGATGCCCAGGGTCTCCCCGGGGTGAATGGTCAGGTTGATGTCGTGGAGCACCGTATCCCCCGCGCTGGGATAGGCGAAGGACACGTTGCGGAACTCCACCTGGCCGGGGACGGTGGGCGTTCCGCCCTGGCCGTCCTGAATCACCGGCGTCACATCCAGCACCTCCTCCAACCGCCTGGCGGAGGCCATGCCACGGGTCAGGTTCTGGAAAATCATGGCCATGGAGGTGATGCTGTTCAAAATCTGGGAGGAATAGGTGATGGCCGCCATGACGTTGCCCGGCGTGGTGGTCCCGGCCTGCACCTCGATGCCGCCCACATAGATGATGGCCACCACGGCGATGTTCATCACGATATTCATAATGGGGGACATACAGGCGAAGAATATCAGCGCCTTCAGCTGGGTGTCCACCAGTTCCTGGTTGGCCTGGCCGAACCGCCGCGCCTCCCGGCGCTCCTGGACGTAGGCCTTCACCACCCGCGCGCCGGAGACGTTCTCCTGCATGATGCTGTTCACCCTGTCCAGCTTCTTCTGCAGCAGGGCAAAGATGGGGGTGACCTTATACAGGAAGTATACCACCGTCGCAATGATGAAGGGCAGGGCGCAGGCGATTACCACGCCGAAGCTGACGCTGAGGCGCAGCATACAGTAGATGCCGCCGATGAAGAACACCAGCGCCCGCACCCCGCCCCGTGTGAGAGAGGGAACGATGTTCTGCACCTGGGTCACGTCGTTGGTGATGCGGGTCACCAGGGAGCCGGTGGAGAACTGGTCGGTCTGGGAGAAGGACAGGTGCATTACCTTGCGGAAGCAGTCTTTCCGCACATCGTTGGAGAAGTTCTGGCTGGCCAGGTTGCTGAACAGCCCGGCCAGAATGCCGCAGGCGCCCCCCGCCACCACGCAGAGGATCATCCGCAGCCCCATGGACAGCACCAGGTTCAAATCTCCCACGCCGCCGGTGGACAGCCCCAGCACGCCATCGTCCACAATGGTGCTCATCATGCCGGGCTGAATCAAATCCATGGATACCTCGCCCACCATGAACAGCTGCGCCAGCAGGCAGAAAATCAGATAAGGTTTTATGTAGGTTAGTACGCGCTTCATAGTCAGTGACACGCCTCCTGTTCGCTGTGTTCGCTATGTTGGTTTCGTTCTTCCTCGTCCTGCGCTTCCCATGCCCGGAGCAGACGGGTCAGCATTTGCCGCAGCGTCTCCTGCTCCTCCTGGGTCAGCGGAGCAAACAGCGCCTCATTGTGCTCCAAAAAACGCTGGTGGTTTGCCTCGCACTCCGCCCGGCCTGCGTCGGTCAGGCGTATCAGCACCTGCCGCCGGTCCTGGGGCGCTCTGGTGCGCGCCACCAGCCCCCGGGCCTCCAGCTTCTTCACCAGCTCGCTGAGGGAGCCCTGCTGCACCCCCATCCGCTCCTGGAGCTGATGCTGGGTCTGCTCCCCATATTTTGTCAGAATCCGCAGCACCCGCCGCTGACTGGCCTTGCCGCCGCGCCGCTTGCCGTGGAGCCGGTGGCCGCACTGCCGGAGCAGAAAGTGCAGCTCTGCAATCTGTTCCTGGTGATCCATGCTATCCCTCCTCTGTGTTGGGTCTGCCCGGACGGGCAGAATCAATCGGTACCTATAGTTTATGCCGTTTCACATCAAAAGTCAATAGGTACCTAAGTTTTTTTAGGAAAGAATGGGACGGGCAAACAGCGCCGCACCCGCCGCTTGCGGCTTGCTTTTTCAATCGTATGTGTAGGGGCGGCCCTCGGCCGCCCACGGGAACCGCCTGCTTGTCCCAGGCGGCCAGGGGCCGCCCCTACAGGAAAGGGAAGGATTCGGTTTCGCTCTCTGCCACATCATTCTTCCGCAAAAGCAGGAGAAAATGGTGGTAAAACAGTGTGGGGTATGCTATACTGTACGTCAGAAGCAAGGCGACAAATCGGAATTTGGGAAAGAGGCAAGAAATGGATATCAACTATAACAACCTGCCCCAGATAGAAGGAATCAGGGATTTCATAGTGGATCGTATCCACGAAAAAGTGTTTCCGTACATGGAAAGGCAGGGATTATTTCAAGACGATGACAACGAAACCTTAAACAGAGTCAGGGAATTCATGGATCGGGCAGAACATTTGCCGGGTTTATATCTGAATTCTGGGGAAAACGGAAGTGAAAAGTGCCGCGAAGAAATCGACGCATTATATGATGAATTAAAGGCACTTCTGGAGCTTTGTCAGACGGAAAACCAGCAGGCGAAGAAATTATAAACTGGGTTTGAAAGAGAGGAAACCAAAATGAAAATCAGGAAAATTGAAAAGAACAATCATATCTGCGCTGTGGTTCAGAGCGGCGATGTAGTAATTGCCGACGCACAATCCGCGCTGGATGTGCTGATGACGGCAAACTATGAATTTGGGACGAAAAATATCGTGATTGATAAGAAATTGATTGCGGAGGACTTTTTTGTTCTCAGCACCGGGTTGGCAGGGGAAATCCTGCAAAAGTATATCAATTACGGAGGACGCATTGCGATATTCGGCGATTACTCCCACTATACGAGCAAGCCGCTGAAAGATTTTATTTATGAGAGCAACAACGGAAAAGATGTGTTCTTTGTTGCAACAGAAGAGGAAGCTATTGATATGCTTACCCGCTAACTTCCAGTTTATCGAAGCAGCCGCGCCCCGCCAAACCGACAGGCGAACAACCGAAGCGGGCGCTGCCCGCCATTGAATAAAACCCTGCGCCAGGCAAGCCGCCTGACGCAGGGTTTGTTGCGTTTGGATTCAGTTTTTCAAACTGTGCAGGGGGGCCGGGATACGCCCGCCCCGGGCGATGAAGTCTGCCGCGCTCTCCTGGTGGACGGGCATCACCGGGGCCGTCCCCAGCAGGCCGCCCATCTCCACCGTGTCCCCCACCTGTTTGCCGGGGGCGGGGATGATGCGGACGGCGGTGGTCTTGTTGTTCACCATGCCGATGGCCGCCTCGTCAGCGATGATGGCGGAGATGGTGTCCGCAGGGGTGCCGCCGGGGATGGCGATCATGTCCAGCCCCACGGAGCAGACGCAGGTCATGGCCTCCAGTTTGTCCATGGTCAGGGTGCCGGCCTCCGCTGCGGCGATCATGCCCTCGTCCTCCGACACGGGGATGAAGGCCCCGGACAGGCCGCCCACGCTGCTGGACGCCATGACGCCACCCTTCTTCACCGCGTCGTTCAGCAGGGCCAGTGCCGCCGTGGTGCCGTGGGTGCCGCAGGTCTCCAGCCCCATCTCCTCCAGGATGCGGGCGACGGAATCGCCCACCGCCGGGGTGGGGGCCAGGGACAAGTCCACAATGCCGAAGGGGATGTTCAGCCGCATACTGGCCTCCCGGGCCACCAGCTGGCCCATGCGGGTGATGCGGAAGGCGGTCTTTTTCACCGTCTCCGCCACCTCGTCAAAGGGGCGGCCCTTGACGGACTGGAGGGCGTGGTACACCACGCCGGGGCCGGAGACCCCCACGTTGATGACCGCCTCCGCCTCCCCGACGCCGTGGAAGGCCCCGGCCATGAAGGGGTTATCCTCCACGGCGTTGCAGAACACCACCAGCTTGGCGCAGCCGAAGCCGTCCCGGTCCGCCGTCAGGCGGGCGGTCTCCTTCACCGTCTCCCCCATCAGGCGGACGGCGTCCATATTGATGCCCGCCCGGGTGGAGCCCACGTTGACGGAGGAGCAGACCAGCTCCGTTTCCGCCAGCGCCTCAGGGATGGCAGCAATCAGCTTCCGGTCCGCCTCCGTCATGCCCTTCTGCACCAGGGCGGAGTAGCCGCCGATGAAGTTCACCCCGCAGGTCTTGGCCGCCCGGTCTAAGGCTTTGGCGAAGGGCACATAGTCGTTGGTCTGGCTGGCCGCGGCCACCAGGGACATGGGGGTGACGGAGATGCGCTTATTCACGATGGGGATGCCGAACTCCCGCTCAATTTGTTCGCCGACCTCCACCAGATGCTCCGCCTGGCGGCAGATTTTGTCGTAAATCTTCTGGCAGGCTGCCGCCGGGTCGGGGTCGCAGCAGCTCAGGAGGGAGATGCCCATGGTGATGGTGCGGATGTCCAGGTGCTGCTGGTCGATCATGTCAATGGTCTGTAAAATCTCATTTCTGCTCAGCATGGCTCTCCCCCTCAGATGCGGTGCATGGCGTCGAAGATGTCCTCCCGCTGGGCGCGGATGGTCAGCCCCTTGGCCGCCCCTTCCTCCTCCAGCAGCTTCACCAGCTCCGCAAAGGGCAGCGCGGCGGCCGCCACGTCCACCGTCATGATCATGGTGAAGTAATCCTGCATGACGGTCTGGCTGATGTCCAGCACGTTGACCTGCTGGGCGGCCAGCAGGCCGCAGACGTCGGCGATAATGCCGACCCGGTCTTTTCCAACTACAGTGACGATTGCGTGCATCGTGGTTCTCTCCTTTTTATGTGTACGGGATGGGTGGACTGTGATGGTCTATGCTATTGGGGGAAACGGGTGTGCAGTAGAGCGTGAAACCCAAATTTTCACTTTTTTGTAGGGGCGGCCCTTGGCCGCCCTCAGAAACCGCCTGCTTACCCCGGGCGGCCAAGGGCCGCCCCTACACAGACGATTGCAAAAATCGGAACAATTTGCCTATCTGAACAGTACCACAGGTAGTTCCGCTGGTGTTTTGTGACGGTTGAATAAAAACAAAGCTTTAGTTTTCACACTCTAGTAGGGGCGCACAGTGTGCGCCCGGCTAACGTTTCCTTTTTAGATGAGGTTTGATGTAAGAGTGCCGTTGTTTCCCAACCGGGGCCTATTTCCTTTATCCATCCTTCTCTAAGGCGGAAAGGCGCAGGCGCACACTGTGCGCCCCTACTGGAACAGGGGAACCGCCAGCCTTGACCGGAAACGATGGATAGAAAGACGGCCAGGGGCCGCCCCTACAGGCGTATGATAACAGTGCCATTATACCGGCATTTGCCGGGAATTGCAAGCCGCAGCCGACAGAAATGCCGCCGGGAAACCGGCGGCGCAAATTTTTTTCGGGAAAAGGCTTGACCTTCCCCCTGGTGGAAGGTATATCCTGTATTACAGAGAGGAGGGCTGTGACGGTATGAAAATCAACGAAGCCGAGGCCCTGGTGGGCATCACCCGGAAGAACATCCGCTTTTACGAGCAGGAGGGCCTGCTGACCCCACGCCGGAACCGGGCCAACGGCTACCGGGACTACGGGGAGGAGGACGTGACCCGTTTACAGCAAATCAAGCTGCTGCGGAAGCTGGGGATGCCCCTGTCTGACATCCGCTGCGTCCTGTCCGGGGAGCAGACCCTGGCCGACGCCCTGAGCCGCCACGGGGCGGCGCTGCGGCGGGAGCGCACCCGGCTGGAGCAGTCCCTGGCCCTCACTGTCTCCATGGCCGGGGAGAATCTGACGCTGGACACCCTGGACGCGGCGGGCCGTTTACAGGAGATGGAGCAGCTGGAACAAGGAGGTACTGTGTTTATGAACCGTCAAACCGGAGACCGCCGCGCCCGCTACTGGGGGGCCATCCTGTCCGCCGTGGCTATGGCGCTGCTGATGGCGGGGATGATTGCGCTGCTGGTCTGGTGCGCGGTAATCGACCCCATCCCGCTGGCTTTGCTGCTGGTTTTTGAGGCGATCCCCGCCGCAATCATCGTCGGCATTGTCCTGGCCCTGCGCCAGAGATTACAGGAATTGAAAGGAGATGAGCTGGATGACGCTTGTCAATATTGACTATCTGCCCGGCAAGGAACTGGAGGTGCTGGGCATTGTGAAAGGCTCCACCATTCAGTCCACCCACCTGGGCAAGGATTTCATGTCTGCCATGAAAACCCTGGTGGGCGGCGAGCTGACCGATTATCAGGAGCTGCTGACCAACGCCCGGCAGCTGGCCACCAAGCGGATGGTGGATGAGGCGGAGGCCCTTGGGGCCGACGCGGTGGTGAACGTCCGCTACGCCTCCGCCTCCGTTATGCAGGGGGCTGCGGAGGTTATTTGCTACGGTACGGCGGTGAAAAGCCGCCCCAGGGGGTAGGGGCCGGAAAGACACCCGGCCGTTTCCTCCTTAGACAGGCGTCCGCACGAAGCGGCGGCTCATCTGCCCCCGTTTCGCATCTTGACGAGTTCCTTTTCCGGTGGTAAAATAACTGCATTGAAAAAGAGCGGCTCCGGGCCGCTCCCTGCGTGTGCGGACACGCAAAGAATAAATGATAGGAGCTACATCATGGACAAACACATTTCAATGCAGACCCTGCAAGGCTTTGACAGCGACTTTCAGTCCTCCCGGGCCAACGCCGTGGCCATGAACGCCGTCACCGCCAACGGCATCAACGCCTCCGCCCGGCGCTGGACGGCCCGTCCAGAAGGCCGGAACCAGTTCTCCATCCAGCTGGACAACAAGGGCATCACCAACCAGAAGCAGAGCGGCCGCTGCTGGATGTTCGCGGCGCTGAACTGCCTGCGGTACGAGGTCATTCACAGCCTGAACCTGGAGGACTTCGAGCTGAGCCAGAACTACACCTTCTTCTATGACAAGCTGGAGCGGGCCAACTACTTCCTGGAGTGCATCCTGTCCACCGCCGACCGGGACATCACCGACCGGGTGGTGGCCCACCTGCTGAGCACCCCCACCCAGGACGGCGGCCAGTGGGACATGATCAGCAGCATCATCACGAAGTACGGCGTGGTGCCCAAGGACGCCATGCCGGAGAGCGCCTGCTCCTCCGTCTCCCGGGAGCTGAACGGCCTGCTGTCCGAGGTGCTGCGGAGCGACGCCTGTGCCCTGCGGCGGGGCTACCAGGCCGGCAAGACCCTGGACGAGCTGCGGACGGAGAAGGAGACCATGATGAGCGCAGTCTACCGGATGCTGTGCATCTCTCTGGGCACGCCCCCCAAGACGGTGGACTTTGAGGCCCGCACCAGGGACGGCTCCTTTATCCGGGACTGCGGCCTGACCCCGCAGGAGTTTTATCAGAAATATGTCAAGCTGGATCTGACCCAGTACATCAGCCTCATCAACGCCCCCACGGCGGACAAGCCCTATTACCGCAGCTACACGGTGCAGTACCTGGGCAACGTGCTGGACGGCCAGAGCGTCCGCTATGTGAACCTGCCCATTGAGGTGCTAAAGGAGGCCGCCATCGCCCAGATGAAGGACGGCCAGCCTGTGTGGTTTGGCTGCGACATGGGCAAGCGGGTGGCCCGGCCCGATGGCGTCATGGACGTGAACGCCTTTGACTACGAGGCCCTGTTCGGCACCTCCGCCCCCATGACCAAGGCGGAGCGGCTGGACTACGGCCACAGCCGCATGACCCACGCCATGGTGTTCCAGGGGGTCGATCTGGACGCCAGCGGCGCGCCCCTCCGCTGGCGGGTGGAGAACAGCTGGGGCGGCGAATCCGGCTTCAAGGGGATGTATCTGATGACCGACGGCTGGTTTGACGAGTATATGTACCAGGTGGTGGTGAACCGGAAGTACCTGCCTGCCGAGGTGCTGGCCGCCTACGACAGCGAGCCGGTGGTGCTGGCGCCCTGGGACCCTATGGGCGCACTGGCGTAAGTGTTATTACAATCGCAGTAATCACAGCGGGGCTGCCTCGGATGAGGCAGCCCCGCTGTAGCTATATTGACAGCAACGCAGGCGGATGGTTCGGCTTTTTTTGCAATCGTATGTGTAGTAGAAGGTGAAGTCTAAATCTTCACTTTTTGTAGGGGCGGCCCTTGGCCGCCCGGGGAAACCACCTGCTTATCCGAGGCGGACAAGGGCCGCCCCTACACAGACGATTGCAAAAATCGGAACAATTTGTCCATCTGAACACTATCACAAGCAGTTCCGCTGGTATTTTGTAACGGTTGAATAAAGCGAAGTTTTAGTTTTCACGATCTAGTAGGGGCGCACAGTGTGCGCCCGCCTGGTCGCGCCTTGGAAAAGGTTCTCAATAGCGCGCCCACAAGGACAAAAAGCGCCCCGAAGCGTAAAACGCTTCGGGGCGCGGCGCTGCAATGCAGTGTTCTGCTTCCGGCTTACACCATCAGGCTGCAAACCAGGTCGCTGTACCCGGCGGGGTCCTCCAGGGGCAGCTCCGCGATGAGCAGGGCCTGGTCGTACAGCAGCTCGGCGTACTTCTTGGCCTTCTCCTCATCGTTGGCGATGGCGTCCTTCAACGCCTGGAACACCGGCGCGTCGGGGTTCACCTCCAGCACACGCTCCGCCTTGAAGCCCATCATGTCCTGGTTGTGGGCTTTCAGGCTCTTCTCCATCTCCAAGGTGATGGGGCCGTCGGAGGTCATGCAGACGGCGTGGGATTTCAAAATCTTGGACACACGGGCCTCCTTGATTTTGTCGCCCAGGGTGTTTTTCAGGAACTCCATCACGTCCTTGGACTCCTCCGCTTTCTCCTCGGCGGCCTTCTTCTCCTCCTCGGTGGCGGGGAGAGCGTCCTCATCGTTGATGCTCTTGAGTTTCTTGCCGTCGTACTCCTCCAGGGCCTGGACGGTGAACTCGTCCACATCGTCGGTCAGGTAGAGGATTTCATAGCCCTTGTCCAGGATACGCTCGGCCTGGGGCATCTTGCCCAGCTGCACCGCGTCGGAGCCTACGGCGTAGTAGATGAACGCCTGCTCCTCCGGCATCCGCTCCCGGTACTCCGCCAGGGTGGTGCCCTTCTCATTGGCG
This sequence comes from Clostridiales bacterium, assembly GCA_021201475.1. Lineage (GTDB taxonomy): Bacteria > Bacillota > Clostridia > Oscillospirales > Oscillospiraceae > Onthomonas. The sequence goes on from JAJQEV010000094.1 coordinate 16,215, forward strand.
GAGGAGGCGAAGATCAGCAGATCCTGTAACATCTCCTTATGGGTGCCGTAGTCGGAATACACGCCGTACTTGATTTGGGGGCCAAAGGCCGTCCAGAACTTCTCGTAGTCCTCCCGGCGGTCCTTCAGCATCTTCTCCAGCTCGGCCTTGATTTTCTTCTCCAGGTTCCGGGCAATCACTTTCAGCTGGCGGTCGTGCTGGAGCATTTCACGGCTCAGGTTCAGGCTGACATCCGGGGTGTCCACCACGCCCTTGACGAAGCGGAAATGCTCCGGCAGCAGGTCGGCGCACTTGTCCATAATCAGCACGCCGGAGGAATAGAGCTGGAGGCCCTTCTCAAAGTCCCGGGTGTAGAAGTCCATGGGGGCCTGGCCGGGGATGAACAGCAGGGCGGTGTAGCTGACGTTGCCGTCCACGCTGACCCGCAGGGTGGAGAGGGGCTTGGAGTAGTCGTTAAACTTATCGGAATAGAAGCTGTCGTACTCCTCCTGCTTCACGTCCTCCTGATTGCGCTGCCAGATGGGTACCATGGAGTTCAGGGTCTCCAGCTCCTCGTAATCCTCCCACTCCGGCTTGGCGTCCTCCGGGGCGTCCTCCGGCAGCTCCTTTTGGCGGGAGTGGGTCATCATCATCTCGATGGGATAGTGGATATAGTCGGAGTACTTCTTGATGAGGCTCTGGATGCGGTACTGCTCCAGATAGTCGCCGTACTTCTCCTCCTCGGTGTCGGGCTTGATGTGCATGATAACATCGGTGCCTACCGTGTCCCGCTGGCCCGCGCCGATTTCGTAGCCCTCCGCGCCGTTGGAGGTCCACTGGAAGGCCTCCTCGCTGCCGTAGGGGCGGGAGACCACGGTGATTTCGTCCGACACCATGAAGGCGGAGTAGAAGCCCACGCCGAACTGGCCGATGATGTCCACGTCGTCCTCGCTGATGTTCTCCGCCTCGGCCATGTCGTGCTTGAACTGGAAGGAGCCGGAGTTGGCGATGGTGCCCAGATGCTCCTCCAGCTCGGCGGCGTTCATGCCGATGCCGTTGTCGGAGACGGTCAGGGTGCGGGCATCCTTGTCGATGGTGATGCGGATTTTGAAATCGCTGCGGCTCATGCCCACGCTGTCGTCGGTCAGGGACTTGTAGGCCAGCTTGTCGATGGCGTCCGAGGCGTTGGAGATGATTTCCCGGAGGAAAATCTCCTTGTGGGTGTAGATGCTGTTGATCATCAAATCCAGCAGCCGTTTCGATTCCGCTTTAAATTCCTTTTTTTCCATGGTAAAGACCCTTCTTGATTAAAAATAGAATTGACTGGTTCAGGGGCAGCCCTTCGGCTGCGGAAGAATTGGCACTCTCTGTTCCTGAGTGCCAATAGTAGTTTACCCCAAACCGGCAAAAAATGCAATAGGGTTCATAAAAATGTTACAATTACTTTGTGAGAGTGCTGAATGTTTTCTTACAAAAAGCAAAGCGCCACAGACTGCCTCTCTGACGGCGTAAAGAAGACCGCTCAGCAACGGGGCGGACAGTGGGCGCCTGCATCGTCATATCCGGCGTCAGGGCGGCATACACTGCCCTGACGGAAAGGGCGGGTGATACCAATGAAGCATCCGAGGAGGCTGCTCCGCCGGGGAGTGGCGCTGGTCAGTGCCGGAGCGGCGGTGTGGCTGACGGCCCGGACGGCGGACCTGTCCGGCGCGTGGGACACGCTCTCCTCCCTCTGCACCGGGGAGGCGGCGGTGACGGCGCTGCTGGAGGCTGCCCTGGGTGAGACGGACGATCCCCTGGAGGGCGCGGGGCTGGACGGGGTACTCCGCCTGGCGGTGGAGGACACCCCGGAACTGGCCATCCAGGGGGAGGCGGTGGCCGCCTGGCTGGAGGAGGAAGCGGCAGAGGAGGACGCCGACCCTGCACGCGAGGAAGCCGCGGAAGAACCGGACGCGGCGGAGGAGGGCGGGGCCGAAGAAGCGTCCACCTCAACCGCGGCACCGGAGAAGTCAGAGACGGAGCCGGAAGCGGCGGCGGTCGCCTCCGACGCAGAGCCGGAGGAGGACAGCGGGGAAGCCCCGGCGGTGGACGTGGGCAGCGTTTCCGCCAGCGCCATCGGGGTGGATAACAACACCGACGGCAAGCGCGTGGACGTCTCCGCTCTGCTCAGCGGTGAACTGCCCCTGACGCTGCAAAGCGCGGAGGAGGGGCCTCAGATCCTCATTATGCACACCCACACCACGGAGGCCTACACCATGAGCGGGGACGACGTATACACCGAGACGGACACCAGCCGCACCACCGACGAGCGGTACAACATGGTGCGCATCGGGGAGGAGATGAAGGCCGTCTTTGAAAGCTATGGCCTCAGCGTCATCCACGATACCACCACCTACGACTACCCCAGCTATAACGGCAGCTATGGCCGCTCCCTGGCGGGCATCCAGGCGTATCTGGAGGAATACCCCACCATCGCCGTGGTGCTGGACGTGCACCGGGACGCCCTGATCGGCAGCGACGGCACCGCCTACGCCACCACCACGGAGGTGAACGGCGAGGCGGTGGCGCAGGTCATGCTGGTGGTGGGCACCAACGACAGCGGCCTGGAGCATCCCAACTGGACGGACAACATGGCGGTGGCCGTCCAGCTCCAGGCGGCCATGGTGTCCCTGGCCCCCGACCTGGCCAGGGACATCGACCTGAGGAGCCAGCGGTTCAACCAGCACCTGACCACCGGCTCCCTGCTGGTGGAGGTGGGCACCAGCGGGAACACCCTCCAGGAGGCCCTGGCCGGGGCGCGGCTGTTCGCCCAGGCGGCGGCCGCGGTGTATCTGGAGTGCGTGGAGTAGTCGGGCGCACACTGTGCGCCCCTGCAAAAAAAGGAACGGCTGACTCCGGCAACATTCCCCGGAAAATGGGTTGCTTTTTCCGGCAGAGTCCTTTAAAATAAAAGGGAAATTATCTTAGAAGGAAATCGGGTTTTACACTATGAAGCAATATGATTATCTCATCGTCGGCGCAGGGCTGTACGGCGCAGTCTTCGCCCACGAGGCCATGCAGAAGGGCAGGCGCTGCCTGGTGGTGGACCGCCGGGGCAACATCGCCGGCAACATTTACACCGAGGAAGTGGAGGGCATCAACGTCCACAGGTACGGCGCACACATCTTCCACACCTCCAACAAGGAGATTTGGAACTATATCAATCAGTTCGCCGAGTTCAACAACTACGTCAACTCCCCCATCGCCAACTACCACGGGGAAATCTACAATATGCCCTTCAATATGAACACCTTCTCCAAGATGTGGGGCATCTCCACCCCCCAGGAGGCCCAGGCCATCCTGGAGCAGCAGCGCGCCGAAGTCACCGGCGAGCCTCAGAATCTGGAGGAGCAGGCCATCAGCCTGGTGGGCCGGGACATCTTTGAGAAGCTGGTGAAGGGCTACACCGAGAAGCAGTGGGGCCGGGACTGCAAAGACCTTCCCGCCTTCATCATCCGCCGCCTGCCGGTGCGCATGACCTATGACAATAACTACTTCAAAGACCGTTTCCAGGGCATCCCCATGGGAGGTTACACCGCCATGGTGGCCCGGATGCTGGAGGGGGCGGACATCCGCCTGAACGTGGACTACCTGGAGCAGAAGGCGGAGCTGGACGCCCTGGCGGACAAGGTGATTTACACCGGCGCCATCGACGCCTACTTCGGCTATCGCCTGGGCTACCTGGAGTATCGCTCCGTCCGCTTTGAGACGGAGACCCTGGATATGGAGAACTATCAGGGCGTGGCCGTGGTGAACTACACCGACCGGGAGACCCCCTTCACCCGCCTCATCGAGCATAAGCACTTCGAGTTCGGCGCCCAGCCCAAGACCGTCATTTCCCGGGAATACTCCGCCGAGTGGAAGCCCGGGGACGAGCCCTATTACCCCGTCAATGACGAGAAGAACCAGGCCCTCTACCAGCGGTACAAGGCTCTGGCCCGGCAGGAAACGGGGGTACACTTCGGCGGCCGCCTGGGGGAGTACCAGTATTATGACATGGATAAGGTCATCGCCGCGGCGCTGGACTACGCCAGCGCCGAGTTATAAACCGCGGCCCGGAGGGGCCGCAACTGTCGCCACATCTGAAAGGAGCCTGACATCATGGAACTGACCAACGTATTCGCCCTGCGCGCCTCCTGCCGCAGCTACACCGCCCAGCAGCTCTCTGAGGAGGAGCTGACCGCCGTCCTGAACGCCGGACTGCAAACCCCCGCCGCCATGGGCCGCTTTGACAAGCTGCGCTTCGTCGTCGTCCAGGACGAGGGGGTGCTGGAAGCACTGAACAGCAGCTTTGCCGCCGCCACCGGCAACGAGGCCGCCTATCCCACCTATCACGCCCCCACCGTCATCTTCGTCGCCTGCGACAGCAGCGACAACCCCGCCCTCCAGGGCGCCAACGCCGCCTGCGCCGTGGAGAATATGGCCCTGGCCGCTACCGACCAGGGGCTGGGCAGCGTCTACCTGTTCGGCATCTGCAACGTCCTCCAGGGCAGCGCAGAGGCTGCCGCCCTGCTGCAGCTCCCCGTGGGGTTCCAGGTCGTCTCCGCCCTGGCGGTGGGGCATCCCACGGCCCCGGCCCAGCCCAGGGAGCCTGACCCGGCCAAAATCGTCATTACCCGCATCTGAGGGCTGCTTCGGCGGCCTGCTCTGCGCGCCGGCCGTTCAGCGGAGCTATATGGTTGAGAGATTCCCTCGCGCCCATGCCGCCCCTTGCAGGGGCGGCATGGGTGTTTTCCTGGGCGCCTCCGCCGCCAGACAGACGGCAGTTTCCGCCCCGACCTGCTCAGGTCATCCCGCTCCGGCCAACAGGGGGGCTGCCGCAGCGTGCGGCAGCGCCCTATTTCAGTTATCCTTCACGATGTCCGCGAACTGCCCGCCCACCAGTTGGCAGAGGGCCGTTGGCTCCACCACCACCTGGGTGCCGATGCGCCCGGCGGAGACGGCGATCTCGTCGTAAAGCTGGGCCGTCTCCTGGAAGGTGGTGTAAAAGGGCTTCTTCATGCCGATGGGGGAGCAGCCGCCCCGGACGTACCCCGTCAGGGGGAGCAGCTCCTTCACATGGAGCATGGCCACGCTCTTTTCCCCCACCGCCCGGGCGGCCTTTTTCAAATCCAACTCCTGGCTCACCGGCAGGTCAAAGACGTAATACGTCCCGCTGGCCCCCCTGGCCACCAGCGTCTTGTAGACGCTGTCTGGGTCCTGGCCCAGGGCCCGGGCCACGGTCAGGCCGTCCGGGGCCTCGCCGCCGTCGTGAGGGTAGGTGCGCACCCGGTAGGGGATGCCTGCCTCCTCCAGGATGCGCATGGCGTTGGTCTTGCGTTCCTTTGGCTGCTTCATGGTGTACCGCCTCTTGGGTCACAGGTCATACAGGTCGGTGTACTTCTCCTCCAGATAGACGGTGTACACCGTGGGGTCGAAGGCTTCGCCGGTGGCCTTCTGGAAAATCTCCGCCGGGGTGTAGGTGGAGCCGTACTGCCAGATGTGCTCCCGGTTCCAGGCGTTGATGGGGCCGAAGTCCCCCCGGCGCAGGCAGCCGTCTACGTCCACGGTCTCCTGCATCTTCCGCAGATATTGGGCCCCGTAGGCGCTGCCCAGGGCGTAGGAGGGGAAGTACCCCACGCTGCCGCCGGACCAGTGGCTGTCCTGGAGGACGCCGTGGGTGTCGTCCGGTACGTCTATCCCCAGATACTCCTTGTACAGCCGGTTCCAGGCGGCGGGCAGGTCGTGTACCGCCAGGGTGCCGTCAAAGACGGCCTTCTCCAGCTCATAGCGCACCATGATGTGGAGGCAGTAGGTCAGCTCGTCCGCCTCGGTGCGGATGAGGGAGGGCTGGGCCATGTTCACCGCCCGGTAGAAGTCCTCGGCGGTGCAGCCTGCCAGCTGCTCCGGGAAAATCTCCTGGAGCTTCGGGAACAGATAGGAGGTGAAGGCCCGGCTCCGGCCCAGAATATTCTCATAGAAGCGGCTCTGGCTCTCGTGGATGCCCATGGACACCCCGTCGTCCAGCACGGTGTAGGCCAGTTCTGGGTCGATGCCCAGCTCATACAGGGCGTGGCCCCCCTCGTGGATGACGCTGTACATGGAGGAGGCGAAGTTGTCCTCATAGTAATGGGTGGTGATGCGGACATCGTACAGGGAACCCAGGGTGGTGGTGAAGGGATGCTCGGTGGTGGCCAGGCCGCAGTGGTTCCGGTCGATGCCCATGGTGTCCATCAGCAGGCGGGACAGCTGATCCTGCTGTTCCACCGGGAAGTGGCCATGGAGGCAACTGTCGTCCACCTGGGGCTTCGCCTGCACCTGCTTCAGCAGGGGGACGATGTGGGCCCGGAGGGTGGCGAAGAACTGGTCGCAGCTTTCCCGGGTGGCCCCCTCCTCGAACTGGTTCAGCCAGTAGTCGTAGGGATCCTTGTCCGGGGCGCAGTACCCGGCGAAGCGGCGGAGGGTGGCGAAGATTTCTGTCAGCAGCGGTTCAAACAGGGCGAAGTCATTGGTCTCCTTGGCGGTGTGCCACACGTCGTCCGCCTCCACCAGCAGCTTTTGGTAGGCCACATACTCCTCCATGGGGATGCTCTGCATCTCCCGGATGTCCCGAAGCATCAGGGTGACGGTGCGGCGCTCCCGCGTGGTCAGGTCCTCCCGCTGGCTGTCCAGGAACTCCAGCAGGGAGACGGTGTCCGCCCCGGTGGTGAGGAGATACAACTCCTGGGTCAGGACGGACAGGGTCTGCCCCCGGTTCCCGGCGGTGCCCTTGGGGGCGGAGGTGACGCCGTCGTAGTAAATCAGGCCGATGGCGTGTTTGTAAGCGGTCAGCTTCTGTTGCAGGGCGGTGAGGTTGGCCCTTGCTTCTTCCAGTGTCATAGTAAGATTCCTCCTGTGTCAGTTTGTGATAGCTGCATCAAGTTGATATTCAAAATTTTTACGTTTCTGTAGGGGCGGCCCTTGGCCGCCCGGGGTAAGCAGGTGGTTCCCGAGGGCGGCCAAGGGCCGCCCCTACACACGCGGGTGCAAAAACAGAAACTATTTTCCTGCCTGAACAGCATCACAGGCAATTCCGTTGGTATTTTGTGACGGTTAGACAAACGAGGCCTTAGTTTTCGGGGTTCAGTAGGGGCGCACAGTGTGCGCCCGGCTGCCCTTTTGCGTCCCGCAGTCTTTGCCTGAGGAAGAATGCTTGAGGGTTTACACTTTTTTATCAGAAAAGACAGGGCAAATTCTCTATTGCAACCCCCGTCTCAGAGGAAAACGGGGCGGGCGCACACTGTGCGCCCCTACTAGAACGTGAAAGCTAAAACTTTGTTTTATTCAAACGTCACAAAATGCCACCGGAACAGACTTCGGCATCACCCCTCAGTCAGCTTCGCTGACAGCTCCCCTTTCAGGGTAGGGAGCAAAGCGGAAATGCCGCTTGACGGCGGAGCCAATGACGTAGAGATTATGACAATTTCTTGCCGCCCCTGAAAGGCAATGTCATCAACTTAAAGATGCAATCTATCGTAGGTTGAAGGGAATAACACCGCCGTACAGTCAGATTTCATCGACCAAAGGCCAACAAAATTGACGCCCGTCCCGCCGTAAGGCGAGGGACGAGGCGGCAATCCCTGCCAGCCGCCATAGGCGGCAGTCTCACCAGTGAGAAGTCACATC
>JAJQEV010000006.1 GCA_021201475.1 Clostridiales bacterium
CCCGTTAGAGACGATGTGACTTCTCACTGGTGAGACTGCCGCCCATGGCGGCTGGGGACGATTGCCGTTCCGCCCTCGCCGTTGGCGGGCGGAACGTGCAATTTTGTTGCCCTTTGGTCGTGGAAATCTGACTGTACCTCTGCGTTATTCCCTTCAACGTAGGATAGATTGCATCTTTAAGTTGATGACATTGCCTTTCAGGGTAGGGAGCGAAGCGGAAATGCCGCTTGACGGCGGAGCCAATGACGTAGAGATTATGACAACTTCTTGCCGCCCCTGAAAGGGGAGGTGCCTCCGAAGGAGGCGGAGGGGTTTGCAGCCGCCCCTACAGAAAAGTAAAGATTTATGCTTCACGCTCTACTGGCCACCAGCCACTAACAGCTAATGGCTAACAGCTATCAATCATCCAAGAAACTCACAAAAAGGAGCAACCACCATGGAATTTTACAACTCTCTCACCCACCGGAAGGAACAATTCGTCCCCCGCAACGGGAACAAGGTCGGGATGTACACCTGCGGCCCCACGGTGTACCACTACGCCCACATCGGCAACCTCCGCAGCTATATCATGGAGGACGCCCTGGAGAAGGCCCTGCGCTACGAGGGCTACGACGTGACGCGGGTGATGAATATCACCGACGTGGGCCACCTGTCCAGCGACGCCGACACCGGCGAGGATAAGATGGTGAAGGGCGCTCAGCGGGAGCATAAGACGGTGATGGAAATCGCCAAATTCTACACCGACGCCTTCTTTGCCGACTGCGCCAGGCTGAACATCCGCACGCCGGACATCGTCACCCCCGCCACCAGCTGCATCCCGGAGTATATCAACATGATTTCCGTCCTGCTGGAGAAGGGCTACGCCTACCCCGCCGGGGGCAACATCTACTTCGACACCTCCAGGCTGGACAAATATTATGTCTTCAACGACCATGACGAGGCCGACCTGGCGGTGGGCGTCCGGGAGGACGTGGAGGAGGACGTGAACAAGCGCCACAAGGCGGACTTCGTCCTGTGGTTCACCAAGTCCAAGTTTGAGGATCAGGCGCTGAAATGGGACTCCCCCTGGGGGGTGGGCTATCCAGGCTGGCACATCGAATGCTCCTGCATCAGCATAAAGCACCTGGGGGAGTATCTTGACCTCCACTGCGGCGGCATTGACAACGCCTTCCCCCACCACACCAACGAAATCGCCCAGAGCGAGGCCTATCTGGGCCACGACTGGTGCCACTACTGGTTCCATGTCCACCACCTGAATACCACCACCGGCAAGATGAGCAAGTCCAGCGGGGAGTTCCTCACCGTCTCCCTGCTGGAGGAGAAGGGCTATGACCCCCTGGTGTACCGGCTGTTCTGCCTCCAGTCCCACTACCGGAAGGGGCTGGTGTTTACCTGGGAGAATCTGGATAATGCGGCGGCGGCCTATCAGAAGCTGCTGAAGCGGGTGGCCGCCCTGAACCCGGACACCGGCGCGGCCCCCGACCTGGAGGCGGCGAAGCCCTATCAGGAGCAGTTCCGTTGGGCCCTGGACAACGACCTGAACACCGCCCTGGCCGTCACCAGCGTGTACAACGTGCTGAAAGCCAAAGAACTGGACGACGCCACCAGGCTGTACCTGCTGGAGGACTTTGACCGGGTGCTGTCCCTGAACCTGCTGGAGGGGGCGGCGAAGCTGCGGGCCCAGGATGCGGCCAGGGCCAGGACTCAGAGCGGCGGCGCGTATGTGGTCACCGGCCCAGCGGACGCTGCGCCGGAGGAGCTGGCGGAGATCGGTGCGCTGCTTTTGCAGCGGGGCGAGGCCCGGAAGGCGAAGAACTGGGCGGAGTCTGACCGCATCCGGGACGAACTGGCCGGCCGGGGCATCACTCTGAAGGACAGCCGCCAGGGCGTCCAGTGGTCGAAAAACGGATAACCCAAAGGGGGGACAGCCGACAGGCTGCCCCCCTGACTTATCGAAAATGCGGTGGTTTTCTTTTTCTGGTTGACTTTTTCTGGAAAGCCTCTTATAATTGAGGGAACGAAAAAAAGAGCATTCTCCCCAGCAAACTCTTTACTGCGAAAGGAGACCGTACCGATGCTGCAGGAAAATGAAAACAGGCTGCGTGCCCTTGTTTGTAACGAAGCGCTGGCCCGGCAAATTCTGGATTTGATTCAAGAGGATGAAGCGGCTCGCCATGCAGAGCTGATCCGCAGGCAGAGCGAGGGCCTGAAGCGCGCCCGGGCCAACGGCGTTCGTCTGGGCCGCCCGCCTGCCAAGAAGCCCCGCAAATTCCAAAACGTTTATAATATGTATCTGAAAGGGGAGGTCAGCATTCGCGCCGCCTCCCAGATGCTGAACGTTTCCCCCGGCACCTTCAAGCGGTGGAGCGTGGAGGAAGCGGAAAAGGCGAAGGCAAAGGAATGAACTTTGATCTGTCAGGCCCCCGATCAGCGGGGGCTTTACTTTTATGGGAAGAACCGCTATACTTTGGGGTGAGTACTGCGGCGTTCCCTGCCGTCTGACGGCGGGGAACGCCGGACGAAACCTTCCCTGAGAATGTTATCCGTCTCACCCTCCCGGACAGCAAAGCATGAGAAAGGAGCCGACCCCATGCCCGCCCCCCGCCTGGACGCCATCAATCCAAACGAAGTGCTGCTCTATCTGGGCTACAAGTCCGGGGCCGTTCCCGCCCAGGTGGAGGAGCAGATTGCCGCCTGCTCGGAGGCGATTCTGCAGGCCGCCCGCCCCCGGGCGGTGTGGCGCGTCCTGGCGCTGGAGGGTACCGCCGTCCCCGCTGCCGGGCTGACCCTGGAGGGGGAGGACATGAAAACCCTCCTCTCCGGCTGCCATGAGGCGGTGTTCCTGGCGGCCACCCTGGGGCCGGAGGTGGAGCAGATGCTCCGCCGGGCCGAGGTGGTGGACATGGCCCAGGCCCTGACCCTGGATGCGGCGGCCAGCGCCGCCATCGAGACGGTGTGCGATAATCTGGAGGCCGACCTCCGGCAGGAGTACGGCGAAAAGGGCCTGTACCTGACCGACCGGTTCAGCCCCGGCTACGGCGATCTGCCCCTGGCGCAGCAGAAGGACTTCTGCGCCCTGCTGGACACCCAGCGGCGCATCGGCGTGACCCTGAGTGGTAGCTATATCATGGTGCCCCGAAAGAGCGTGACGGCGGTGATGGGGGTGTCCCCCACGCCGAAGCCCCGGCGGGCGCGGGGGTGCCAGCACTGCAACCTGTTCCGCTCCTGCCCCTATCGGCACGACGGGAGGAACTGCGGGAACGCATAAAAGCAGAAACCGCCACCGGGCAGGGTGACGGTTCTATGCTTGCAAAGTATATAAAGTTCTCTGAAACGGGCTAACCGCTTGTTGCAGCGCCCTTTTCTATTCTCACTATAGACGTTCACAGGCCGTTTGTCAAGGGCCTGTGTGCAGTTTCATCGTCCCGCCGACCGGCGGGACGGACGAAGCTGCGAACGCTTTAAAAGAACCTTTGAATAAAATATCCGGCGGCAATATGTTGCATTTCGTCTCATTTTGTGCTATTCTGTCTTTGGCTCCGATTTACTTTGGAGTTGGGCGTCGTCGGAGCAGACTTCATATCCTTCGCTTCCGGCTAAGGCCGAAAGCTCACTCATTCCGTTGCTCCTCCTCTCCCTGCCAAACCCGCTTCGCTGGGCTTTGTCAGGGTTCTTTTTATAGCGGCAGGCGGTTAGTCACATTCCCCGAAAGGGGGTGAGATCGTGCCTATTACATTGACCTTCCACATCCTGCAATGGACTGTGACGATCAAAGTAACAAGCAGAAACCGCCACTCTGCCAAGTGACGGTTTCTTTTTAAATGAAAAGACTGAAAACCTTGGGCTAACCGCTTGTCGCAGCGCCCTTTTTCTATCCTTATTATAGACGTTTACAGGCTGTTTGTCAAGGGCCTGCGTGCAGTTCCATCGTCCCGCCCGGAAGGGACAGACTGAGAAAGGTGAATCACCATGACGATACAAGAGAGACTCAAGCGCGGCTACCTCATCCTGGACGGGGCCATGGGCACCCAGCTCCAGGCGGCGGGCCTGAAGCTGGGCCAGCGGCCGGAGGTGCTGTGCTTCACCCAGCCGGAGGTGGTGGAGGACATCCATCGGCGGTACATCGCCGCAGGGAGCGACGTCATCTACGCCAACACCTTCCAGGCCAACGGCCACAAGCTGGCGGGGACGGGGTACGCCGTGGCGGACATCATCCGCCAGGCCATCGCCGTGGCCCGGCAGGCCGCTGCGGGAACGGACACCCTGGTGGCCCTGGACGTAGGGCCTGTCGGGGAGCTGCTGGAGCCCCTGGGCACGTTGAAATTTGACGACGCCTACGCCCTCTACCGGGAAATGCTGGTGGCCGGAGAGGCGGCCGGGGCTGACCTGGTGACCTTCGAGACCTTCACCGACCTGTACGACGCCAAGGCGGCGGTGCTGGCCGCGAAGGAGAACACCTCCCTCCCCATCTTCCTGACCATGAGCTTCGAGGCCAGCGGCCGCACCTTCACCGGCACCACCGTGGCGGCCATGGCCCTGACCATGGAGGGGCTGGGGGTGGACGCCGTGGGCATCAACTGCTCCCTGGGGCCGGAGGAAATTTTCCCCATGGCACAGGAGCTGGTACAGTGGACGGACCTGCCCATCGTCATCAAGCCCAACGCCGGCCTGCCCGACCCCGCCACCAACCAGTACAACATGACGGCGGAGCAGTTTGCCGCACAGATGGTGCCCTACGCCGGGATGGGCATCACCGCCCTGGGGGGCTGCTGCGGCACCACGCCGGCGTTCATCCGCGCCCTGCGGGGGGCGCTGTCCGGCGTCACTCCCGCTCCCCGGCAGAAAAAGACCCGCCACGGCGTCTGCTGCCCCGCCCGGGTGGTGGAGCTGAATGGCGTCCGGGTCATCGGGGAGCGCATCAACCCCACCGGCAAGAAGCGGTTCCAGCAGGCCCTCCGGGAGTACGATTTGGACTATATCCTCCAGCGGGGCATCGAGCAGCAGGACGCCGGGGCGGACATTCTGGACGTAAACGTGGGCCTCCCCGGGCTGGACGAGCCGAAGATGATGGTGGACGTGGTGAAGGAACTGCAAGGGGTGGTGTCCCTGCCCCTGCAAATCGACTCCTCCGACCCCGCCGCCATCGAAGCGGGGCTGCGGTACTATAACGGCAAGGCTATCGTCAACTCGGTGAACGGCAAGCGGGAGGTCTTAGACCGCATTCTCCCCCTGGTGAAGCAGTACGGCGCGGCGGTGGTGGGGCTGACCATGGACGAGACCGGCATCCCCCAGACCGCCGGGCAGCGCATCGCCATTGCGGAGCGGATTTTGAACGCCGCCCTGAGCTACGGCATCCCCAGGGAGGACGTGCTCATCGACTGCCTGACCCTCACCGTCTCCGCCCAGCAGGAGCAGGCGGCCCAGACGTTGCAGGCGGTGCGGTATGTGCGGGAGGTGCTGGGGCTGCACACGGTGCTGGGCGTGTCCAACATCAGCTTCGGCCTGCCAGACCGCCAGCGCATCACCGAGAGCTTCCTGGTGCAGGCCATGTGCTGCGGCCTGGACCTCCCCATCATCAACCCCAACCAGAAGCAGATGATGGACGCGGTGGCCACCTATCGGGTGCTGTCCGGAGAGGACAGGGACTGCGCCGCCTATATCGCCCGGTTCTCCGGCAGAGAGACGGCGGCCCCCGCGGCCCCCGCCTCCGCCGTCATGGATTTGGACACCGCCATCTCCAAGGGCCTGAAGGAGGAGTGCGCCCGGCTCACCGAGGGGCTGCTCCGGGAGGAGGACGCCATGGACATCGTGAACCTCCGGCTGATCCCCGCTCTGGATCGGGTGGGCGACCGGTACGAACGGGGCGAGATTTTCCTGCCCCAGCTCATCAACTCCGCCAACGCCTCCTGCGAAGCCTTTGAGGTCATTAAGAAACACATCCTGTCCCGGGGCGGCGGCAGCATCAGCAAGGGGAAAATCATCCTGGCCACCGTGGAAGGGGACATTCACGACATCGGCAAGAACATCGTCAAGGTGGTGCTGGAGAACTACGGCTATCAGGTCATTGACCTGGGCCGGGACGTGCCGGTGCAGACGGTGGTGGACGCCGCCATTGCCAACGACGTGTACCTCATCGGCCTCTCCGCCCTGATGACCACCACCGTGGCCAGCATGGCGGCCACCATCAAGGCCCTCCGGGCCAGCGGCCACCCCTGCAAAATCATGGTGGGGGGCGCGGTGCTGACGCCGGAGTATGCCGCCGAAATCGGCGCGGACTTCTACTCCAAGGACGCCAAGCAGAGCGCGGATATTGCCCGGCAGGTGCTGGGGTGAAGTAGTGGCTAGTGGCGTGGCAAAAACCGCAAACCCTGTTGCCCAACGGAATATGAACTGTTAGCCATCCCTCCGCCGTCAAGCGGCATTTCCGCTGCGCTCCAACCCTTTCGGGGCAAAAAAGCTGGGTTGAAAGGAATCACGCAGCCGCACAGCCAGATTTCAGCAACCAAAGGACAATAAAATTGCACGTTCCGCCCGCCAACGGCAGAGCGGAACGGCAATCGTAACCAGCCGCCATAGGCGGCAGTCTCAGCAGGTATCAAGTCACATCGTCTGTTGCCTGCGCTGCCACGGAACGGCAGAGACAAGGCGCTAGCCGGTTGCGGGATAGGGGGAGGGTTCTTAGGGAGGGGCGAGGCCCCGAAGCCCCTCCCTGAGCCGCCCTCTTTTGTTACTTTTCTCGGCGGAGCGAGAAAAGTAAGCCCCCGCTTCCCTGGCAAGGGAAGGCCGGACAAAACGGTTTTAGCGAACGTTATCTAAGCTGGCCATGCCCTGGCAAGGGCAAAAACCGATTCCCTTTATCAATCCTCATCTAAGAAGAAAAATGGCCGGGCGCACACTGTGCGCCCCTACTGGATAGTGAAATCCCAGTGGTACCACTGCACCTAGCAGCGCCTTTCCACAGGGAAGTCCAGCCATGAATTACTCATTACCAACCACCACAGAAAAGAGCCTACTATGACCGACATTCGCACCTATTTACAATCCAACCTCCTCCTCTTTGACGGGGCCATGGGCACCTACTGGGCCGCCACCCACCGCAGCGAGGCGGGCAGCTGCGAGCTGGCCAACCTGACCCACCCGGAGGAGGTCACCGACATTCACCGGGCCTATCTGGACGCGGGCTGCCGGGCCATCAAGACCAACACCTTCGCCGCCAACGCCGCCGCGCTGGAGGGCGCGGCTCAGGTGGAGGCGGTGATTTCCGCCGCCTGGCGGAACGCCCAGCGGGCGGCGGCGGGGCGGGAGGCCTACGTCTTTGCCGACATCGGCCCCATCCCCCAGACTGAAGACGCCGGGCCATGGGAGGGCTACCGGGAGGTACTGGACTGCTTCCTCGCCCTGGGGGCGAAGCACTTCCTGTTTGAGACCCACTCCTCCGATGTATGCCTGGCCCAATGCGCCGCTTATATTAAGGAACGCGACCCGGACGCCTTCGTGCTGGTGTCCTTCGCGGTGCAGCCCGACGGCTTCACCCGGGAGGGGCGCAGCGGGCAGGCCCTGCTCCAGACCATGGCCCAGTGCAGTGACGTGGACGCCGTGGGCTTCAACTGCGTCTCCGGGGCCTACCACATGCGCCAGCTGGTGCAGGGGATGAACCTGGAGGGGGAGGCGCTGCTCTCCGCTATGCCCAACGCCGGATACCCGGTGGTGGCCTCCGGTCGGACGTTTTACGACAGCGACCCCGCCTATTACGCCTTGCAGCTCTCCGAGCTGGCGGGGCTGGGGGTGAAAATCCTGGGGGGCTGCTGCGGCACCACGCCGGAACATCTCCGCCGGACGGCCCGGCTGCTGGCCCAGCGGAAGGGAACGGCGGTGAAGCGCATCTCCCCTGACCCTCCGGCGCGGCGGAAGAAGTTCCGCCCCAACCGCCTCCAGGAGAAGCTCCGGAGCGGCGGCAAGGTGCTGGCGGTGGAACTGGACCCGCCCAAGACCACCGAGCTGGGCAAGTTCATGTCCGGGGCCTGGACGCTGCGGGAGGCGGGGGCGGATGTCATCACCATCTCCGACTGCCCCATCGGACGGGCGCGGATGGACTCCTCCCTGCTGGCCTGCAAGCTCCGCCGGGAGTTGGGCATCGACCCCCTGCCCCACATGACCTGCCGGGACAGGAACCTGAACGCCACCAAGGCCCTGCTGCTGGGCCTCAGCGTGGAGGGGGTGGACAACGTGCTGGTCATCACCGGCGACCCCATCCCCTCCGCCGAGCGGGACGAGGTGAAGAGCGTGTTCAACTTCAACTCCCGGAAGCTGGCGGACTTCATCCGCACCCTGAATGAGACGGAGCTGGAGCAGCCCTTCTCCGTCTTTGGGGCGCTGAACGTCAACGCCCGGAACTTCGGGGTGGAACTGCGCCGGGCCCGGCAGAAGGTGGAAGCCGGAATGTGCGGCTTCCTGACCCAGCCGGTGCTGAGCAAGGAGGGGCTGGACAACCTGAAGCTGGCCCGGGAGACTCTGGACGCCCACATTCTGGGGGGCATCATCCCGGTGGTAAGCCACCGCAACGGCGTGTACATGAACAGCGAAATCAACGGCATCTCTGTCTGCCAGGAGATTTTAGACCTGTACGAGGGGAAAGACCGGGCAGAGGGAGAGGAACTGGCGGTGAAAATCTCCACCGCCATCGCCGGGGAGCTGGCCCCCTATGTGGACGGGTACTATTTAATGACGCCCTTCCAGCGGGTGGGGCTGATGGTGCGCATTATGGACGGTATCCGGGCGGAGGGCTGACAAGCCGCCGGGGAAGGAGGGCGCAACATGGGTGCAACCAAATCTGCTTCGGACTGGGAAGCAGACGCATTGACGCGGCTGCTGGCAGACGCGGTGGCGGACGCCTACCAAAACCCCGCCGAGGGGGAGGCGGACGAAACCGGCCATCCGTCCCTGAACCGGCTGGCGAAGGACTTTTGCATCACGCCGCTGAAGGCCCGGAAGCTGCTAGTCACCGCCGGCGTTTATGAGACGGAGAAAAGCCGGATGGTGAACGCCCTGCGCCAGTCCGGCAAGACCGTGGCTGAAATTCAGGCCATCACCGGACTGAGCCAGCCGTCAGTGGACGGCTACCTGCCCTATACCCGGCAGACCTGCCGGATGACGGAGGCCGTTTCGCAGTCTCCGGGGCTGGAGCGGTACCGGGCCAGGCTGGCGGCGGAAGCCCGTCTCAGTCAGGCCCTGGCCCAGGGAGAGGAGCAGGCCATCCGGGCGGCCCTGTGGGACGCGCTGGTGCAGTTCGCGGGGTACCTCTTCCAGACGGCCAAGGGGCTGCGCTTTTCCTATCGGGTGAAGGGCGGGGAGCTGTTCTTCACCCGGAAGGAGAAGTCCGTCACCAGCGCCACCGTCTATATCGCCCTGGACAACGCCCTGGCCCTCCAGCGCCAGGGGCTTCCGGTGTCCGGGCCGAAGAAGCTGAACTGCTTTGGGGCAAGCTATCTGTACCCCGTGCTGATTCGGGTCGGGGTGATTCAGGCGGGGGGAACCGGCGGCAGCCGGCGGAGGTAGCGTCCCTTCCGGGGAATGTATCGCTCCCCGGAAAAACAGACTCCCCTAAACGAATGACGCTGTCCATCAGGGACAGACAGAACAAAAAGGAGACCGTGCCATGAAAGACGGATTTGTCACCGTAGCCGCCGCCACCCCCAAGGTGCAGGTGGCGGACTGCGCCTACAACGCCCGGCAGACCATCGCCCTGCTACGGGAGGCCGCTCGCCGGGGGGTGAAAGCGATTTGCTTCCCGGAGCTGGGGCTGACCGGCTACACCTGCGCCGACCTGTTCCTCCAGCCGGTGCTGCTGGACGGGGCGGTGCGGGCCCTGGAGCAGGTGGTGGAGGCCACCAGAGGGTTGAACCTGCTGGCGGTGGTGGGCCTGCCCCTGCGCTTCCCGGAGCGGAACGCCCTGTACAACTGCGCGGCGGTGCTGTGCAACGGGGAGATTCTGGGCATCGTGCCAAAGGTGAACATTCCCAACTACACCGAGTTCTACGAGGGGCGGTGGTTCACCTCCGGGCGGGAGCTGTCCCTGACCGCCACCCTCTGCGGGCAGGAGGTGCCGGTGGACGCCCGGCAGATCTTCCGCTGCCGGGAGCTGCCGGAGCTGTGCGTCGGGGTGGAGCTGTGCGAGGATTTGTGGGTGCCTGCGCCCCCCTCCAATGACCTGTGTGCGGCGGGGGCCACGGTAATTCTGAACCCCTCCGCCTCGGATGAAATCGTCTGCAAGGACGCCTACCGCCGGAGCCTGGTGGTGTGCCAGTCCGGGCGGCTGGTCTGCGGCTACGTCTACGCCGACGCCGGGGAGGGGGAGAGCTCCACTGACCTGGTTTACGCCGGCCACGACCTGATTGCGGAGAACGGCTCCCTGCTGGCGGAGCGTCGGTTTGCCACCGGCCTGACCGTCTCGGAAATCGACGTTCACAAGCTGGCCTTCGAGCGGCGGAGAATGTCCACCTATCCCCCCGACGGGGAATCTTGCGTGGAGGAGGTGCCCTTCTCCCTGACGCTGGAGCAGACGGAGTTGACCCGGCACGTCGCCCCCAACCCCTTCGTCCCCGCCGACCTGGGCGACCGGGCCGCCCGGTGCCAGGAGATTTTCACCCTGGCCTCCTGGGGGCTGCGGAAGCGGCTGGAGCACACCCACGCAAAGACGGCGGTGATCGGCCTGTCCGGCGGGCTGGACTCTACCTTGGCTCTCCTTATCACCGCCAACGCCATGCAGCTGCTGGGGCGGCCCAACACCGACATTCTCTGTGTCACCATGCCCTGCTTCGGCACCACTGACCGCACCCGGGACAACGCCACCCAGCTGGCCCGCTGCCTGGGTACTTCCTTCCGGCGGGTGGACATCGGGGAGAGCGTCATGCGCCACTTTGCCGACATCGGCCACGACCCGGAGGACCGCTCCGTCACCTATGAAAACTGCCAGGCCAGGGAGCGCACCCAGGTGCTGATGGATTTGGCGAACCAGTCCGGCGGGCTGGTCATCGGCACCGGCGACCTGTCCGAGATGGCACTGGGCTGGTCCACCTACAACGGCGACCATATGAGTATGTACGCCGTGAACTGCTCCATCCCCAAGACGCTGGTGCGCCACCTGACCCGCTGGGTCAGCGACCAGAGCCGGGAGGCCGACCCCGCCCTCTCCGCCGTGCTGGACGACATTCTGGCCACCCCCGTATCCCCGGAGCTGCTGCCCGCCGTGGACGGAAAAATCAGCCAGGAGACGGAAAGCCTGGTGGGGCCCTACGAGCTCCACGACTTTTTCCTGTACTACAGCGTCCGCTTCGGCTTCCCGCCCAAAAAAGTGTACCGGCTGGCCCGGTACGCCTTCCGGGGCAGCTACGACGGCGAGACGATTTTAAAGTGGGAGAAGAACTTCTACCATCGCTTCTTCGCCCAGCAGTTCAAGCGCTCCTGCATTCCAGACGGCCCCAAGGTGGGTTCCGTTACCCTCAGCCCCCGGGGGGACTGGCGGATGCCCTCCGACGCGGTGGCCGCCCTGTGGAAGGCGGAGCTGGAGGAGCTGTAGAGCGCGCCCCGCGCCCGGCCGCCTGACAACGGAGGGGAGCCGGCGCCGGCCGGCGGAGGGGTATCCGGCCCGACGGGCGGGCAAGCGCAGTTCCTGCAAAACGCCCTGCCCAGGGATCGCCTCGCCCCTCCGGAAGGATAAAAACCTTCCGTTTCTGCTTGCGTTGCCCCGCATTTTGCGGTATACTAAGCGGGAAACCGAATTCTAGGAGGCATACCACAATGTATGATCGTATTTATAACTTTTCCGCCGGCCCTGCCGTCATGCCGGAGAGCGTGCTGGAGGAGCTGCGGGATGAGCTGCTGAACTATCGCGGCACCGGCATGAGCGTGATGGAGATGTCCCACCGCTCCGGGGCCTTCCAGCAGATTGCGGACGAGGCCGAGGCCGACCTGCGCACCCTGATGGGGATTCCGGCAAACTATAAGGTGCTGTTCCTCCAGGGCGGGGCCACCCTGCAATTCGCGGGCATCCCCATGAACCTGATGAAAAATGGCGCTGCGGACTACATCGTCACCGGCGCATGGAGCAAGAAGGCCTTCGCGGAGGCCAAGAAGTACGGCGACGCGCAGTGCGTAGCCACCTCCGCCGACCGGAACTTCTCCTACATCCCGGACTGCTCCGACCTGCCCATCCGGGAGGAGGCCGACTATGTGTACATCTGTGAGAACGAGACCATCCACGGCACCACCTTCCAGCAGCTCCCCAACACCAAGGGGAAGATTCTGGTGGCCGACCAAAGCTCCATGTTCCTGTCCAGGCCCTGCAACGTGGCGGACTACGGCCTGATTTACGCTGGCGTTCAGAAGAACGTGGGCCCCGCCGGTATGGCCATCGTCATCATACGGGAGGACTTGATTCGCTCCGACCTGGACCCCCACGTCCCAGCCTATATGCGCTACGATTTGCAGGCGGATAACGGCTCCATGTACAACACCCCCAACTGCTGGGACATCTACGTCTGCGGCAAGGTGTTCAAGCTGCTGCTGAACAACGGAGGCCTGGAGGCTATGGCGCAGAAGAATGCGGAGAAAGCCGCCATCCTCTACGACTTCCTGGACAGCTCCAAGCTGTTCTCCGGCACGGTGGAGAAGCTCTACCGCAGCCTGATGAACGTTACCTTTGTCAGCCCCTCTAAGGAGACGGACGCCGAGGCCGTGGCCTACACCAAGGCCGCCGGGCTGGACAACCTGAAAGGCCACCGCTCCGTGGGCGGCCTCCGGGCCTCCATCTACAACGCCATGCCCAAGGCGGGCGTGGAGGCGCTGGTGGACTGCCTGCGCAGGTTCGAGGCGGAGCACGCCTGAGTTTTTTGGAGGATTCCATGGACTTTACAGCGTTTACCTGGACGCGGGAGCCTGCGGCCTGCCGCGTGGAGGGGGAGACCCTCACCGTCGCGACAAAGCCCCACACCGACCTGTGGCAGCGCACCTATTACCACTTCCGGAACGACAATGCCCCGGTGTTCCAAATGGAGACGGAGGAGCCCTATTTCAGCTTCGTGGTGAAAACCGACTTTTCTGACAGCCACCAGCGGTTCGACCAGTGCGGCGTCGTCCTGTACCTGGACAGCGAAAACTGGCTGAAAGCGTCGGTGGAGTATGAAAACGACGTGTTCCAGCACCTGGGCAGCGTCGTCACCAACGCTGGCTATTCCGATTGGGCCACCACGGAGCTTCCCGCCTCGGTCAAATCCATGTGGTACCGGCTCAGCCGGAGGGAGGACGATTACTGCATCGAATGCTCGGAGGACGGCGTGACCTTCCGGCAGATGCGCATCTGCCACCTCCACAAAGGGGGCGGGAAAATCCGCTTCGGCGTCTACGCCTGCTCCCCGGAGGACTCCTCCTTTCAGGCGGAGTTCTCCCATCTCCAGCTGATGGAATGCCAGTGGAAGGCCCACGACGGCCAGCAGCCGGATGAACCTTAAACTACCCTCCTGAGAAACGGAAACAGGCGGCAACCGTTCGGTTGCCGCCTGTTCCTTTCGGAAAATTAGGGAGGATAGAATGAAAAGAAGAAGTTGCTCAACTCATGTCTATAAGATACACCCCGGTTGTTACAGAAGTTCACAGGAAATTGTTACAAAACTATAAAATTTGAAAAAATCGGGGGGCATCGCCCCTCCCGGCGGGAATTTCCCAAATTTCGGTAAATTCCCGCAGAAATAAATTGATTTATGGGCCGATTCACAGTATAATAGGGAACGCAGGGCTTTTTTGCCCCAAAACCCCACAGGAGGTAGTAATATGTACCAGAATATGCAGGATTCCATCGGCTTTCTCGCCGCTGCAGACCCGGAAGTGTCTGCGGCGATGGGCCGTGAGCTGACCCGCCAGCGGGAGAATATCGAGCTGATCGCCAGCGAGAATATCGTTTCCCCTGCCGTCATGGCGGCGATGGGCAGCATCCTGACCAACAAGTACGCGGAGGGTCTCCCCGGCAAGCGCTATTACGGCGGCTGCGCCTATGTGGATCAGGTGGAGAACATCGCCATTCAGCGGGCCTGCCAGCTGTTCGGCGCGAAGTACGCCAACGTGCAGCCCCACTCCGGCGCCCAGGCCAACCTGGCGGTGTATTTCGCCCTGCTGGAGTTGGGGGACACGGTGATGGGGATGGATTTGTCCCAGGGCGGGCATCTGACCCACGGCTCTCCGGTGAATATGTCCGGCAAGAATTATCACTTTGTCTCCTATGGCGTGAATGAGGACGGCTTTATTGACTACGCCGGGCTGGAAAAGGCCGTGAAGCAGGTGCGGCCCAAACTCATCGTGGCGGGCGCTTCCGCCTATCCCCGCGCCATCGACTTTGAGAAGCTGGCCGAAATCGCCCACGGCTACGGCGCGTATCTGATGGTGGATATGGCCCACATCGCCGGTCTGGTGGCTGGCGGCGTGCATCAAAGCCCCATGCCCTACGCTGACGTAGTCACCACCACCACCCACAAAACCCTTCGCGGCCCCCGCGGCGGCCTGATTCTGACCAACAACGCGGTGCTGGCCAAGCGGCTGAACTCCGCCGTGTTCCCCGGCACCCAGGGCGGCCCGCTGGAGCACGTCATCGCCGCCAAGGCGGTGTGCTTCGGTGAGGCGCTGAAGCCGGAGTTCAAGGCTTATGCCCAGGGCATCGTGGATAACGCCCAGGCCCTGGCCGCCCAACTCACCGCCCGTGGCGTGAAGCTGGTGTCCGGCGGCACGGACAACCACCTGATGCTCATCGACCTGCGAGAGGAGGACTGCACCGGCAAGGAGCTGGAGGCCCGGCTGGACGCCGTCCACATCACCGCCAACAAGAACACCGTCCCCGGCGAGACCCGCAGTCCCTTCGTCACCTCCGGCGTCCGCATCGGCACCCCCGCCGTCACCACCCGCGGTATGGGCGTGGACGAGATGAAGGTCATCGCCGACTGCATCGCTGATTGCATCTGGCACTATGAGGAGAAGAAGGACGAGATTTCCGCCAAGGTGCTGGAGCTGACCGCCCGGTTCCCCCTGTATGAGTAAGTTTGCCCGGGGGGCAGTGGCTAGTGGCTAGTAACCCCTCAGTCAGCTGCGCTGACAGCTCTACCGCCTCGCGGTACTTACGCCCTTTCAGGGTAGGGAGTGAAGCGAAAATGCCGCTTGACGGCGGAGGTGGCGCAAAGCGCCGGAGGGGTGGCTAACAGCCAGCAGCTAACAGCTACCCACGCCCCCGCAGGGGGCGGCTAGTCGCTAACCACTAACAGCCCCCACGGGGCCGACCATTGGAAGGAGTGTAAACCGTGATGAAAATCGGATTTGGCTGTGACCACACAGCGGTAGAACTGAAAAATATCCTGATGGAGTATATGCAGGCCCAGGGCTATGAGTGCGTGGACTACGGCTCCTACAGCCCGGAGGAGAAGCGGGATTACCCCGTCTCCGGGCGGCTGGTGGCGGAGGCCATCCGCCGGGGCGAGGTGGACAAGGGCGTGCTGATTTGCGGCACCGGCGTGGGCATCAGCCTGGCAGCCAACAAGGTACCTGGCATCCGGGCCGGTGTGTGCAGCGAGCCGTACACCGCCCGCCTCATCACGGAGCATAACGACTGCCAAATCGTGGCCATGGGCGCCCGGGTGGTGGGCAGCGAGCTGGCCAAAATGATTTGCGACAGCTTCTTCTCCGCCCGGTTCCAGGGCGGCCGCCACGCCAGGCGGCTGGGCATGATTGCCGCCATCGAGGAGGACTACGGCTACGCCGACGCCCCGGTGAAGTGAGGGCGTCAGCGGAGGCAGAACGGCTGCGGGGCCATTCCCCGGGAAAAGCGGGGTATGGCAGAGGAGGCCAAATAGTTCACAATTTGGAAATAAGATGTTTTCAGCTAATTCATCAATTCCCCCGCGAAATCTGGTATCTTATCATTGTGGTCAGGAACACGCCGGAACAAACGCTTTTTCTGTTTTTCTCCTTTTCAAAACCGGGCCGTCCGGCGGCTTTCGCCGGACGGCCCGGCAAACAATTCACGGACATCGTCCGTTTTTGCCACGCGGCGACGCGGGGCTTTTTTTTGTGCGGAAAACGGGGGATTCTCAGATCAGGCGTTCACCCTCCCGGCGGGCCTGACTGCCGCTTGCAATGATTTATGGAACTGTGAAACCGGAATGGTTCAGAGGTCTTCCCGAGAAAAGCAGCCCTATCAGGAGGGAAAGGCGACAGTTCCGTCCGGGAACTCCGTCTGAGAAATCTGCGCCCGGTCTCCTTCGACGCTTCACCTTTCCACATTCCACACCCGGATTGTGCAAAACCTCCCCTTCCCATCCGGCCAAAATCCCCTCCATCCGCCCACACGCCCGCCCCGTTTTCCACAAACGGGGCGGGATTTGTGATTTCCGTTCCCCTTTCAGGTGAGTTTAAGATTGCCTGCGTATGCTTATACTGTAACAACGACAGGCGGCCCCATACCCCGCCCTGAAGGAGGAACATAAATGATTGAACTGAAAAACCTGGTCAAACGCTACGGCGACCACCTTGCGGTGGACCACCTGAATTTGACCATCGAGGACGGGAAAATCTACGGTTTTCTCGGCCCCAACGGCGCGGGGAAATCCACCACCATGAATATGATGACCGGCTACCTCTCCGCCACGGAGGGGGACATCATCGTCAACGGCCACAACGTACTGGAGGAGCCGGAGGAGGCGAAAAGCTGCATCGGCTACCTGCCGGAGCAGCCGCCCCTGTACATGGATATGACCGTGGGCGAATACCTCCGGTTCTGCGCGGAGCTGAAAAAGGTGCCCAAGGAGCAGCGTGCGGCCCAGGTGGAGCAGGTGGAGGAGATGGCCCGGCTCACCGACGTATCCGGCCGCCTCATCAAGAACCTGTCCAAGGGCTACCGCCAGCGGGTGGGGCTGGCCCAGGCCATTCTGGGCTTCCCCCCCATTATCATTCTGGACGAACCCACGGTGGGCCTGGACCCCAAGCAAATCATTGAAATCCGCGACCTGATCCGCCAGCTCAGCAAGGAGCATACCGTTATCCTCTCCTCCCACATTCTCAGTGAGGTGCAGGAGATTTGCGATGAAATCATCATCATCTCCCACGGCCGCTTGGTGGCCAATGACTCCGCCGACCATCTGGAGGAGCATCTGCGGGGCGCTTCCAAGCTGAACCTGGTGGTGAAGGGCGGCGCGGAGGACGTCACCGCCGCCCTGTCCGCCGTGGCGGGGGTGCGCTCCGTCCAGGCCAAGGCCGGGGAGGACGGCGCCTGCGCCGTGACCCTGGAGCAGGAGCAGGGGGCCGACCCCCGGGAGGCCATCTTCTACGCCCTGGCCGACGCCCGCCTGCCCATCCTGGAGATGAAGCAGACCCAGGCCAGCCTGGAGAAGGTGTTCCTGGAGTTGACGGACGACGCCCCCGCTCCCGCCCCGGAGAAGAAGCGCCGTCTGCGCCGCCGCCGTCCCACTGCGCAGGAGGCGGAGGAAGCCGCTCTGGACGCGCCGGAGGAGCCTGCCACCTCGGAGGAAAACCCCCACACCGCCGAACTGGACGAGTCGGCGGAGCCGGAGTTTGACGACCTGTACGAGGTCACGCTGCCGGAGGACGCCGATTCCGAAGCGCCTCAGGAAGCCTCTGCGGAACCGACAGAGGAAGAGAAGGAGGATGCACAATGAAAGCAATTTACCGGAGGGAGCTGGCCTCCTTCACCAACGGCATGATAGGCAGCATCTGTATCGCCTTTATGCTGGCCTGCGTGGGCCTGTACTTCATGGCCTACAATCTGCTGAACGGCTATCCCAGCTTTGCCATTTCCCTGTACTACGCCCTGTTCCTGTTCCTCATCGCCATCCCCCTGCTGTGTATGCGGGTGATGAGCGAGGAGCGGCATAACCGCACCGACCAGTTGCTCCTGACCAGCCCCGTCACCGTCACCGGCATGGTGCTGGGCAAGTTCTGCGCGGTGCTGACCGTGTTCGCCATCCCCTGCGTGCTGTTCGCCTTCTGCCCGCTGATTATGAAGGTGGCCGCCGGCAGCTCCGGCGTGGTGTACTACCTGACGGACTACTGCACGCTGCTGTGCTTCTTCGTGCTGGGCGCGGCCTACATCTCCATCGGTATGCTGGTGTCCGCCGCCACAGAGAGCCAGGTCATCGCCGCCGTGGGCACCTTCGGCATCCTGCTGGTGCTACACCTGTGGGACTCCATCGTGTCCTTCCTGCCCACCACCGCCTCCGGCTCCTTCGTCCTGCTGCTCATCGCCTCCATCGCCATCGGCCTGCTGCTGGACAGCCTGACCTCCGCCCACGTCCTGTCCGCCGGGGTAGGCGGCGGCCTGGCGGTCATCACCGTGGCCTGCTACCTGGTGGACAGCAGCTTGTTCGAGAGCCTGGTGCCCAACGTCCTGTCCGCCTTCTCCTTCACCGGGGTGCTGCTGAACTTCGCGGAGTATCAGGTGTTTGACCTGCCCGGCGTGCTGATGCTGCTGTCCGTCACCGCGCTGATGCTCTTCCTGACCGTTCAGGTCATTCAGAGACGCCGCTGGCACTAAAAGGAGGGGAATCAATATGTCTGAGAAAACCAAAAAGGCCCGCAAGACCAAGGCCCCTGCCCAGCGGAAGGCCCTTTCCGCCAACCGGAAGAACGGCCTGTTCTCCGCGGGGATGATTGCCCTGGTGGTGGCCATCGTCATTATCTTCAATATCGCCATCGCCCAGCTGCCCACCGCCTATACCCAGCTGGACATCTCCAACACCCAAATCTATTCCATGTCCGACACCACGCTGGACTATATGGAGGGCCTGGACACCGACATTGAGCTGCTGGTGCTGGCCAGCGAGGACGACACCGACACCCGCATCGCCACCTTCCTGCGGAAGTTCGCCGCCCTCAGCGATCATGTCGCCGTCACCTACCAGGACCCCACCGAGTACCCCTCCCTGCTGACGGAGTATGACTGCGACGCGGACTCCATCATGGTGATTTGCGAGGAGACCGGCAATCAGACCAACGTCACCTTTGACGATATTCTGGTGCTGGACTGGTACTCCTATTACTACTACGGCACCACCTCCTACAGCGAGTTTGACGGCGAGGGCCAGCTGGTCTCTGCCATCGACCAGGTGGTGTCCGACGCCAGCTACACCATCTACCTGACCACCAACCACGGGGAGAGCGACCTGGGCAGCGAAGTCACCGACCTCCTGACCAAGAGCCACTTCACTACCGCCGAGGTCAGCCTGCTGATGGAGGAGTTCCCGGAGGACTGCGACGTGCTGATCCTCAACCAGCCCACCAGCGACATCACTGCCGAGGAACTGGAGATTATCCGCTCCTATCTGGCGGAGGGCGGACAGGTGGAGCTGATTCTGGCCCCGGTCGACTTTGACCATCCCAACCTGGACGCCCTGATGGCGGACTACGGCCTGGAGATGGTGGATGGCTATGTGGGCGATGAGAGCCGCTATATGGCCGCCGCACAGAGCTACTATGTGTTCTTCCCGGAGCTGGACACCTCCTCTGATGCGGCAGACGGTCTCAGCAGCGACAGCCTGGTGCTGATTTACGGCGGCTACAACGGCTACCCCCTGGGCATGACCACCACCGGCCTGGAGGACGATACCATCGACCTGGACACCTTCCTGACCACCTCGGACTACGGCATCGCCGTGGTGGACGAGAACAACTATATCGAGGGCGAGTTCGTCCTGGCTGCCACCGCCACCCAGACCTTCACCGTTGAGAGTGAAGACGAGGACGCGGATGCGGATGCGGAGACTTCCGACACCGACGCCGAGGAAGAGGACGCGGACGACGACAGCGCCGCCTCCTCTGACCTGGAGGCCGAGGAGGACGCCGAGGAGGATGAGGAGATTGTCAGCCGTTTCACCGTCTACTCCTGCGCCATGCTGCTGGACGACGACATCAACGCCTCCTATGGCGACTCCATTGTGAACCTCCAGGTGTTTATGAACAACCTGACCGCCGGCTTTGAGGAGGTCAGCACCATCTCCATCGCCTCCAAGAGCCTGGAGGTGACCTACAATACCTCCTCCAACGCCGGGATGTGGAGCCTGCTGTATGTAGCGGTGCTGCCGCTGGTCTGCGTGGCCCTGGGCTTCTTCCGCTGGATGAAGCGGCGGAAGCTGTAAGCGGGGTGATTCCATGAGCAAAAAGAAGCAAAAGCAACTGATCGGGGTGGTGATCGCTCTGGCAGCGGTGATTGTCCTGCTGCTGGCTGTGATGATCGGCAACATCATTGCGGAGACCGCTGCCGCCGCCGAGGAGGAAGCCGCCAAAATCTATGTGGAGACGGTGGATTCCCCCATGGCCCTGACCTTTGAAAGCCCCACCACCGAGGCTCTGTCCTTCACCGAGACGGACGACGAGACCTGGGCCTATGACGGCGATGCGGACTTCGACCTGGACGACAGCACAATTTCCTCCATCGTCTCCGCCTTGGAGGATCTGGAGGCCACCTATTCCTTCACCGCCGCAGAGGAGCTGTCCTCCTACGGCCTGGAGGAACCGGACTACACCCTGACCGTCACCGACAGCGACGGCAACTCCGCCACCCTGTATATCGGCGCCACCTCCGCCGACGGCGACTATTACGCCATGCTGGAGGGGGACAGCGAGACGATTTACACCCTGGACAGCACCCTGGCCTCCGCCATGTATGTCACCCTGTACGACATGGCGAACCTGCCCAGCTGGCCCGACCTGGATGAGGAGAACGTCTCCACCTTCTCCGTCACCGGGGACACGGAGACCACCATCACCGTGGCCTCCGCCACCGTGGAGGTGGAGAGCGACGACGGCGACGCCTCCAGCGGCGTGGAGCCGGAGGTCACCACTGAGTACTACTGGATGCTGGACGGCCAGGACATCACCGAGGACGCCTTCTGTGACGAGCTGACCACCGACCTGGACGGCGTATCCTTCACCGCCCTGGCGGCCTTCAAGCCGGACAGCGACGCCCTGGCCGAATACGGCCTGGACGCCCCCATCGAGGTCTATGTCAGCTACGAGAGCGATGATGGGGAGAAGGTCACCGTCACCCTGTCTGTCGGGGCCTACAGCGAGGACGACGACGCCTATTATTGCATCCTGAACGGCGACACCACCTGCGTCTACCTCTGCGACAGCGACGATGTGGACAGCTTCGTCCTCTGCGCCGCCCAGGGCTACGCCCAGGCCCAGGCCGACGCGGAAGCCGCCGAGGAGGCGGAGGAGGAAGAATAATCCTCTACTGAAATTTGAATCCCACCTGTCATAAAAATACATTTTATGACAGGTGGGATTTGATTTAGAGGGAAGGTTCCCCTGCCTGTGCCCGCGGGGCCGGTGTTGACAGCCGGGAGCCGCGCCTGCTTTCTACAGCGCCACCCCGAACCGCTCCATCCACAGGTTCAGCTCTATGAGCCAGGCAATCATCTGGGGGCCTGCCATCAGCTGGCCGAACCAGGGTCTGCCATAGTCCCCGGCGCTGACCAGCAGGCCGCCCCGCAGGGCGTCCTCGTTGACAATGGCGTGGATGGGGGCGTTGGGGTCGGCCAGGAGGGCCAGCAGTTTCTCCCGGGCCAGCGCCTCGAATCGGGGGTTGTGGGTCTTGGGATAGGGGGACTTGGGGCGCAGCCGCACCGCCTCCGGCAGGATGCTCGCCGCCGCGTCCCGCAGCACCGCCTTCCGCACCCCGCCCCGGCTCTTCATCTCCCAGGGGATGTTCCAGACATACTCCACCACCTGCCGGTCGCAGAAGGGCACCCGCACCTCCAGGCCGGAATACATACTCATCCTGTCCTTCCGGTCCAGCAGGTTGGTCATAAACCAGATGAGGTTCAGCCAGGCGATTTCCCGCCGCCGGGCCTCTGCCCCTGTCTCCCCCTCCAGCCGGGGCGTCTCCGCCAGGGAGGCGTGGTACCGGGCGCGGACGCTCTCCTCCAAATCCAGCCGTTGCACCAGCGCCGGGTTCAGTACCTCCGTCCGGGCGGAGAAGTCCATGCACCAGGGGAAGGTGTCCGCCGCCATCATGTCCGCCCGGTGGAACCAGGGGTAGCCGCCGAACAGCTCGTCGGAGCATTCCCCGGACAGGGTAACGGTGTGTTGCTTCTTGATTTCCCCGCAGAAGAACAGCAGGGAGGAGTCCAGGTCGGCCATCCCCGGCAAATCCTTCGCCTCCACTGCGGCGGGCAGCAGCTCCACCAGCGCCTCCTGGGTGCAGGTCAGTACTGTGTGGCGGGTGCGGAAGTCCTCCGCCATCCGCAGCGCCCAGGGGGCGTCGGCGTCGGGCTGGAAGGAGGAGGGGCGGAAGAACCGGTCGTTGCCGGTGTAGTCAAAGGAGTAGGTGGCTAGCGGCTCCCGCCCCTGTCCGGCGTACTCGGCGGCGGCCACGGCGGTGATGATGCTGCTGTCCAGCCCGCCGGACAGCAGAGTGGCCAGAGGTACGTCGCTGACCAGCTGGCGGCGGATGGCTCCGGTGAGGAGCGTGCGGAGGTGGGCCACCGTGTCCTCGTAGGACTCCGTATGGGGGCGGCTCTCCACGTTCCAGTACCGACGCATCCGCAGGCCCTCCCGGTCAAAGACCAGCTGATGGGCGGGCCGCAGCTCCCGAATCCCGGCGAACACCCCGCTCCCCGGCGTCCGGGCGGGGGAGACGCCCAGCACCTCCCGCCAGGTGTCCTCGTCCGCCTCAGGCCGGATACCGGGGTAGGCAAAGAGAGCCTTTAGTTCGCTGCCAAAGACGAAGGCTCCGTCCCGTACCGTGTAAAAGAAGGGCTTCACCCCGAACCGGTCCCGGCAGCAGAAGAGCCTCCCCGCCCGGCTGTCCCACAGGGCGAAGGCGTAGATGCCCTCCAGATAGTCCCCCACCCCCTCGCCGTAGGCCCGGTACGCCTCCAGCACCACCTCGGTGTCCGTCCGGGTGGCGAAGGTGTGCCCGGCGGCCATGAGACGGTACCGCAGCTCCGGCGTGTTGTACAGCTCCCCGTTGTAGCACAGGGTCAGGCCGTCCTTTTCCATGGGCTGCTGGCCGTGGGTCGGGTCGATGACCGCCAGGCGGCGGTGGGCCAGGGCGCAGTCCCGGCTGTACCACTCCCCGGCGTCGTCTGGTCCCCGGCGGCAGAGGGTCTCCCCCATGGCGAAGGCGGCCTCCCGCCACGGGGCCTCCCGATTGTCCCGGTCAAAGCTGCAAAAGCCTGCGATTCCACACATAGACATTCCTCCTCGTCAGTCCAGTGTATGCAGCTTTCCCGGTGCGCGTCACATTGTATCCAAATTTTTACTGACAAATTTGGAAAAAGGGGGTACACTATGTTTATAGCTGTTAGCTGCTGGCTGTTCGTGACCCCTCCACCGGCTGCCGCCGGTTCCCCTCCGCCGTCAAGCGGCATTTCCGCTGCGCTCCCTACCCTTTCAGGGGCGGCAGGAGGTTGTTGTAACCGCCACTTTATTGGCCCCCCTGAAAGGCAATGTCATCAACTTAAAGATTCAATCCATCCTAAGCTGAGGAACGTAACGCAGCCGTACAGTCAGATTTCATCGACCGAAGGATAACAAAATTGACGCCCGTCCCGCCGTAAGGCTAGGGAGCGCAGCGGAAATGCCGCTTGACGGCGGAGGGACGAGGCGGCAATCCCCGCCAGCCGCCATGGGCGGCAGTCTCACCAGTGA